>JBLHEU010000158.1:0-7445 GCA_047614525.1 Bacteroidia bacterium | reverse complement strand
TTGGTAGTGTAAAAGGAACACGTTCTGGGTCTACTGATACATACATTGATGGTGTTAAGGTTAGAGGTTCAGGAAATTTGCCACAGGCAGCTTATGAGCAGGTAAGCATCCTTACTGGTGGTATACCAGCTGCTTATGGTGATGTTACTGGTGGTGTGATTTCGATTACAACAAAAGGTGCTTCACAGGTTACTTATGGCGGTATTGAGCTGGTTAGCTCTGGTGGTATTAAATACAATGACCGTAACCAATACTTGTTTGATCCACAGGGCTATCATCTTGTAGCTGGAAACATTTCTGGCCCGCTTATCAGCATTAAGGATAAAACTGACCCTAGTGGTAAAAAGAAGAAGCCTATTATGGGTTATTTCCTTGCGGGCGAGGTTAATTATGTTCAGGATCCAAGACCTTCTGCTATTGGTTCTTATTACCTGAAGGATGAGGTGCTTGAAGATTTACGTCTTAATCCTATTATTCAGTCATCTGATGGCGCTTCGGTGCTTAGATCTGAATTGGTAAGAAAAGGTGATTTAGAGTGGACTGAGCAAAGAAAAAACACTAGAAGAAGAGGGGTAGTTGCTTCTGGAAACTTGGATTTCTATTTGCCTTCAGACATTACACTAAAGGTTGGTGGATCGGTCGATTTTAATGATAACCGTGCTTACAGCTATTCTGGGTCATTGTTTAACTTCGATAACAACGGAGAGATTATCAACAAAACTTGGAGAGTTTACGGTCGGTTTCAACAACGTTTTCGTCCAAAAGCTCCAGAAGAAGGAGAAAGAAAGAAAAAGTCTGCTGTAGGTTCTGCATTCTATAGTATTCAGGCGGATTACTCTAGCTTCCAGCAAAAAAGCCAAGACGATCAGCATAAAGACGACCTTTTTAAATATGGATACGTAGGTAAGTTCACTACATACAAGCGAAAGACTTATGGTTTTGGTGTTGATGATGTTACTGGTCTTCCTGGTTTTATACAAGGACCGGATAGAGATACGCTGGTTACGTTTGAATCATCTGATATTAACCCAAACCTTTCGGCTTATACTCAGCAGTTTTACAACCAAAACCCTGATGCAGACGATAACTACGAGAACTTAACTCAAATTGAGCAGGATAGAGGTGCGCTAAGAAATGGCGACAACCCTAGAAGTGTATACGGTCTTTGGAGTAACACAGGTACGCAGTACAACTCTTTTAGTCAATCAAACCAAACGCAATTTCGTGTGCAAGCCACAGGTTCATTTGATATTGGCAAGCACTCCATCTCTCTGGGTTTCGAATATGAGCAGAGAAAGGATGCGTTTGTAGGCTATTCTCCATACTCTTTATGGACGTTAACTCGTCAGTATGCAAACAGCCACTTGGCTCAGCAAGATTTGGAAAACCCTATTGTTCACTTCGATGCCAATGGAAATTATACCGATACTGTTTCATACAATCCACTTTACACGGCAGATGACGAATTCTCTAACATTGGTGACGGACAATATTATGTTGACTATAAAATTCGTGAGGCACTTGGTCTAGATCCTGCGGGAACAGATTTTATTGATATCGATTCTTACGATCCAGATTTCTTTAATGTTGACTGGTTCTCAGCTGACGAACTACTTAATAATGGTAATAACCTGGTTAACTACTTCGGGTTTGACCATACAGGTAAAAAGTTAAATTCAAATCCAACCTTTGATGATTTCTTCAATGAAAGAGATGAATTCGGAAACTTCACGAGAAAGATTGCTGCTTTTCAACCTATTTACATGGCCGGGTTTATTCAAGACGAATTTTCTTTCAAAGATTTGAACTTTAGAATCGGTGTTAGGATTGATAGATACGATGCAAACCAAAAAGTTCTGAAAGACCCTTACTTGTTGTACGAAGCACTTACTGCAAGCGAAGTATCGGAATATGACCACCCAGGTAATATTTCTGGCTCTGCAGTTGTATATGTAAACGATATTCTAGACCCTTCTGGTTCTGGTGTTAAAGGTTACCGAGATGGAGATGTTTGGTATGACGCGCAAGGTGTTGAAGTTTCTGACCCTTCTGTATTAAGAACAGGTACAGGTATTGCTCCTTACCTACTTGATCCCGAACAAGAGACTGTTTCTTCAGGAGCATTCAAAGATTTTGAGCCACAGGTTAATGTAATGCCTCGTATTTCTTTCTCTTTTAATATGACTGAGGATGCACTTTTCTACGCTAGTTATGATGTGTTGACTCAACGTCCACTTACGGGAAACAGACTGGATTTGATTGATTACCTATTTATCGAGAATAGAAACGACCGTGTTAATAACCCAAACCTTAAGCCAGAAACTACAATTGAATACGCGGTAGGTTTCAAGCAAAAAATAGGTAAACGTTCTTCTGTTGATATCAGTGGTTTCTATCGTGAAATGAGAAATCAGATTGCCACTGTTCGTGTTTCAGAAGCATACCCTAGAACATACACCACTTTCGGAAACTTAGACTTTGGTACAGTTAAAGGTCTTACCGTAGCATACGATTTACGAAGAACAAAGAGAATCAGATTAAGAGTGGCTTACACTCTTCAGTTTGCTGATGGGACAGGTTCAAGTGCAGAAACCGGAGTAAACCTTGTGAATTCTGGTTTTCCTAACCTAAGAGTTATTCAACCTCTCGATTTCGATCAAAGACACAACATCGTTGTTTCTGCCGATTATAGATTTGCTGGAGGAAAAAAGTACACAGGACCAAAAACAGTGACTAAGAAAGGAAAGACCATCAACTGGTTACAGAATTTGGGTGTAAACGCAGTTGTTAGAGCTGGCTCTGGTAATCCTTACTCTCGTCAGTCAAATACAACAGGTCTTGTTGGTGGTGGTTCTGCCTTCCTAGAAGGTTCTGTTAACGGATCTACTAGACCATGGCAGTTTAGAATTGATGCTAGAATCGATAAGGATTTTAATATCACCTGGTCCAAGGGCAGTGAGGGTAAAAAGGCCAAGAGCTCTACCCTTAATGTATACGTAGATCTTCAGAACCTCTTAAACACGCAAAACATTCTTGGTGTATATCGTAAATCAGGGAACCCAGATGACGATGGTTTCCTTGCTGCTGCAGAGCATCAAGTCACTATACAATCACAAACTGACGAACAATCATTCCGAGACCTGTACGCAGTTGCAGTTAATAACCCATTCAATTATTCTCGCCCGAGAAGAATTCGTTTAGGTGTAGTGTTAAACTTCTGATTGGAATAGTTAAAAAATTATGGTCATGTCAAAACAACATAGAATACTACTTGTAGTCGCACTATTTATAGGTGCGGTCAGCACTTCATTCGCGGAGAAAACAAAAGGCCTGGGAGAGTCTAGCAATAAAGTTGCTGGGCCAACTGGCATCACGGCAGATTGTGCCCCTCCTTCTACCTCTATAGAGCTAGATTTGAACAACGTAAGAACCATGATTCACTCAGGTGGCGATATGTGGTGGGATTTACAAAGCGTTGCCCGCTACGAAGTGCCTAAGAATTCTGGGAAACACTCAATGTATGCTGGTTCGTTATGGATGGGTGGAGTTGATGTTAACAACCAATTAAAGGTTGCTGCAGTTCGTTTCCGTCAGGTTGGTTATGATTTCTGGCCTGGACCGTTGAATACAACTACTGCCGAAATTAGTCCAACCCAATGTACCGAATATGACAAGTTCTTCCCAATTACAAGAACAGAAGTAGACCAGTTTGTTGGATGGTACTTGTGTAGTAATGATCCCGATTGCGATGAGGCCGCAGATTTTCCCGGATACAGTATTCCAGCGTCTATTTTGGATTGGCCAGCTCACGGAGACATTGGTTTAGGTCAGGATTACAACCTAGCACCTTATTATGATGCAGATGGTAGTGGTAACTACAACCCAGAAGATGGAGGTGATTATCCATATTATGATCTTAATCCAACTGATTTTGATTGTCTTGTAGACAGAGATGTGAAGCTTTTTGGTGATGAAACACTATGGTGGGTATTCAACGATAAGGGTAATATTCATACTGAAACTGGTGCAAATCCAATTGGCATGGAAATTCGTGGACAAGCGTTTGCTTTTGCCACAAATGATGAGATTAATGATATGACCTTCTACAACTACGAGTTGATTAATAGAGGTTCATTTACACTTACCAACACATATTTTGCTCAGTGGGTAGATTGTGATCTTGGTTTTGCAGAAGATGATTACGTTGGTTGTGATGTTCAGCGAGGTTTGGGATATTGCTACAATGGCTTTGCCGTTGATGGTACAGGAGGACCTCAACAGTACGGAGCTAATCCACCAGCAATTGGTGTAGATTTCTTCCAAGGACCATACCAAGACAATGATCAAATAGATAACCCTTTATACACCAATTGCGAGGTTGCTCAGGCACAGAGTGAAGGTGGAATTGTTTATCCTGGAATTGGAGTTGGTTATGGCGATGGGAAAATCGATAACGAGCGTTTCGGTATGAGAAGGTTCGTTTATCATAACAACGCTGGCGGTATCCAAGGAGACCCTAGCACAGGAGCTGATTATTACAACTACATGCGTGGTGTTTGGATTGATGGAGCCGATATGTGCTATGGAGAAACAGGTCACCCTAATGGTGGTTGTGACGCAGGAACTTTAGCTGGTTATATGTTCCCTGGAGATTCTGATCCTTGCGGATGGGGTACCAATGGAGTTCCACAACCAACCTGGACCGAGCAAACAGCTGGTAACCCACCACTGGATAGGAGATTTATGCAGTCTGCAGGCCCATTTACATTGGAGCCAGGTGCAATTAACGATATTACAGTAGGAGTAGTTTGGGCACGAGCAAGTAATGCAAGTGACCCTTTCGAATCCGTAGAGAAAGTAAGGATTGTAGATGATAAGGCTCAAGCGCTGTTTGATAACTGCTTCGTACTCATTGATGGACCAGATGCCCCAGAGCTTTCAATCATCGAATTAGATAGAGAGTTAGTTTTGACTTTGTTTAACCCACCATCTTCAAATAATGCTAATGAGAATTATGCTCAAATTGACCCATTTATTCCACCAGCTTATGAAAACAATATTTTCAGGTTTGAGGGATATCAGATTTTCCAGTTAAAGGATGCTACAGTTTCTTCTTCTGAGCTGACTAACCCTGATGTTGCACGATTGGTGGTCCAGGTTGATATCGAGAACGCAGATACTTCAGGCGTGCCAATTGCACAGTTGGTAAACTTCACATTCTCCGATGAGTTGAATGCGAGTATCCCTGTTGAAATGGTAGATGGAGCAAATGATGGACTTCGTCACTCATTCCAAGTAACGCAAGATGAGTTTGCAACGAACAACCGTCAGCTAGTCAACCATAAGAAGTACTACTTCATGGCCGTAGCGTATTCGTACAATAATTACGAAACCTACGATCAAAATGACGCTGCACAGTTGAATGGTCAGAAGACACCATACCTAGCTGGTCGTAAAAATGCTTTTGGAGGAGCAATCGTTTCAATAATTGGTATTCCGCATAAAACAGATCCAGAGCAATCAGGCACAGTACTTTCAGCAGTTTATGGCGATGGTCCACAATTGACTAGAGTGGAAGGCCAAGGAAATGGAGGAAGAGATTTAATGCTTCTCCGTGAGGATAGACTTGATCTTGTTTTGAGTGCTGAGGGACGCAAAAAAGACATTACCTACGATTACGGAAGAGGTCCAGTAGATATCAAGGTTATTGATCCAAAGAACCTTCCTAATGCAGACTTTGTGTTTAAAATGCTTGATTCTACAGATGTAGATGACCTTACGGATGCATACTGGTCTCTAGAATGTATTGGTGATGATTGTCCGGAAATACCTGCAGGTTCAGGTAATACAATTGTTATGGCAGCTAAGCAAATTGGTTTATCAAATGGCAATGAACAATTAATTCCAGAATGGGGACTTTCAGTCTTCTTAGAGCAATCAATTGACCCGGGTGATGAAACAGTTGGTAATGGATACCTTGATGGTAGAATTAACTACGGAGGTATTAGTTTATGGTTAACAGGAATTGGTGACATTGACGGAGCTACCCCGCTTAACTGGATTCGTTCTGGAACTTTAAGTAACACTGGTTGGCCTTCACAGAGTGATTATTCTGGTGATGACAAGCAGGTTTATGAGACTGTACTTAACGGAACATGGGCACCTTGGAAATTAGCAAGCCATGCAGATAGCGTAATGTCTCCAACGTGGGAGAAGTTTAAATCGTTGAACGACCTTGACAACCTAGCAAGTGTTGATGTATCAATTACCAGCAACAAAGACCTCTGGACAAGATGTCCGGTACTTGAAGTAGGAGACGATATTGTGCCAACAGTAGGAGATGCTGAACGCTTTAACCTCAGAATGAGTCCATCGGTTGACAAGGAAGGAGTTTCAGATGGTTCCGGAACGGGAATGGGATGGTTCCCAGGATACGCTGTTAATGTGGAGACCGGTGAAAGACTGAATATGGCTTTCGGAGAGAATTCTTGGTTGTCTCAAAGCAACGGAACAGATATGATTTGGAATCCCACAGACGAAGTGTTTGACGGCAACTTTGATCCAGATCTTTTCAGCCCATTTGTAAACCCAATTTTTGGTGGTGGGCATTACATATATGTGTTTGGTCATAATGGAGATGAGGTTGATGATGATGTACCTGCTTATGACGAAGGAGCATTTATTTACAGTAAACTTTCTGAAAACAGCTTCGATCCGGGAGACCCTGCAAAACGTAGAGTATTTAAAGATGCAATGTGGGTAGGGGTTCCAATTCTTGCGCAAAACGGGAGTATGTTTGAGAACATCGTTACGACGGAATTGAGAGTTACTAAGCCTTACCGTCAGAATTTCTCTCCAGGTTGGTCCGTTGCCCAACCAGAGAATAATAACCTTCCGATGTACACCTTTTCAACCGGAGATTTCTCTACTGTTAGAAACGATAATACAACAGCAGTAGACGCACTTGATTTAATTAAAGCTGTGCCTAATCCGTATTACGCTAATTCTGGTTATGAGGAAACTCAGCTAGACAATCTTATCAAGATTATTAATCTACCAGAAGAGTGTACAATTAGCATCTATACAGTAAATGGTATCCTAGTAAGAAAGTTCAAGAAAGATTCTCCAATCACCTCCTTAGATTGGGATTTGAAAAACCATCAAAATATTCCGGTTGCAAGTGGGTTGTATATCATTCACATCGATGCACCAGACATAGGAGAGAAAATCATCAAGTGGTTCGGAACTATCCGACAGTTGGACCTTGACTCTTTCTAAATTTAATTCTGATTGATTCTATTGAAGAAAAGTGATATGAGAAGAATTTTAAACATAAGTTTCGTTGCCCTATTAAGTGGAGCGTTGGTAATACCAACCTTTGCCGGAAACTCTGACCGTGCTGGTCAGGCGGGAGCAACCGAATTGTTGATTAATCCATGGGCTCG
>JBLHEU010000157.1:0-7460 GCA_047614525.1 Bacteroidia bacterium | reverse complement strand
GCAATAAGGAACGTGTACCCATTCCACCATGACCGAGAATTAGAGGTGATTGTTCTAGTACTACGGGCCTATAGGTATAATTCCAAACTCCCAGTCCGAGAGCAACAGCAAATAATACCAGAATGAGAGTCCTTTTTCTCAATCTATTGCTTAATCAGTTTCTTGCTGAATAGCTGTGTAGACTCAGAATTACCGATCAAGAAGTAGGTTCCTGGTGACAGAAATTCTCCGTTAAACGAAAGTCTATTTTTTCCAGCTTTTAGACGGTCTCTTAGAATGAGGCGAACCAATTTGCCTTGAGTATCCACCAATTCTAGATTCATTAAAGTGCTTTTGGTTAGTTCAAACTCTACTTGAATTTGCGCTAACACGGGATTTGGAAAAACCGAAGTGCTTATCTGAATCTGATTGGAAGATTGAACTCCATTAGGAGAGTCTGGCGAACGAATTAAAGCCAACCAAGTGCCATGTCCGCTTCCTGCATTACCAAAAGACCCTGCAGCCCAAACTGTTCCTGGTTCATCATACAAACGCTGGCTGCCAGAATAATCGCCCCAACGTTCAAGCGTATCGGCCAAAACATTAACTAATGATAAGCCAGACTTAATTTCTATCCTATTAGAAGACTCCAATGAGCTATTAACATGCAGAGCAGAAAACCCTGCGAAAACAGAAAAGCTACAGTGATTGAAGCTGATGATAGACTGCTCGTCAAATTCATTCAACCCAGACCAGCTTATGTTGGGATAACCGTAGTAAAGATTAGGATCACTATATATTCTTGTGGTTACTGTTGAAGAACCAGAAATGTCATCAATTACCCCATGGTAAATGGCCGAAGTTCCGGTATTAGGATCGGTACAACTTTGCACAAAGTTGATTTGATTATTTCTAATATACCCGCCCAAAACGCGACTGTCGTTAGTATCAAACCACTGGTTGGCTTGCTGCTTTGCAGGAACAGGAAGAATATACGGTTGGTCCGCTTGTAGTGTTCTTACAATTAGCTGTGAAGTTGTGTCAGTTGCTCTTCCTGTTACCTCCAACAAAAAGATGGAGTCGTTCTCGGTATCTGCATTCCTATTAGATAGCAAATACATGTTTTCCGAGTCGGATTCTGCTGCAGGCTGCATTGGAGTAATGTTGAAAATAGGCTTGTTTTGCGGGAGAATGTCGCTGAAGTAATTGGAGATTAAACCAAACCCTAAATAGCCTTGTTTCAACCCAACTTGCCACAGACAAGTTTCGGTAAACCCAGAGTTGTTAGAAGAACCATTGGTAAACGTGTTTATTCCGATATAAAGATCCTTTCCGGAGATACCAACTACTGGATAATCGGCCCACGTTTCGTTGTCTAACGGATTACCAGGTAAGGCGTAAAGATTCCAATCTCCGGTTGGGTCATTTGTTTCGGAAAACCCAAGCATGATGTAGCTCGTTTGATGCGTAAACCCGTTTAGAAAAATGACAATGAAACGGTCGTTGTTCGGGTCATAAATCACCTTTGGGTCAAACTTACTGCCGTTAATGTCTAAATCGCTTGCAAATGACCCCAATGAGCGCGCGAGTAGTTGGTCTTCTGTTGATGCATTGTAAATATGTATACGACTATTGGTTACTGACATGATTATGCTGTCGTTAGAAATAGCCATGTCATTATCATTCGGTACACCCTGAAAAAAGTTGCCTTCAAAGTTGTTTCCTAAACTAGGGGTGAGGCCTGTGGTAGCTCGCCCTTCTGTATTAGCATTTGCTGGGTAGCGCTCCATAATTCCCAACTTTTTCTGATGCAATTCAGCCCTAAGTCCACTAATTCCTGGGGTAGGTGCTTCTAAATGTTGAACGTTGATGCTCCAATCGTCAACCTCCGCATTCATGTTTACAGAGGCAGTTCTTTCAATTACAAATCGCTTAACGCTTGCCTCCTGTGCGTAAGAACTCAGGCTGAAAACGGAAAGAACAAGTGCAAATAATCTCATTTTGGCGTATTACTAAGCGTTTAATTTCTCAAATTTCTTCCACATGCTTCTGTGCGGCCCCACATTGGGCACATTATATTCTGGCCCGAAACAAGTCCAACCATTCTTCGCGTAGAACGGAATTGCCTCAACTCTTGCTTGAAGCCAACCCGTTTTTGCATCCCACAGTAGAGCACTTTGCTTTTCACATTCTGCCAAAACTTGGCTTGCGTATCCGTTGCCTCTAAATACTTCAATGGTACCCATTCCGCGCACCTGAATTGCTGGTCGTAATCCCGATGGAATTTCCATTCCGTCATCGTCTATAAAGACTTGGCTGTTTTTACTTAGCGGGCCAAAGGACGGGCATTTGCTATTTGCCTTAACATCAACAGCAGTTCCATCCTCGGGTGAAGCAAGAAGGTGCGCTCGGCCAACGGCAGCAATTTCGGAATCAACCTCAACCCAAACATTAACGGCTTCTAAATCTTTAGGCAGATGCTCCGAGCCTTTCTGAGCACCTAGTGGCTTTCTCAACGTTTCGTACCGAGCATCAAAATATGCTCCTGGAAGTTGATCGCCAGGTAACTTGGTTACTATTTTCATAGGAGATATAAATCGGCAATTACAAACCCAGCAAACATTACTGATGCAACTCCATTAGTAGTGAAGAATGCAAGGTTAATTTTACTCAAGTCGGTTGGTTTTACAAGCGTATGCTGATAAATCAATAAGCCAACGAATACGGAAAACCCAATCCAATACAGCCAATGAAACCCCCCCATTTGTCCAGCTACAAACATCAACCCTGCTGTAACGGAATGCAAAACATTTGAAAGCATTAAGGCCTTGGGTTTGCCTAGCCAAACGGGAATGGAAAAAAGGTCGTTTTCACGGTCAAATTCCTCATCCTGCAAGGCGTAAATAATATCGAAACCTCCAACCCAAAACAGTACGGCAAATGAGAAGAGGATAGGTAAAACGTCAAACTCCCCAACCACGGCTAAGTAGGCACCAATTGGGGCAAGACTTAAGCCTAACCCAAGAATAATGTGACATAATGCTGTAAACCGTTTGGTGATGCTGTACCCTAAAACAACGGCCAAAGCAACGGGTGATAAAGCCAGACACAATGAGTTAATGAAATAGGTGGTGATTATAAATGCCACGGAATTTAAAATCACAAACCAAAGTGCAGCATTTGCATTAATTATTCCCGCAGGAATTTCTCTAATAGCGGTTCTTGGGTTTTTCTGATCTATGTTTCTGTCGATAAAACGATTGAAAGCCATTGCTGCGTTTCTTGCAAACACCATACAGAGAACGACCTTAACCAATAAGTGCCATTCAAAAATAGCGGAGTTTAGCTGTACGGCTAGAAAAAAACCAATTAGCGCAAATGGCATTGCGAAAATGGTGTGAGAGAACTTTACTAGCGACAGATAGTTTTTCATAAGGCAGACAAAGGTATCGAGATTCAACATAATTAACGGAAGTTCTAATAGGGTGTTCAACTATACAGGGAATCTTTAAAACCTTCCTGAGCCTCAGTTGTTTTTTAGATAAAAGAGGTTGACATGGAAACAGTTGTTGGAATAGATTACGGAAGTAAGTTGGCTGGAACTACAGTAATAGCTTATTACCAAAAGGATATGGTAAGGTTCAGAGCAAGCAAGCATCAAGAAGATGCAGATAAGTTTATTGTAGAGCACCTTAAGTTGCTGAAACCGAAGTTTGTGTTCCTAGATGCTCCTTTGAGTCTCCCAGGAAAGTATGTAGATAAAGAATCTTATAGTGACTATTTCTACCGAGTAGCTGATCGCGAGTTGGGTGCAATGTCTCCTATGTTCTTAGGTGGTTTAACTGCCCGAGCAATGAAGCTCCGAGACTATCTTGAAAAGATGGAAATAACCGTGTTTGAGACATATCCTAAGCAACAGGCGGTAATTCTTGAACTTGAAGACGGTATGTATAAGCGGGATGATAAATACATAATAGAACTATCTAAGGTGGTTTCTGAAAAGTTTAGTTTGAACGTTAATCATGATCAAATGAAGACTTGGCATCATTTCGATTCCCTATTAGCATACATCGCAGGAATTCGGTTTTTGAATAAGGCCCATTTGGCAATTGGCGATAAAAAGGAAGGACAAATTATTGTATGATTTTGATGAACTAATTTCACCAAATGTTCAAACGTTTATTCTTTCTCTCTGGCATCATCGCGTTTATCCTTGCTTGTAGCATGATGTATTTCTGGTATCTGCCCAATCTTTCAACTGAAGATTCGGTTGCAACTGAACAAGAACAGGAACATGAAATAGGTGTTTATTCAATCGACTCAGATTCGCTTAACACCACGATGCCCTTGGAATGAAAGCTCCTTTTTCGCTTTTCCTGTTTCTCTTTTCCATCGCATTTTCATCACTTGCACAGCAAAAAGTTGAATACACAGTAGATTTCGTTTTTAAAGAAGGAATCTATCTTTCAGTTGAAGATTTTAAGAACAATAACCCTGTTCCGTTAACGCACACTCTTAGCGATTTTGATATACGCAAACCTGATTACCTGGATTTAGTTTTAGACTCAGATAGTCTAACCTACTTTGATAATCTTTTTGAGGAACGAACGATAGCCGTACTCAATATTTGGGGCTACTGCAAAGCTGGTAAGGTTCATTTAGGCTACAATACAGTACCCGAATCATACAGGTGGGATAATAGAGGATGGTTTCCAATATTATCCATTGGCGCTTATAGTTATTTTACTGCGGTTATCATTATGACAAGGTTTATTCCACCTGCACCTGGTGCAATGATGCAATCTCGCGGAACCATTTTAGATGATGGCTCCATGTTTAATGATCAGGGTAGTTATTATGATGAGACGGTTCCCATACAATGCTTGTTAGATTGGTCTGACGGACAAATTGTTCAGCTTGCTACAGGAGATCTAACATCCGTATCCTCAAAGTTGATTGACGAATTGTTGACAGCAGATACCGTTTTGCAGATGGAGTTTCAAAGGCTAGCAAGGCGAGAACAAAAGCAATCTGCTATGTTCTACATCAGAAAGTACAATATGAGGAATCCAATAAGTTTTCCCGAATGAGATTGATGTTTATCTGGTTCTTGCTTTCTTCATTTTCCGTACTTGGGCAGGATAGGGTTGTTTATAATGAAGACTTCCAATTTGAGAACGGGATTTATCTCACTTTTCAAGATTTTAAAAACAACAACCCAATTCGACCAGAGTATATACTTAGTGATTTAGATATACGTAATCCGAATTATTTAGACCGAATAGTTGAGAATGATACCATTACCTACTACGACAATCTTTATGAAGAGAGGTCGGTTTTGGCAGATGAGGTGTGGGGTACGCAAAGAATGGATTGGTTCACATTAACCATGATGTAAACTGGCATCGAAAGTCAAAACCAAAGCTATTTAAGCTTTATTCTATTAATGAAATAGGTTCTTACTGTTACTTTCGGCAGATCAACTTGTGTATACCACAACCGTCCATATGGGGCCGATGACAACTAAATTAACCAGTCAGCCGGTTTATATGATTATTGAATTTGATACGGGTAAGTTGTCTGGGAGCTCTAGAGGATTGGGTGCGAAATTTAACCCGCACGACATTTATTCGCTACTGGAACCCGATGAAGCCTTGTTGGGGCAGTACGGCTCTTTGTCTTTTGGGCAGCAACGAAAACAGGCGATACTTTTTATTAACAAGTTCAATGACCGACATCCTATTTCATTCCCTGTCAATTAACGTAGATTTTGATTCAATTCGTAAATCTGAATCTGTTCATTATTGATGGCAGCAATTAGCTGAATAGAACCGTTGGCGCCTTTAAGAAGTTTCAAATCTCGAACATCCTGATACAGGTTAAGTCCATGCTTGGTTGGGTGCATGGCAGTGTAATTTCCACTTCCATCGCTTAAAAGCACCACACCTATTCCTGCATCGCTTCTAGTGGTTTCTACTTCTCTATTGTAATAATTACCTGCCATAATTAAATCGAGGTTTCCGTCAGAATTAACATCATAAGGAACAATTCCTTGAATTGTCGACACCTGTGCTTCGTTTGGAAATGGAGAAAAGCTGAATGAACCAGTTCCATCATTTATCCAAGTTCCGGAACGGAATTCGGTAGCATGATACTGAAGTGATTTATCCAATTTTTCTCCATGAATGTCTTTAATCGTAGCAACTCCGAATTGACCGTATGTCGGAAATTTATCCTTGATAAAAGGCATTTGCTGCGAAGAGCATTCTCTTCCTCGTACCGGGAAGCAAGAGCCTTGCTGGTAATAACTTAAAACAATATCTAGCGTACCGCTTTCATCAAAATCATGGCAATAAACCGAGAAAGGCGCTTCTGTGCTTGCCTTATACTTTATGTTGAGTCCGAGATTACCAGCTAGTATATCAATGTCTCCGTCTCCGTCAATATCAGCAGGTACAATAGTATTCCACCAACCAACGGCATGGTCTGTTCCAAGATTGGTCTTTTTTAATTTACCATCATTCTGAATTAAAAAAGTAATAGCCATCCACTCTCCAATTAAGACTAAATCTTTATTGCCATCGCCATTTACGTCTAACGCATGGGCATCTGTTACCATTCCTATTCCCTCTAAGTCTGGTGCAACTTTAGCGGTAACATCTGTAAACTTCCCCTCATCATTTCTAAGAATTCTAGAATCGGTTGGGAAAGGCCATTTTCCGGGGGTTTGTCTGCCACCAACAAACAAATCTAAATCACCATCATTGTCGTAATCAAATGGCACCGCGCATGAATTACTTAGTGCATCCTTGGGTAGGTCTGAGGACTTTTTGAAATTGGCGTTGCCTAGATTAATGTACAATCTGTCGGAGTAATTTTCATCGCTCTGCGAAAGCTCATTTCCACCGCTAGTAACGTAAAGGTCAAAATCATTATCGCCATCAGCATCAAAGAATACCGCACCAATGTCTTCTTTGATTTTGTCTGCATTAAATGCACTGCTGGAAGTTTTTACGTGTCCATTACCAGAACTAAGCATTAATGAACCAGGTTCATTAAGGGCTCCACATAAATAGAAATCATCTATTTTATCTCCGTTAATATCTGCCAATGCTAGAGTAGGACCGAGGGTAGACATTTTATGGGGCAAAAGAATTTCCCTCTCATAATCGTTGAAGATGTTCTCTTTATGAGTTAGTGTTTCTGGTTTGGTAATGTTGCTAAAGAGCGGGGAGTACATATCTGGTATCAAGCTTTCTGTTGCTTCTCCTATTAAAACTATGTGCGTTTTATTGATTTCAGGTTTTTTAATCGTTTGAGATTTCCCATTTGGCCAAGTAATAATCACCTCATCAACCGTATTATTCTTCCCTAATCCAAAGTGTAGCGCTTGCTCACTTTGAGACATATAGCCCCTAATTGGATGCAGGTGTGCAAGCTGCTCTGTTCCATTGGTTTTGACTACAACCTTGGCCCCAAAT
>JBLHEU010000156.1:0-7466 GCA_047614525.1 Bacteroidia bacterium | reverse complement strand
ATCTATTGAAGATGCGCGGCAGTATTTGAGGAATCCAGAGTAGGCAATTCAATACCACCAAATACCTGGTTGTTTTAGGTGGCTTTATAAGGCGGCTGCTTCAATTTATTTCCTCAAATTTCAATAAATATCGGCAAATTGAAACCTTCGGCATGGTTCTAGAGTATCTTCGGCTCAACTAATAAACCTAATTACACATGAAAAATTTTGGATTAACATTACTTCTGATGTTGTTCGTTGGAGTTGGATCTTCAATGGCGCAGGACAAAAAAGCTGCTGATGCAGATGCAAAAGCTATCACCAAAACTGAGGTGAAGGCTGCAGATTCTCACAAATGTGCTTCTGATTGCGCTAAAGCTTGTTGCGCTAAGAAAGCAGACGGAACGGCAACTGCTGCTCCTGCTGACAAGAAAGCTTGTGCTAAAGGATGCGCAAAATCTTGTTGTACAGCTGACGCTGGAAAGGAAGCAAAGAAAGATGATCATGCTGGACATGATCATCCTCACTAAGAGTTAGGATAATTTAAGCTTAAAAAGCCCTGCTGAATTCAGTAGGGCTTTTTTTATGTTCGGTTTTTTGAGATTTAGTTTTTAATGAATCGCTTAACCACCATACCTTGATTTAAGTCTAGGGTAAGGAAGTAAAGGCCAGATTCTAACTCTTCTGTATAAAGGGTGATTCTGTTTCCCGTGCCAGAAGAATTCACTTTAACCACCTGTCCCAATACATCTAAAACAGAAATTTGGTTAACCTCTTTAATATTATCAGATAACTCAAGGTTTAGCACGTTAGCAGTTGGGTTTGGGTAAATAGCGACTTCATTGTCCAATTCACGAATGATGGAAGGTTCAGAGTTTCCAACAAATATTTTCACGTTATCGATGTAAACGTTATTCCCGCTTCTGTTGGTTGTCTCAAACTTGAACAGTAGATTCTGTCCGTTGAAAGAAGAAAGACTAATCGAATCCCTTCTCCAATCTTCCGCCAGTTCTGGAAGAAAATTGAGTTGCACTTCTTCTGTCGTATTTAAATCGTTACCAGCTTTATTGTAAAGTTCCTCGCTAAATGTTATTCCGCAATTAGTGGAGGCGAGCACTGCTAGTGTATCGTGCGTGGAGCCATTTGAACTCCATCTCTGGTAGGCCACATCAAACACCAACCAAATAGGTTGGGCCGTGTTGGGTAACACAATCACCTGACTAATAAGACCATCCTTTTGGTTCTCCTTAGGGTTATAACTGTAATGCTGAACAGATGCCGAAGAACCAGTCCATAGTAAACCACCTGTTTCGATAGTAGTCCAAGTTCTCGCGCCATCATCATTTTGTATCAACCAACCATTCGAGTCAAACCCGTTATTAAAATCTTCAACCAATGGAAGTTGTATTTCCTCTCTTCTGTCAAATACCATCTGCCAGTGGTTGTTATGTAAATCATATTCAATAGGCTGGCCCACTATGCTAGCAACAATTGAAAAACCTAATTCTCCAAATTGATTGGTGGTAATTGAAGAAAGGTTGATGGTGGCGATTTCACCTGGCAGCAGAGTTCCACTCCATGAATCAATCATACTGTTAGAACCGCTAATGCTATAATCAAAGTTAATTCCAGTAATGGTGTTATCTCCTAGGTTTTCAACAACAACAATAGTACTGAAAGAGTTCTCGCAAGTAATTCCGCCCGCAGCAGGATGTGTTGCAGATACTATCGCCAAATCCCAAGGAACTACCGTTGGATCTACAGGCGTGTTTGTTTGGGCCAAGTATTGGTATGCTGCGAAAACATCTATTAAACCGTTGCCATAAACGTTGTCTTCTCCCACGTCTCCAAAATCAATGGCTGTTAAGTAAAGCGCCCACATAAAATC
Organism: Bacteroidia bacterium; assembly: GCA_047614525.1. Taxonomy (GTDB): domain Bacteria; phylum Bacteroidota; class Bacteroidia; order UBA10329; family UBA10329; genus UBA10329. The sequence goes on along the minus strand of JBLHEU010000156.1, from coordinate 5,599 downwards.
TTCCCCGCTCAAATACGGAAACGCCTCTTTCAGTAGAAGAATTGCTCCTGAAACGTGGGGTGCTGCCATGCTGGTTCCTGAGATAGTATTGAACTCATCAAACCCCCAAGCAGAACGTACGTTTTGACCTGGCGCAACCACTTCTGGGTGTATTTCTAATGATAGACTTCCTGTATAATCGCATTGCGTTGGACCATGCGTAGAGAAATTGCTAATTGGGTAAGGATAAGCCGCATTAGCATTTATACTTCCTACAGAAAATGTGTTGATTTCTGACGTATTTATTCGTTGCGGTGCGTTTACAGTTGAGTTGTTTGGTCCGGAGTTACCACCGGAGAAGATATTGGCAATTCCAGCAGCTTCAATTGCATTCATAAGATTTACAATAAACCCTGCACATTGCACCGTATCTGGGTCATCTCTCCATCTCCAACTGTTGTTTATCACGTCCGGAATGTCATCTGTTGTAGCAGCATCTCCATCTGGATTTAGAGCCCATTCAAAAGCACCAATCATATCCGTTAGTGGAGGTAAAGCTGCTACTGTTGAGGTAACAAAATCATTTGCAATCCAATACGCTCCAAATGCAACACCAATAGTGTCTTGGGTTTCTTCAACCAAACCAGCCATCGTACCTAAAGTATGTGTACCATGGTCGCTAATGTTGCCATTGGGTACATCACTAAAGAACCCATACCAGCACTGTTCCATTGGAAATCTGTGGCCTAAAAACCTATCCGCAAAAGCGGGATGGGTTGGCCAAACACCCGTATCATAATCGTAAACTATTCTGCCTCTGCCAGTGTAACCCAATGCCCACATGGCGGGTGCATTGATTGCCGTTAAACCAGATTCAATTCCTCCAGGAGAGCGTTGGTGCTGCCCCTCAGATCTGATGATTTCATCATGCGGAATCATAGTTGATTCTTCGATGTCTATCAATGAAACTTGACGCAATTCTGCCAGCGCAGCAATTACCTCAGACTTCGCTTCTAGAACAAGCATGTTTACAATCCAGAATTTCTGAAGGTTTCTAACCTCATCACTGAATTCCGTTGAGATTAAACTCAATACTTCTTGCTGAGAAACCTCAGCTTGATTCTGCAATTGGTTAATTACAGTTTTAGCGCGCTGGTCAACCGTAACTCGGTTTTGCTTAAAATCATGGTTCAATGCATAGCAATCCACGTTTTCAGTGAACTCAATTCTTACGCGATGAAAGTCATCAGAATTGGAATTAATCCGTTGCTGTAGCGTGCTAGAAATTTGTGCGAAACCGCTGATGGATGTGATTAAAATCAAGAAGGTTGTAGAAAGGATAATTGCGTGTCGAAGCATTGTTGGAAATTAGATTGCGGATAAAGCTAAGAAAGCTGACCATCAAACAGGAATTCTCATTGTCTCAAGAGGACGAATTACTAATTTCAGCGGTTCATGAATTCAGCTGTCCTCAAGTACCCGTACCCGAACAAAGCTTGGATAGCTATGGCTAATGATCCTGATAACACCGTTATTGAGGATTGGCAAGAGTTGCACAGCTTTATTTGGGATGAGTTGAAACTTCCTTTTGGTGATAGCCTTTTCGTGAAATCGTTCAATCAAAATCTTCCAACCCAAGTTAACTTGGAGGATAACCCTGAAATTGGAACAGCTCATCTTCATGATATTATTCATACATGGGGTGACTATATGCATGGTAGAAAGCGTGGATTCGATAGGGAAGATGCCTTAGAAGCTGCAGCAACTTTAAAGAACCTCGGCATTAAGCCAAAGGTTTGGATAGACCATGCAAGTTTTGTTGGAAACATGATTCACGGTACTAATAAAGGCGCGCTAGATAAGCTTGCCGATAGTTCAGGACATGTGTATCAAAACTTCGTTTATTCGCTAGATATAGCCAGAAACTTGGGCATTAGATATATCTGGAATGGTGAGGTTAGCAATATAGTTGGGCAAGACCGTAAGCTGCTATTTGCAGACTATCGTCTACAATCTGGAGGTAATACGCTTAAAGCATCTGCCAAGTCAGTGCTGCACCAGATGCCCAGTATAAGAACAGGTTACGTTGCTCCAGACAATAGACAATACAATAGGAAGAAGTTTGCCGATGGTTCCGAACTCTACTGTTTTAGAAGATACGGAACTTGGCAAGATGCTGATATAGATGGGCTTCATAATCTCATTAATCCAATAAAGATTGACGAGCTCATAAAGCAGGGTGGAACAGTAATTGTCTACTCACATTTAGGAAAACGGCATTCAAAAGATTCAGGAAGAAAGAACCATATTCCGGAAACGACTCGGGAGGATTTGAAAAATGTAAAGCAAAAGTTTGATGCTGGAGATTTGATGGTTTCATCAGCATCCGATTTACTGGATTATTTGGTTCTCAGAGACTGCATTGAAGTTGATAGTGATGCTTCAGAAATCCGCATAAACCCAGATGGAATAAGCTTTGAAAGACTGACCAGTGAATCACTAAGCGGTAAAACGTTTAGCTTCCATTCAAAAGGAATTAATCTTAACAAGTTGAAAGTAATTGTTGATGGAAATGTAGCTGAGAGAAAGCCAACAATTCATTCTAACGAAATTTTCTCTTTAGCCTTTTAACGGATGTCGGTCGTTCTACTCACCAATAATTCTAATCGTGGTCAAGCTTTGGCTCATCTAATCGTTGGGTCTGGTTTAGATCTAAAGCTGGTTGTGGTAGAAAATGCGGCTCTTAAACCTCCCAAAGGAAATTCAATTGTTCTTTCGTTAAGATTGAATTTGGGAAAACCATACCGTTGGTTCAAACTTCATTTCCTGACTAGTTCAGAAAATAGACAGGCCCTTAAATATGAAGCGGAGTCTATTGAGGCGGCTAATAAATTGGTTGATGATTATATTCTAGAACTCGGAGTTCAAGGAAGACCAGAAGGAGTTGAATATCTAGAAACGCCAAGTCTCAATGAGGCCACAGTTATCACAGCGGTTAATCAAGCTCAGCCAGATGTATGTGTTGTGCTTGGCACCTCAATTATCAGGGAAAGACTTATTTCCATCCCTAAAATTGGTATGATAAATGCGCACACCTCCATCTTGCCAGAATACCGTGGTTCGCGGTCAGAATTTTGGCAATGCTATAATCAGGATTTCGCAAACGTGGGCATGACATTACATTTTATTGATAAGGGAGTTGATACAGGGAATATTCTGTTTCAAAAGCATCAAGAAGTTGGCGAAAACCCTGATCCAAATGTGCTGCGCACAAACAATACATTGGCTACACTTAAAAATTATGTGCCAGTGTTGAAATCCGTGATGGATGGAACCGCTAATCCTATCAAGCAAAAACCTTGCACAACACCTACCTATAGATTTAGGGACATCACGTTAGAAAAACGATTGAGGGTTTACAAAAGAATCTTGTCCAAGAATGACTAAGGTTTTTCTCTGCTTTTTCTCTTTCTTTTTACTGCTGTCTGTGATTTCTAATGCCCAGGTAATTACTGTTAGTAGTGAAAATGGCGAACCACTTGAAATGGTAACCCTAGCTAGCTTAGAACCAGACACATACGGTACTACGGATGGTAAAGGACAAATCGAAATCTCATCTTTTAAAGGGGCTCAAAACATTGTAGTCAGAATGCTTGGTTTCAATACTGATTCGGTGAGTTACGCGGAACTCAAAGAAAGCGGCAAGGTTAAGATGAAAACCGTTGGGCTTTCTCTTGATCAGGTAATCGTTTCAGCTACTCGATGGAATCAAAGCAAGAAAGAAGTTCCAGGAAGAATCTCCACGCTTTCAGCCCGAGAAGCCCGACTTCAAAACCCGCAAACAGCGGCAGATATGATTGGAGCCACAGGTGAAGTTTTTATTCAGAAGAGTCAACTTGGCGGAGGTAGTCCAATGATTAGAGGTTTCGCAACTAACCGTTTGCTGATTGCTGTAGATGGAGTGAGAATGAATACTGCCATTTTTAGAAGCGGAAACGTTCAGAATATCATTAACGTAGATGCTTTTACTGTAGAAAATTCGGAGGTTTTCTTTGGTCCAGGCTCGGTGATTTACGGAAGTGATGCCATTGGCGGAGTAATGAATTTTAAAACCTATGAACCACGACTTTCTCTTCAGAATAAAGCAGAAGTAAGCGGTAATGCAGCATTCAGATTTGCATCTGCAAGCACCGAATTAACCGGACATGCAGATGTGAATTTTGGATGGGAGAAGTTTGCTATGCTAACCAGTATTACTTACACCAATTTCAGTGATTTGGTGATGGGTAAATACGGTCCAGACGATTACCTGAGAAGCAGCTATGTAGAAAGAGCAGATACGTTTGATGTTGTAGTTGAAGGCAAAAACCCGTTGAGTCAAAACCCAACCGGCTACTCTCAATTAAACTTGATGCAAAAGTTTAGGTACAGTCCCAATAAAAACTGGAACATCAACTACGGGTTTCATTATTCAAGAACTTCTGAATATGGCAGATATGATAGGCATCTGAGAACACGTGATGGGCTGCCACGATATGGAGAATGGAATTATGGACCGCAGTTATGGATGATGAATTTGCTTGATATTCTCCATACATCTGAAACCGCTTTATACAGTCAACTAAACATTAGAGTTGCTCATCAGCTGTTTCAGGAAAGTAGGATTTCTAGAAACTTTAATACCGATACTCGAAGCACACAGTCTGAAGAAGTACAAGCTTACTCTTTGAACGTAGATTTCCGTAAAAAGCTAGGTAAAAAGCAGGAAGTGTTTTATGGTCTAGAGGGAGTTTTTAATGATGTTTTCTCAGATGGGGAAGAAGAGGATATCCGAACAGGAATTAAACAAGTAGCTGCTTCAAGGTATCCTCGGTCTAATTGGGCCTCATTAGGGGCTTATCTAACTTATTTGTACCGACCAATTAAGAAGATTACGCTGCAAGGTGGTGTTCGTTATAACCACGTCTTTCTCAATGCAGATTTCGATACAACGTTTTATCCTTTGCCGTTTACCGAAGCAAAACTTAATAGTGGTGCGGTTACTGGCAGCCTTGGTGTTGTTTATAACCCAACCAAAAAATGGTCCCTCAGCATAAGTGGTTCCACTGGTTTTCGTTCCCCAAATGTGGATGATGTAGGAAAAGTGTTCGATTCTGAACCAGGCTCAGTGGTTATCCCAAATCCAGATTTGAAAGCAGAGTATGCTTACAATGCGGAAATTGGTATAGCCAAGGTCTTTGGGGGATGGCTTAAGGTTGATGTTACTGGCTATTACACGTTTTTGCAGAACGCATTGGTGCGTAGAGATTATACGTTAAACGGGGCAGACAGCATTGCATATGATGGAGAATTAAGCCAAGTTCAGGCAATTCAAAACGCGGCAAGTGCATTTGTTTATGGTGTACAGACTGGGGTAGAGGTAAAGCTTCCAAATGGCTTTGCCATTCTTAGTCGTTTTAATTACCAGAAAGGTGTTGAGGAGCTGGATGATGGAACAACTAGCCCTTTAAGACATGCAGGACCGTGGTTTGGTTCTACTCATTTCACATTCACTCGGAATAAGCTAAAAGTAGATTTATACGCCATATACAATGGCGAAATATCTAACGCCAATTTGGCA
>JBLHEU010000155.1:0-7549 GCA_047614525.1 Bacteroidia bacterium | reverse complement strand
AGCAGAAATGGACATTGTAGCTACAATTCTTCCAGCTGCATCTCTAACCATGAAGCTATAAGAACCCTGGTCTTTACTTTCAAAGCTTATAGAGGCGCTACCAGTTGTTGGGTTCGGTATACTTTGACCCAAACTGAAGCCAAATTGCTCTAACTCATTAATTCCTAAATAAGGCCCTGTAAGTGTGAATGTTTCTGTTGCTTCCAAACCATTTGAATCTGTAACTGTAATGGTATAAGTACCAGGAATAAGGCCCAATCGGTCTACGCTGGTTGGTCCATCAGCCCAAGAAATTGTATAAGGCTCAATTCCTCCAGTTATACTCACATCGATAGTTCCAAAAATGTAGTTACCTCCAATATCTAAAGTTGGGTTGCTGGTAATTCCGGTGATTGCCAAGTTGTTGGTCAACTCTGGGTAGCAATCTGCAATTGTTACCAAAAGTGGTTCTCCATAAGCAGCACATGCTGGGCTTACGGTTGGAAAATTGCTTGGTAAAGGCGGAATATCAAAACTAGCGCTTACTGTCTGATTTGGGTCTGCTGTAAGGTCTACTCCTTCAATAAAGTAAGATTCATCTTCTGTAATCAAGTTGCAAGTGTCTGCCCAGTTAATCACAATAAAATCTGGAACAGACATATCTAAGGAAGTTGTACCTGTGTTGGTGACACTGATTGACCAAACGCCATTTGGGTCTCCTGCATACAAATCGGTTAGTGCCAAGCAAGGTAAACCTCCAGCTAAATCAAGTAATTGCTGATTGATTGGAAGACCAAATGCAATGGCATCATTTACGTTAAGTGTTGATCCATCAGGGAACGTAAAAATCATCGGAAAAATCTCCCAGTTATCGTCAGCAGCACTAAGCGCAGGGCAAATTTCTGCAAACGGTGCACAGCCTTGAAGTGTATCGTAGGTAAGAGGTGTAACCGCTGGGTCGTCAATGGCAAATGGAGTAACGTAGTAATTACCAGATGCAACACTATCAACATAACTAAGACAGTTTCGGGTAAAATCAATCGTTTCGCCAAAACCAGAAAGTACGTTTCCGTTATCTTCTGCTTGAGTAGCAGATGCTTGATCTACAACAGGACCGTCAGCTTCTGGCGTCATGGCCCAAGCAATTGCGCTAAATGGATTTACGGTGAATCCTGATGCATCAAATGTTACTGTCTCGCCACAGCAAATGGTATCATTTGCCAATGGAGCCACTGTTGCCGAAAGACATAACCAATATTCTGTAGAAGGACCTGAAGCGCATAATCCACCATTCTGGAAGACTGCAGAAAAAGGTCCTGCCGTTCCGGTAGCTGGTAATGTATCTCCAGTTTGGCCTTGTTCTAAAATGCCATCTATGTACCAATCTACAGGGTAACCTTCAGGATTGTTACTTACCTCGAGGTTGTTTGTTGCAGCATTATATCCAATAACTGGAGGTAATGGATAAGCAAATACTTCAATAAGAGATGAATCAGATTCGGTTCCGCAGTAGAATGTGGTATCAATAACCAACAACGAGTAATAGGAAGCTGAATACACCCAAACCGCAGTAGAATCTGAAATGAATGAACCCGAGTTCAACCATTGATATTGATATGGACCGATTGGGCCAGTAAGCAGCACAGAATCTCCCGCGCAAATTTGCTGGGCTGGGTTAAATGCTAACTGTGGTTGTGTTGGGAAAGGGTAAGAATTTACAGTGTCAGACGTTACCGTAATGTTGTTTACAACAGTATCGATTGTATATGTACCGAACACTTCAGCATTTGAAAAATTGAAAGTTCCAACGTTGGTTACGTTAAACGCCAAAGCACCGAGATTATCGTTCTGTGATGTTCCATCAGAATCCCAAAAGGTCATGGAAAAAACAAGCGTATTGAGTTCAATACCAAGATTACTCCATGAATTACTCAAATTATTGCTCCCCTCAGACGAGGTGTATGTTTGTCCATTATTTGCGTAGTCGAAAAACAAATCAGGAGCACCTTGACAAACGCCAAGGAAGCTGATTTCTTCAATATCACCACACCAGCCAGAACCTGAAGCGGTAACCTCAACATCAGTAAGTACATAATTGTAAACCGTAGTAGTCAATTCAGGATAATACTCTCCTGGTGTTGGGTAATTCTGAACAGGAGGATTTGCTCCTGTAGCAGTATTACCGTTATCGAAATTCCAAGAATGAACAGTTGGTTGAAGTGGAGCGAAATCAATTAGAGCATCGAAAGAAACATCTAAAGGCCCACAAGCCGATGGAGGGTCGTAGCTAAAGCAGCAGTTTCCGCCTGGTGCAGGATCAATAACCAACGGTATGGTAAAACTTGTAGGTTGGTTAATTACACCAATTGGGGTTGATACGTTTGCAACCACCTGAATTACAACATTGTAAGTCCCAGGAACGGTTGGCGTTCCGCACATTTTCACGCAACCCCTTTCCGTAGCAGGGTCATTTGTAATTGTGTATGCACAACCTGGTTGGTCACATTGGTAATTCAAACCTTGAGGCATTCCTGTTACGCTTGTTACCGTAACAGAATTAAGCGTTACACTCTGACCAGAACCTGAGTCTGTAAACTCACGAGGCATGAAAAACGTGGCGCTTTCATCATACGGTTGTCCTTGCGTTCCATTTGGCAATGCAGCTGGGCAAAGCGTTGGTTCTATAGGATTGAGACCAACGCCACATTGTGTATCAATAATACAACCTGGGCACTGTGCATTTGATGCACTTGGAGCCAGAACAAATACAGCGGTGAGAAGAGATAAAATCGTAGCTATTGTTTTCATTTTCATGGATTTATCAGAATACGAAAATATTGTTTTAAGCGCCATTGCCTTAATAGCCCTTACGTAATTATGCAAGTTGGTAATCAAAGAGACAGACGCATAGCTGGCGCGATGGTGTGCTAACGCTGACAAACGTGCTTAAAATCGCAGTACGCACAGTTATCAGCTTTCTCCGTTTGTTCAAAATGTAACTCTTGGTCAAACATTTCAGAAAGCACTTCTGTAACCTTGCTTTTTGTGAATTCAATCTGTTCCTCACTAGATAGTTCTTGCTTCTCTAAAACAACCCCAATTGGACTTTCTATTTCCTTTGCTCGCAGGAAGAAAACAGTAGGCTGTATTTCCTTCTGCGAAGGATTTTCGGCTTTATACATAAAACCATACACCAGCAGCTGAAACGCGTTATCTGCCTTATTTGCTTCTAACGCAGCTTCACTTTTGATTATCGTGGTCTTATCAAATGAGCCAGTTTTATAATCAATAACCCGAACGGTTCCGTCAGAAAGCTGATCAATTCTGTCTGCTATTCCTTTTATCCGAACATCATACGTTTTATCCCCAGATTTAACCGAAAGGTTGGCACACAGTTCTCCTTCAAGCTGTTTTGGAGTAACCGTTTTTCCTGCTTTAACTGCTCGTAAATCATATTCAAGAACGCGTTTAACGTAAGTCTTGGCCACCTCGTAGGCCAGCAGGTTTTTACCATGGTTGAGTTTAGATGCAGAAACCTGATTTGCAAATTGCCGGGTAAGCTCGGGTTCCATTTCTTTAGTCATCTGAACCAAATCCTTTTCGGCTAGTGGTTTTCCTACTGTAGGTCGATAAAGAACATCTAAAGTATCATGCACTGCAGTACCAAAAGTTGCGTGATCTACATCTTCGTTGACCTTGTTTTCCTCTTTAAATCCAGCTACATACCGGAAGTAAAACTTGAGAGAACAAGACCGATATGTATTCAATGCTGAAGGAGAAAACCCTCGTTGACCAAGCATGTTAAGCTTGTCTAATTCCTCCTTTCCCTTGGGAATAGAAATCTCATGAGCACGATCTGATTTAGGCAGCTTTTGCTCAACGCCCCACGTTTTAATGCTGATATTAGGAGGTGTCTCATTCTGAAGTTGCTGAACGTAACGGCTCACCTCTCCTCCACCAAACGAGGTGGTATCTTGGTCATATATGAGATAAACTTTCTTTGCTCTTTGTATCAGCCTATAAAAGTGATAGGCCGTAACGGCATCTCGCTCATTTTGGCAAGCCAAGCCAAAAACACGTCTTACATCAAAGGTAAAATTGGATGGTGTGTGCGCATTTGAAGGCAAACTTCCTTCGTTAACTCCCAGAATAATTAGTTCCTCAAAATCGAGATTTCGAGTTTCTAGCATTCCCATAATTTGCAAGCCACCAATTGGTTCTCCGACAAAATCTAAACTTTGATTGTTGGTGAGTTGCCTCCAGAATACTTGAAGCGTTTTAAGCGAGTCTACTCCTCCAAACTCACCTTGTAAATCGCTTAGCCGTACCAACATTCGTTCTAGCAAAATCAAAAACTTGAGTTCCAAAATATGACTACCTCCAGTCCATTGTTTGCGAATAAAGCAAACAACTTTCTTGAGATGTTCTAAGAATGAAGGCACCGAAACATCACTCAATCCAAAAAGCAATTTATCAAATTCGGCATCCGCTAAATCTTCTTTACTCAGGTAAGCCTTCTTCTGTTTTATCAGCCGTTGTTTAACCTCAGAAACACCAACCTTAGCTACCGACAGGTAAATACCATCGCTTAAAACAGACATCAAATGTTTGTGATAAAAAGTGCCCTCGGTAATGGAAGAATAGAGCTGGAAAATCTTATCGATAAAAACCACCGATTGCGAATAACGCAAACCGTAGCCCATTGTAATATTTACACCGGTAAGTTGAGTTGGCAAACTGCTTAACAATGGGACAAGCACCTTTTCATCATTCAGAATAACAGCTGTATTAGAGAGGGTTTCTGATTGAGAATTCTCAAGCTTTTTGCTAAGAATTGAAGCAGCGGCTTCGGCTTGCGCAACACTTCTTTGTGCAGCAATTACATGAATTTCTTTAGGCTCATTTGTAAAGTGATTCTGGTTCCAATTAATCTCAGAATCCAATTTCAGTTGCCCTCTACCCTGCTGGTATTTTCTAATGTAAAACCCAGCTTCATGAATTGGGTCATTCGCATAAAACGAATCCATATCCCAAAACAATCTTGCTTTTTCGTTCTCCTGAAAAACCTGAATAATTGCTTCTTCTGAAACAGTTAAAGCGTTAAATCCAGCAAACCAAACCTTATCCCATTCACAACTTTTGAGTAGCGATTCTGCATGCTCAGCAACCTTTCGGAAAGCCATTCCTTGATACGCTTTATTCTCGCTTTCTAACTGTGTTTTTACTGCCGAATAAAGACCAGAAAATGACTCTACAAACTTGAGATGCTTCTGCTGAAACTCAGTTATTTCAGATCCGTCAGGATTCCACTTTGCAATACGCTCAACGGACGTTAGCTGATTGAAAATATCTTCTGCATCAACCAAATTGATATCAACCTCGTTTATATCTGATAAAAAAGTTGTTGCCCAATTGGCAAACATCTCTAATGGCTGAGGCTCGCTTACGTGCTTTTTGTACACTTCATAAAAGGTAAAAAGCAAAGTAATCTGATCCACTTTTATGTAACCAGATAATTGAAAAATGAAATCCTCAATGGATAGGATTTGGGGAGCCCAAATAGCTCTATCTCCTGCTTTAGAAAGTGCGTCTCTCAAGAACACTCCGGCCCTACGGTTTGGCAGTACAATGCACAAGTTTGAAAAGTCGGTTTTGCCGTCTTTTAAAACCTCCGCAGCAAGCTGATCTAGAAATGATTTCATTGGGGGAAAGATAGGGGTACGTTGCCATCAATTTTAATGTGTTGATAATTAACAGGCCTGTGTCAGCAAACTAATTAGCAGCAGGTAAAGTAGAGCTGCTTCACTAAATACCTTCAATGCATGGAAATTTTCATGCAATCCGAAACTTGGGTGGCGTTACTTACGCTCACATTCCTAGAAATTGTTCTAGGGATTGACAATATCATTTTCATCTCAATTGTTACCGACAAGCTGCCTGAAAGTCAGCAAGGAAAAGGCCGAACAATTGGGTTGGCCCTTGCTCTGATTTTCCGAATTGGATTACTCCTCGGGATTACTTGGATTATTGGTTTTTCTGAGCCTCTATTCCATGTATTTGACCATCCATTTAGCGGTCGTGATCTTATTCTTTTTGCCGGTGGATTGTTCTTACTCGGGAAAAGCGTCTCAGAAATCCATCACAAAATGGAAGGCGAAAATGCCGATAAAGGCGCTAAAGGAGGTAAAGCGTCTATGACAATGGCAGCTGCATTGGTGCAGATTATAGCGCTAGATATGGTTTTCAGTTTCGATTCTATTCTAACTGCCATCGGTCTGACAGAACACGTAATAATTATGATTGCAGCCGTTATCCTTTCCATGATTGTTATGATGCTGTTTGCTGGTGCCATTAGTCGCTTCATTAATAAGCATCCAACACTTCAAATTTTGGCTCTTGCCTTCTTAATTCTCATTGGTTTCATGCTTATTCTAGATGCCATGGGGCAACACGTTCCTAAAGGATACATCTACTTTGCAGTGGCATTCTCGCTTATAGTTGAGATGGTGAATATGCGCTTGCGTAAACCCAAAACTGCGGTAAAACTGAACAAACACGTCACTCCAAATGAAAACGATTAAATCAGCATTCATACTGGCCTTTCTGTTTTGCTTCGCGAGCTTGCAAATACAGGCTTCTGACAGCACACCATTAGAAAAAGCCAAACTCTTAATTGCTTCAAATAAAACACAGGATGCAATCCCAGTTTTAGAAGGGTTGATGAAAACTGATCCAGCAGCGGCTCCGCACAATTATTTCTTAGGAATGTGCTTAGTGAAGGAGGGAATTAGGATTGAAGAGGCTGTAACATATCTAGAGAAGGCAGCATTAGACTACAGCAAAAAAGATATCGATCCAGGCATGGGAGAGCCTGAATTCTGTTGGTATTATCTCGTTATTGCTTATAGCAGATTAAGAGATTGCGAAAAAGCAATGGAGCGTTACAATCAGTTCGTAAACGTCTATTCGCAAGGAGACCCATTCTACACCACGGAAGCAATAAAATGGATAGAATTATGTCACGAACCAATGCGCATGGCGCAAGAAATTAAGACGCGTAATTACATCAACACGCATTCATCAACATACCTAAAAGACAGATTAGTGAGCGTGCAGTCAGACCACCCTGACGTGGTTACTCGTGAGGTGAATTACACCACCTCATCCATTCTTTATGGTGTTCAGGTTAGTGCTTCAATCACACCAACATACACAGCAGATTTTCCCGGATTGAAAAACGTGGGGGTTTATGAAGACGAAAACAAAATTTACCGCTACGTTATTGGTAATCTGACTTTCAGATCTCAGGCAGAAGAACTTCTTACCCAAGTTCAAAGCAACGGATATCCAGATGCGTTTATCGTAGATATTAATCAGCCGGAAGTTTATGGAGATGAAGTAGTGATGCTGAACGATTACAACATTAGCGCTGAATTGAAAGGAAAAATTGAATTCCGAGTTCAGATTGGTGCTTTCGCTGAAACACTACCTAAAGATTTACGCCAGTTTTATTTCGATGTTGACAAGCTTAAAGAAGTGCATGAGAATGATTTGACCATTCTCACCGCAG
>JBLHEU010000154.1:0-7651 GCA_047614525.1 Bacteroidia bacterium | reverse complement strand
AATTGGTGTTTTAATGATGCTTATTGCGGCCTTAAGCGTATTTATTTCTCTACTTAACTCACTAAAAGAGCGCAAATACGAATTGGCCTTAATGCGTTCTCTTGGTGCATCGCCAACAAAACTGTTTAGTCTTGTGTTACAGGAAAGCCTGCTTCTTTGTTTTGCAGGATATCTGTTTGGTATAATTCTAGGACGTGTCGCCATCATGGTTTTATCCTCATTCGGAGAAGAACAGTTTCATTTTGGCGTAACTCAAGTCGGTATTGCCACAATAGAAATCTGGTTATTCCCTTTCACTTTAGTTGTTGGAATTGTAGCGGCTCTCATTCCAGCATTTAGAGCTTACCGTGTTGATATATCAAGCGTTTTAAGAAATGAATAAGTGGCTTCTTTTTCTTGGGTTATTGACCGTTTCAATTGCAACAAATGCGCAGCACAAAGCTGTTGATTGGTCTCTTTTAGCAAAGGTGACTTGGGATGACCGCTATTTTCCGAAATATGATGAAAGCGTGTGGTATCCAGAATTCAGCAAAGAAGTACTTGCTTTGGACAGCTCCTTAATTCAAATTGAGGGCTATGTAATTCCGGTTGATGTAGAATCTGGCTACTACGTTCTTTCGGCAAACCCGTACACCTCTTGCTTTTTCTGTGGTAATGCTGGGCCAGAAAGCGTAATGGAATTGCAATTTCCCAAAGGCGTAAAGGAGAGTTTTAAAACCGATGAAATCGCAACGTTTAAAGGTCGGTTAAAGCTAAACTGGGACGATTTAGAGCATTGTAATTACATCTTAAAAGGCGCATTACTGAAATGAAAACCACGCTATTATTTGTTCTTGGGCTTTTCGTCATTAATTCTACCACAGCCCAATCGTTGGTTAGTTGGAGTACGTTTGCTCAAGTAAAATTTCACAAACAATACTCGGAGACTTTTGGGTTTGAAGTAAATGTAAAACCACCAGAATTCTCAAAGGGCCTTTTAGCGTTAGACGGAAAAGAAATTCGAGTGAAAGGTTACGTCATTCCTGTAGATATTGAACTTGGAATGTACATGGTTTCAGCCAACCCGTTTGCCAATTGCTTTTTCTGCGGAAATGCTGGACCGGAAACGGTGGTTGAATTGATTCCTAGTTCAAAATTGCCACGGTTCGGAACCGATCAAGTCGTGACTTTTAAAGGTATTCTTCAAATAAATACTGAAGGCGAAATGAATGCAGTGCCTTATCAGATGTTTCAAGCCAAAGTGGCAAGGTGATCTCACTAGTTCCGCTTTTTCTTTTGTTTGATGGCTCCGGTAAATAGAAACTCCTGTTTTACTTTCCCTTTTTTTGAGACGACTGCCACGCCTTCAATTTGATTTCCAAAAACCCTCCCTTCCCACTTCAGAGACATTCCTTTTGCGTTTTTATTAATGGCTTGAAAGTGATAAATATTCTCACCTAACATATCTTCCTTCTTGGTGATAACGTATTCACCCGGCTGAAACCCACCAGCGTCTGACAACCTCATGTGCTTAGCGGTAACCTTATTAGATCTAAAAGTCAGGTTTTCCTCAAACGCGCTAAGCTTTTTCTTTTTTGTAGTTTGATGTTCCATGGAAACCACAAAAACCTTCCTATCTAAGATTTTATCCTTTGGTCTTCTTTGTGCCCAACTTGTACCAAAAGCCAGCATTAAAACAATCACGGTTGAACCGCGTAATATGGATTGGGCCGCTCTCAAAACTGTTTAAGTTGCTCTACTTTCTTGTATAAATCGCTCTTTAATCTACCTCCGCCAAGCCTAAAGTCTTTTGCTTCTTTTTCCATGTCAGCATGTTTATAAGGCAAGTCTTTATCCTTCAATAATATTCTGTCTTCAACAACCTTAGAAAGGTACTCTTCGTGTATTTTCAGCCTCAGCTTCATCGCTTCTACACGATGCATTAAAAAGGATTTAAGCGTTTCTTTTAATAGTTCCAAGTCTCGCTTCTCCGCAGGCTCAAATAGCTTTAATCCATAGATGTCAAGGATTCTTTCGAAAAACATTAGGTCAATCACCAGAGAATTCATTTCCGACTGCCAAGCACGCGTCTCGTTAAAGAACTGTTGCGCAAGTTTTCGGTCGTTTACAAGTGTTGACATATCTCCAAATATAGCCAATGGCGCACATTTTAACTTTCTCATGAACCTCTGCTTAAAGCGGTTGTTAGTTTTGCCGAATGGATAGTTTGACTCAGATTGTGTTAGGTGCGGCAGTAGGAGAGGCTGTTCTTGGTAAAAAAATTGGCAATAAGGCTCTTTTATGGGGTGGGATTGCTGGCACAATCCCAGATCTTGATGTTGTTTATATCTGGTTAAAAGGCGGGGGGGCAATTGATGAAATTGTTCTGCACAGAGGGATCTCTCATTCAATCACGTTTGCTGTATTAATGGCTCCTGTATTAGGTTGGGTGGTAAATTGGCTTTATCGGAAAAGTGGGGAAGCAAATTTCAAACAATGGACCGCTCTTTTCTTCTTCGCCATTTTTACTCATCCTCTTTTAGATTGTCTTACAACCTACGGTACTCAGCTTTTTCTTCCTTTTTCTGATTATCGCGTAAGCATTGCAACCGTATTTGTAGTGGATCTATTTTACACACTACCATTCTTGTTAAGCGTCATTGCGTTATCATTTATGAACCGCACAAGCGGGTGGAGGAAACGAATAAACTACTTAGGATTGGGCCTAAGCTCTGCATACCTCATTGTTGGTTTGATAAACAAGTACGTTGCAACTAGTGTCTTTGAAGCAGACCTCAAAACAGAACCGGAAAAAAAAGAGCTTATGTTTGTGGGAACCACACCGCTTAACGTAGCTCTGTGGTACGGTGTAGCAGAAACCGAATCAGCATTTCATATTGGGTATTACTCCTTATTTGATGATACAAAAAATGTTTCCTGGGTTGGTTTTGATAAGAACCACAATCTCATTTCTGACATTGAGAACGAATACGGGGTTGACCGTTTAAAGTGGTTTAGCGATCAGCTTTACGTGGTTACAGAAGCCAATACAGACACATTAAATTTCTATACGCTTAAATTTGGACGGAGCAAGTTTGAATCCGAAACTCCCGATGGTTCATTCCTCTTTTACATGAAAATTGTACAGGAAGCAGACGGAAGCTTAACATATCAGTCTATCAGAGAGCCTGATGTAGATAAGATGGGAGAGCAAATAAACGGCCTATACAATCGCGTTCTTGGAGACAAGAGCTTATTTTCTCAATAATGCGGGAAGGTTAAAGATTGGTGGTGTTACGCTTGTTTCAGAGACTTAGCCTGAGACCTTTTATTCAACTTGAATGCACCATAAACAATACCCGCCAAAACCAACGCATAAACTACAGTGTCTAGAGGAATTGCCACGTTTGGTGGAGGAGGAGGAACTGGCTGAGCGATGGCAGAACCACCAGTAACCAAAATAGAAAAGAAAAATGCGAATACCTTTTTCATGTTTATTAAGATAGTTTACAAAGTTAGGCTTTTTAACTAAAGGCGAATCTTAACCGTATTTCTCGTCTCTTTTCCTGACACAATCTCAAGTATATAGATTCCCTTTGGTTGTGCATTACGACTTAAAATAGCTTTGGTTTCACCAGAGACCATGCTTTTTTCTAAAAGCACTTTACCAAGCACATCATACATTCTTATTTCATGCGGGATATTAGAGTCAAGACCTCCTAAAAAAATATTTTCAGCGTCAACCCAAACTTTAGGCTGACTAGTCGTTCCTGATTGTACCGAAGTAACGTTTTCGGGAGAAAAGTGTAGCTCAAACCGGTCTTCTTCATCAGAAACGGCACCCCAAGTAGTATACGTTGAATCTAACAACAAGTCTTGGGTAACATTCTGAAAAAGGTCATGAAATTCTACAGTAACGCCTGCCGGTAATCGCCACAACTCCTCAAACGTAAAGTTGTACTGGGCTAATGTGCCTGGCAAAAAACCTAGTGGAACTATCGTGGTCTCATACAGGTGGGGTAAGCCATTTATAGACATCCTATGGTTGTTTACGGGAGGCGTTCCTGGCACTACCACCTTAGTAAAAACATGTGGTTGATTAGGGTTGCCAATTGTAAGCAATGCATCGCAACAGCCATCCCATCCGTATGTTGGTTCTCCTTGCGGTGGGTTTAAACCATCCTCAAAATAAATTTCTGTAAAATGCGCGAAGTCATTCCCCTCAACCTCAACTCTAACCGAGTAATCTCCGTAATAGAATTGAGCCATTGCAACTTGTGCTAAAAGCAAGATACCAATAGTAAATACGGATGTTCTAATCATGTAAAAGCTCTTTCAATATCCTACCAAAAATACAAAACCCCACCGCTTGGGTGGGGTTTTTATGAGGTCGGGAGCGGATTTGAACCGCTGTAGATGGTTTTGCAGACCACTGCCTAACCGCTCGGCCACCCGACCATGTCGCAAAAGTAATAATCAAAGCCTAACGGCACCTAATCATTTTACCTTCCAAACAATACGACTCTGACCAAGACTTCCTCCAACTGGCGGACTGAACTTGGTTAAGCTTACCTCCCACTCAGAAACCCAAGCGTATTGTGCTTGAAGTTTGAGGGCAATTCGTTTGGCAACCGTTTCAATAAGCTTTGACCGAATGGCCATTTCTTGCTTCACCAGGTCGTAAACAACCACATAATCAACTGTTTTGGTAAGGTCATCAGTTTCTGCGCATTCGCTAAAATCTGCAACCACCTTAATGTCTATTCGGTACTTCCCTCCTATTCGACCCTCTTCATCTAAACAGCCGTGATAAGCATGAAGCCTGATATCTTCTATGAATAACTCTTGCATCATTTCAGCTTTTCAACTCCTTCTCGCAAGCGAATAACAACTTCTTTTTGACCTAGAAACTCCGTCATTTCAAACAAAACAGGGCCGCCTGGTTGGCCGCTAAGTAGCACACGGAACAACTGCATTACATGCCCTGGATTAATTTCCATTGTCTCCGCAGTTGATTTGAACGTGCTTTCAATTTCCTCCGCTTTCCAATTGCCAAGATTGCTGAGTGCGTCTGATAACGCTGGAAAAAAACGTTCCGCATTTTCATTCCATCGCTTGCGAATCACTTTTTCGTCATACTGCGCAGGTTTTTCGAAAAAGTAGCTTCCAAAACCCCAGAACTCAGATGTAAACTGTGTCTTTTCCTTAATCAAAGAACAAACATTTGCAACGTATTCATCAGAAGCATCTACACCTTTTTCTTTCAATGTTTCTTGGAAGGTTTTGGCCAGTTCCGCATTATTGTATGTTCTCAAATACTGCTGATTATACCATTTTGCCTTTTCAGGGTCGAACTTAGAACCAGACTTTCCAACTCTCTCTAATGAGAATGCTTCAACCAGTTCATCCATAGAGAAAATCTCCTGTGGCGTTCCGGGGTTCCAGCCCAACATAGCTAGCATGTTTACGAACGACTCGGGGAAATACCCGCGCTCCTTATAACCATGAGATTGCTCTCCTGATTTTGGGTCCAACCAATTCAATGGAAACACAGGGAACCCTAAACGATCTCCGTCTCTTTTGCTCAGCTTTCCGTTTCCGTCTGGCTTAAGAATAAGGGGCAAATGCGCAAAAACGGGCATTACATCTTCCCAGCCTAAATATCTGTAAAGCAAAACATGAAGCGGTGCAGATGGTAACCACTCTTCTCCACGAATTACGTGGGTAATTTTCATCTTATAATCATCAACAATATTGGCCAAATGATACGTTGGCATTCCGTCCGATTTGAAAAGAACTTTATCGTCCATTTGAGATGAATGAACCACAACCCAACCACGAATTGCATCATGAAATCGAACCTCTTCCTTTCGTGGAATCTTGATTCTGATTACGTAAGGCTCTCCGTCTTCAATTCTCTTTTTCACATCATCCTCAGAAAGAGTCAGCGAATTCTTCATTGTTTCACGGGTGACCGCGTTGTACTGCGGAGCGGCAACCTTCGCGGCCGACAAACGCTCACGCATTGCGGTTAATTCTTCCGAAGTGTCGAAAGCATAGTACGCATGACCACTAGAGATAAGTTGTTCTGCATATTTCCTGTAGCTTTCCTTACGCTCAGACTGACGATAAGGACCGTATTCGCCACCTTTTTTTGGTCCTTCATTAATTTCCATTCCGCACCATTCAAGTGCTTTTAAAATATAGTCTTCAGCCGCCTCTACATATCGAGTTTGGTCAGTGTCTTCAATTCTAAGAATGAAATCTCCGCCCATTTTCTTGGCAAAGAGGTAATTGTAAAGCGCTGTTCTAACGCCACCGATGTGTAGTGGGCCTGTAGGACTTGGCGCAAACCTTACTCTAACTTTTCTGTTCTCCATAGAGGGTGATTTTGGGCGCGCGAAGTTAACCTTATTTCGTGTTTGTTGTAAACGCGGCTAGGCTGAAGCAGAAGATTAGGCGTATTTTTGTTTATCCGACAACAAATAATTAATGGAGACGTTGAGAAGAAAATGAGCAGAGGCGGTCAGCATTTAATACAGAAACTAGATGTGTTTATTCAGAAATATTACCTGAATAAGTTGATTCGTGGTACGCTCTTAACTACAGGGTTATTGCTTGCGTTTTTCTTGGTTTTTGTTTCACTCGAATACTTTGGGAGGTTTGGTATGGCCGGCCGTACAATCTTTTTCTACTCTCTTGTAGCGGTTTCTCTTTTTGCTCTTGGTAATTGGATAGTTGAGCCGCTAATTAAACTGTGGAGATTGCGTCCTGGTTTGAGTTATGATGAAGCAGCATCTATTGTTGGTAAGCATTTCGTCAACATTGAAGACCGCCTACTTAACACGCTTCAGCTACAACGAACGGCTGAAAACTCTAATTCTGAACTTCTCATTGCCAGCATCGATCAGCGAATTGACGCGTTAAAACCCATTCCGTTTGCAACTGCAATTGACCTAAGGGCGAACAAACAATTCTTGCGTTACGCTCTGCCTCCATTGTTTGTTTTGCTTGCACTTCTTGTTATTTCTCCATCAATGGTAAGAGAAGGAACAAGCAGAATTGTTAATCATAGAACCGATTTCGCCAACCTTGCGCCATTCCTATTCAACATTCAAAATGAGGCCCTTTCAACGGTAGAGCTTCAAGATTTTGAACTTATGGTCTCACTTGATGGACAAGAAGTGCCAAACGATTTATATGTTGATATTGACGGTCAATCTACCCTAATGAATAAGCTTAGCGCGGCAAAGTTCTCGTACGTTTTTCATCAGCCTAGAGAAAATGTTGGTTTTAAGCTGAGAGGAAATGGATACAATTCTCTGGCTCACGAACTTGTTGTTTTGCCAAAGCCAACGGTTATTGGGTTTGAGGTTGAACTCGAGTTTCCCAATTATATTGGAAGGAAAAATGAATCTCGCTCCAATAGCGGTGACCTGTTAATTCCCGAAGGAACGAAAGTGGGCTGGCTACTAAATACGGCTAAAACAACTGGGGTTTCTGTATTTATTGGTTCAAATCAAATTGCTGTTAAACAGGATTCGGAGAATGGTTTTAGCTTTTTCGAACGTTTTACGAGAAGTTCGGAATACTCAATTGTTGGTTCAAATAAATTTATGCCCGTAGGCGACTCTTTGAGATATACAGTGTCTGTTATCCCCGATGTATATCC
>JBLHEU010000153.1:0-7772 GCA_047614525.1 Bacteroidia bacterium | reverse complement strand
GCACAGGGTTATTATTATGATTGAGCTTGGTGATCTTCGCGAAGGCATTATGGGTGGTCATCTGATGGATTTTTACGATAGTATTTTCAAGCTGCCAAATATTGAAATTTCGGGAATTGGCACCAATCTCAACTGCCTCAATGGCGTGCTGCCATCGCAGGATAAGCTCATTCAATTAGGGCTTTACGAACAGTTGATTGAAGCGAAATTCAACACTAAGATTCCATGGGTTACGGGTGGCACATCTGTAATTATCCCTATGCTTTTCAAACATCAGGTGCCAGAGAGCGTGAATCATTTCAGAGTAGGAGAGACACTCTTTTTTGGTACCGACCTTCTGAACGAAGGCACCATCGAAGGAATGCAAGCAGATGTTTTTAAGTTGTTTGCCGAGATTATAGAAATCACTGAAAAGCCGAAAGTGCCCATCGGTACGTTAGCCGAAAATCCTTCTGGTGAGGTGTTCCAAATAGATGAGAGCGACTTTGGACAGAACATGCACCGCGCCATTATTGATGTCGGTCTGTTAGATATTTCCATCGATTTTCTCATTCCTGATGACGAGAATATTAGCGTGGTTGGCGCAAGTTCAGATATGGTTGTAATTGATATTGGAGAAAGCGACAGGAACTACAAGGTTGGAGACCTTGTTTCCTTTAAACTCAAATACATGGGTGCGCTTGGCCTACTTAATTCGGATTATATTGAAAAGAGGTTGATTTAGGGTTTGTAACTCGTTTGTTTTCGCGATTTTTCAGTGCAAACACATAAAAAAGCCTCTTGTAATTGTCGTGTTGGTGGTAGTGGGTGTCCATGCTGCAGTTGACTTTTACTAACAATCGCAAGAAAGAGGATTTTGGAAAATCGGAAAACCTCATATTTAAGAAAGTCGCCACAGAAAACATCAATATGTTGATGATTGCCGGAGTTATTTGCGCTTTTGGAGATGTGGTTGTAATTGCAGTTGGCAAGAAATAGGATTCGGGTTAAGGTTTTTTAATGAGAACAAACGTAACATTAGAACTCGCCTTATTCTCAAAGCGTTCTACACTTAGATTGAACTTCTCAGCAAAAGCAAGAACTCTTTTCTCAGGTAAGAACTCTAATTCGTGCTCTGTCTTATTAAACCCGAAGACTTTAGTGCTGAAAACCTCGGTCATTTTGGTTACGCCATGTTTTTCTTTTTCGTCCTCAATTCCATCTCGGATGATGATGGTTCCGCCAGTATGTAGCTTCTCGCCACAGCGGTTTAGCAAAGCTTCTTGCTCAGAAGCTGGAAAGTAGTGCAATACATCTTTTATGATAAAACAATCCGCTTCTTCGGGTTGAAATTTGGTTAAATCCATCTGCGCGAATTCAAGATTACCAACTGCGTAATGCGTGTTTTCGGCTAGTAGAATCTTCTCTTCGTCATAATCCAATCCAACCACATGCCTGTCAAACGATTGCATGGCAAGCAGATGAGACAGGTAACCGTATCCGCAACCTAAATCGTAGACTTTCCCATTTTTAGGAACACGATTAACAATCTCTTTGAAATTGTTCTCCAGTTTCATTTTAATACTCACATACCATTCGAGAACGGGGCCTTTATAGGAGTACAATCGCTGAACCTTATCGGCAAAGAATCGTGCTCCTTCCACTTCAGAACGCACGGTTTCAAATTCAGCTTTAAAGTGAGTTGAAATTGATTTACTTCTTTCTCGGTAGCCAACACCCCAAGATTCGTCATCAGGTTCAATACGTGGCAAATACTTAAGTGTCACGTAGCTATCCTGAACTGAGAAATCACCCTTTCTTAGCGCATGATGTATGCCATGTAGAACAACAGGAAGGATGTCTAATTTCAATTCTTCCGCCAAGTAAAAAGCCCCCTTCTTAAACCGACCAATGCGTCCATCCTTACTTCTCGTTCCTTCTGGGAAAATGAGCACCGAATAGCCTTGATCAACCTTCTCTCTGATTTTATCGAGGTCAAAAGAAGTCTCATCCTTGGCGTGGATATACTCAACATAACGAATGAATGCGCCAAATAGCGGAGAATTCCAAACCCAATCGTTAGTAACCAGCAATAGCTTATTGCTGCTACCAATGAGCATCATCAAATCAACAAATGAGCTATGGTTCGCAATCATTATTGCCGGCTTGTCTAGTGGGTCTTTATTCAACCAACGCACCGGAACGTGAAACATCGTCTGATAATCCGATTTGATGAACTTACTAATCAGCGTCATCATAACGTGCTGCTTAGTTCTCTTTTTTATTGGGAGAAGAATTAGAATCAAAAGACAGACGCTGAGAATTCCGCAACCAATCAAGAACCATCCAAAGGCAAGAGCCGCCCGTAGAAAATCAATCGTTTCAAGAGGCGAGAAGCCACGTTTTTTGCGGCTGTCAATAAGTATGTCGTAAAGCAACGGTTGTAGCGTTAGAGATGCGATTACAACGCAAATCATACCCGTAACGGAAAGCAAGGCAATTGAATGCAATGCAGGATGTTCTGAGAAAATAAGAACGCCTGTGCCGATAATGGTTGTAATGGCGGATAGAATAATTGAATTTCTATACGTTTTGGTTTTGTCAATTCCGTACTTATATCGACTTAGAATACCATCAGAAATGAAGATGGAATAATCATCTCCCAAGCCGAAAATGAACGTGGTAACTACAACATTTATCATGTTGAATTTAATGTCGAAAAGGCCGCAAATTCCAAGAATCCAAACCCAACTAACAGCCATTGGTAAGAAGGTGACAATAGCTAATTCTAACCTCCCGTAAGTGAGTAAAAGCACCACGAAAACGAGTAGGGAAGATAGAATGAGAATGAAGTTCAAATCTTCGCTAACCGTGTTTACTAAATCTTGAGCCAGCGAACTTCTGGCAATGGTTTCTAAACCTTCAATGGCTTCAACCCGTTCAGTGAATTCAGCTCTTTGATTTTTTGGAAGGTTTACGGTGGAAACGACATTAAAACCATCATCGCCCTTGAAAACGAACTCGCTATAAATCGGGTCATTCAGAAGGAAGTTCTCGTAAAACTGTTCGTCTGCGGTTTCGTATTCTCGAAAAACAGTCTCATAAACCTGCAAGAATTGAGGTTGGAACCCGAGTTCTGAACCCGCTTTGGAAAGCTTTGATTCAATGCTTTCCTTAAGATTGATGATGTGCTTATTCCAGACTTCAACTCGCTCGTTAATTTGAGTTGGTGTAGGAACAATATCGGTTAAGACTGTTGATTTTATTGTGGTGTACTGTCCGTCATTGCGAGGGTTTTTACCCGAAGCAATCTGCTCATACGAAACAGATTGCTTCGTCCCTCGCAATGACGGAAGGTCTCGTAATGACGCGCTCTTTTCAACAGCCTCGCTTAGTTTTTCATCCGCAGAAAGAATAAAAAGACTTTCTCTATCGCTATTGCCAACGATAATGGCCTGCGCTTTTTGAAGGTGTTCAGGGAAGTAATTAATCTTATTTAGGTCGTTTTCAAACTGAACCTCATCAGCATAATTCCAAAGGAAAATGGTTGCTCCCAGAAGACTTACAAACCCAAGAGCTTTCCATTTAAACTTGAGTGGAGTGGAAGGCTTGGGTTTTGATGCTGGTCTAAACTTGGCTAGGCCAGCAATATGCGGTAAACCAAGCAGGGCGAAAAAAGCGGTTCCAATCAAGCTTAGCCCTGCAAATGTCCCAAAGTCTGCAAGGACATCCGAACGGAGAAAGTTGAGGGAAAAGAAAGCGGCTACCGTTGTAGCACACCCCAGCAATAATGGAGAACTCACTTCCTTTAAAGTCTCTTCAATTGAACCTGTTTCTCTATAATGATTGAAGAAATGAAAGCTGTAATCGATGGCAATTCCAAGTACGATTGTGCCCACAGCAACTGAGATGGCAGAGATTGAACCTTGGGTTACTGAAATTACTGCTAAGGCGAATGTTAATCCGAATACTGCAGGAACGAAAAATAGAATTGGAACCACAATATTTTTGAAGTAACCAGTCAGTAAAAGAAAGATGAAAACACCAGATAGAATTGAAACCAGCTTTGTGTCTTTTTTAATTCTCGAGGCATTTCCAACGGCAATTACTGGTCCGCCAAAAAGCAGAATCTCTTCTTGATTAAGTTCAGCTGAAACGCTATCAACTGCGGTCTGCAAACCTTCAACCAAAAACGTATTCTGAACAGTTTCTGTGGGAGGATTGCTAGGTTTTACAACCATCAACAAATACTCGCCATCGGCAGTAAAAGTGTAGCCGTCAACAATCTTAAATGTGTTTCCCTCTTCCAGTTTACTCAGTCGCCCTAGAATGGGAGAACCGATTTGCAGTGGATCCTTCATTAAGAACCTTTTCGTTCCTAAACTCTCATAGCTTCTCAGTCGGTTTAGGGTAGAAGACAGCCGTTTAGAGACTCCATTTCCTGATAACTGGGAGAACATCGAATCAATCTCGGAAGTAGTTAGAAAATACGGCAGATTTCGCAGATACTCATCATATGCTTGTTCCAACTTTGCAGAATTAGCATCAAACTGAATGGACTTAAACAATACCGTGTCTAACTGGTAAAATCTATCTAACAGGTTTTCTCCAATGACAACTAGCTCCTCACTAGTGGATTTGGAGAGTGGTCCAATGGCAACAATGATGTTCCCAGAGATGGAAGAATTACGATATAGATTGTCATACTTCTTGAACTCCTCAGTTCTTGGAAACGTTTTGGTAATGTCTTCTTCAATGTGGATTTGGCTCGCCAACCATCCCATTACTACAAAAACAAAAGCGAATCCAAATAGCCATAACCATTTGAAATTCAGTGTTTTTAAGTAGATTGATTGAAGTATACGTCCCATTGAAAAAGAAAGGCTGATAATGATAGGAAACAAAATTGATCTACACTAAATTTGCAACCCTCAAATTAACCCTAACACTCAGGAGATATCGGACAGACATTAACCTTAGACGGATTTTATAGGTGCGTGATTCAGGAAGAACCGCACAAACTTACTGCCAAGCAAAGAGCCTTGGTTAAGGAGAGTTTTGCGTTTCTGAAGAAGTTCTCTAAAGACAAAATCATTTACGGAATCAACACCGGTTTTGGGCCAATGGCGCAGTACCGAATTTCTGACGATGAGCTGGGTGAGTTGCAATACAACCTCATCAGAAGCCATGCTTCTGGAATGGGAGCTGGATTGCCAGACCAGTACGTTCGAGCAGTAATGCTTAACCGATTGAACACGCTCGCTTTGGGTGGTTCTGGGGTTAGCCTTGCTGTTGTTGAGCAACTTGGAAGCTTCATTGAAAAAGGGATTTACCCTTACATCCCTGAGCACGGAAGTGTTGGGGCAAGTGGAGATTTGGTTCAGTTAGCACACTTGGCGCTTGGTCTTATTGGCGAAGGGAAAGCCATTTACAAAGGTGAGATTCTTCCAGTTGAAGACATCCTGAAGAAGGAAAAATTAAAGCCGTTAGAACTTAGCTTACGCGATGGTTTGGCTATGATGAACGGCACTTCTTGTATGAGCGGTATCGGTTTGCTAAACGTTATTTACGCTACACGATTAACTAAATGGGCTGTTCTTATTGGAGCGGTCATCAATGAGTTGGTTCGTTCTTATGACGATAGTTATTCTGAGTTTTTGAACCGTGCCAAACGGCATAAAGGCCAGCGAGCAATTGCGGCCGCTATGAGAAGATGTTTGGAGACCAGTAAGATGGTCCGTAAACGTGAGGACAGGCTTTTTAAAGACATCCACAAGGTTGGAAACGGAAAACCGATTAAGGAAAAAGTCCAAGAGTATTATTCTTTCAGATGTATTCCTCAAATCCTAGGTCCGATCCTAGAAACCATCACAAATGCAGAAGAAATTCTGATTGACGAGGTGAATTCTACCAACGATAACCCTGTGGTAGATTTAGAAAATCAAAATGTTTATCATGGTGGTAATTTCCATGGAGATTACGTGGCTTTGGAAATGGATAAAGTGAAAATTGCCGTTACAAAGCTTTCTATGCTTTGCGAACGTCAGTTGAACTATTTACTCAACGATAAGCTGAATGATATTTTTCCTCCGTTCATGAATTTGGGCGAGTTAGGAATCAATTTCGGAGTTCAAGGAATGCAGTTTACCGCTACTTCCACAACAGCCGAAAATCAAACGCTATCGTATCCAATGTACGTTCACTCTATCCCTAACAATAACGACAATCAGGATATTGTGAGTATGGGAACCAATGCGGCTTTGTTGACCAAAAAAGTAATCGACAATTCCTTCCAGGTAATGGCTATTGAAACCATTGCCATTGCACAAGGCGTTGATTATTTGGGATGTCATAAAAAGATGTCTGTTGCTGGTCAGAAATTTCATGACCTTATTAGACAATTCATACCAGCTTTCAAGGATGATGTTCCACGTTCGGACCAAATGAATGCGATTGCAGAATATTTAATGCATAACGATCCACAAGTAGAATTCTACGATGTCTGATAAGAAAATCGCACTTGTTACAGGTGGTTCTCGTGGGCTAGGAAGAGCCATTTCGGTTCGTCTGGCTAAAGACCACGGGTGTCACATTTTGGTTAATTACAGCTCAAATGCCGAAGCCGCAAACGAAACAATCAAGCTGATTGAGGAAGTTGGCGGAACAGGAGAAGCTATTGGTTTTAATGTTGCTGACCGTGAGTCAGTTTCTACTGCTTTGGATGCTTGGATGGAAGCAAATCCAGACAATCACGTTCAAATTATTGTAAACAACGCAGGTATTACCAAAGACGGTTTGTTCATGGTAATGTCTGATGAAAATTGGGATGATGTGCTTGGTGTATCGCTAGGAGGTTTTTTCAATGTCACCAGAAAATTGGTGGATAAGATGATTCGTAAACGCTACGGACGTGTTGTGAATGTGGTTTCCGTTTCAGGATTAATGGGTCATGCTGGTCAGGTGAATTATTCAGCCGCCAAGGCAGGAGTGATTGGGGCTACAAAGGCGTTGGCCAAGGAAATCGCAAAGAGAAACGTGACTGTAAATGCAGTCGCTCCAGGCTTTATTGAAACAGATATGACGGCCGATTTCGATCAGAAGGAAATGTCACGAATGATACCGATGCGCAGGTTCGGTAAACCGGAAGAAGTTGCAGCTGCAGTATCATTTTTGGTTTCTGATGATGCAGGGTATATCACCGGAAACGTCATCAATATCAACGGAGGACTTCATTGTTGATTTATACATGAAAGAGCCACAGATGCACGGATTTTATCAGATTTCTCAGATTAATTTTATCTGTCCAAAGTCTGTGTCCATCGGAGAATCTGTCCCTGAAAACATGTTTTTCTATTCGATTTTATCTCTTAGTAACTCGTCAACTACTCAACTATGAACAGGGTAGTTATCACAGGTAGAGGTGTTTATTCTTGCTTGGGTAAGAATGTTGCTGAGGCTACTGAGTCTTTGAAAGCGGGTCGTTCTGGAATTATTTACGACCCAATTCGTAAGGAAATGGGGTTTCGTTCTGCGTTAGTCGGCAATGTCGAACTCCCTGATTTGAAGAAAGAAGTTGGTCGGAAAGACCGAAAAGCGATGCCTGAACAGGCGATGTACGCGTTCGTTTCTACCAACGAAGCATTAGAAAATGCTGGAATGTCTCAGGATTTCATTGATCAGAATGAAGTTGGAATTCTATTCGGCAACGATAGTACGGCTGGTGCAGTGATTGAAGGAGTGGATTTGCTTCGGGCAAAAAAGGATACAACCTTAATTGGTTCTGGGAACATTTT
>JBLHEU010000152.1:0-7788 GCA_047614525.1 Bacteroidia bacterium | reverse complement strand
CCCCTCCGTATTTGTGGGAAAGGAATATCGGTGCAATTATTAAGGATATTCGAAGCAAGTATGGCGAAGTTCCTATTGCCTTTGCCAATATGCCACCAGTACGCGAATTTCCTGCGTTTTCTAGCCTTATGCATAATGCTATTGGCAATCAGGTAGATTATTTGGCTGTCACTTTAACTGCTATGACTAGAGAGCTGGAGAATGTCTATTTCGATAGTTCTCAGTTAGATTTTCGTGGTTGGATAGCAGAGAATAACCTCAACTTAGTGCCAGAAGATTTCTTTAGCGATGGCTTGCATCCTTCTGTTCTTACGTATCAGAAATGGGCAGAGAATTTTGCTGTGTTCGTAGAGAAAGAAGCAAAGCTCCGTTAAAGATTACTTCTCCTCAGTAGAACCTGTTTCAAGCTCTTGTCTTACCCTCCATGTAATGTATCTGCGCGATACAAAACGCATGAGTAATAGGTTGAGCAAATTGAAGGCGTTAAGCACAATGGCCGTATCGCCTTTAAGCAGTTGATGAACACTAACCTGCGCTACTTTTTGTGGAGTAAGCGCAACTAACTGTCCCAACCAACCTTGCTTTGCTAGTCTGTCAATTTTTTCTTGACTGGTTAACATAGGTCCAGGGCTAACCAAGCTTACGGTTACGTTGGTTTTTGATAGCTCACGGCTTAATCCTCTGGTAAAATGGTCGATAAAAGCCTTGCTTGCAGGATAAACAGTTTTAAAGCCAATTGGACTAAAAGCTGCTATACTAGATACGTTCAAAACGAAAGCCTTTTCCCTTTTAAGGAGATTGGGTAACAGTTGATGCGTAACCATAGCCGTTGCGCGCACATTCAACTGTATTATACTGTCTAAATAGCCAATGTTAGCATCGGTAAAACGCTTTGTACCGCCCAAGCCAGCATTGTTAATGAGCATGAAAACCGAGTACTTATCGTTAATCTGCTTAGCAACAGATTCGATGTTCTCAAGTACAGTTAGGTCTGTTTCAAAGAATACAGAATCGATAGAAAATTCAGTTTTTAGTTGCTCACAAGTTTCAGCAAGCCCTTCATCCTCTAGACCTACAAGAATTGTGTTTATGCTGCGAGATGAAAGCTCTTTGGCATAAGCCAACCCTAAGCCCATACTTGCTCCAGTAATTACAGCGTACTGTTGTGTCATTTGGCCATTTTATTGGAGCACAATGATAACCCGAATAGAAAGGATAGAAGGTCGAATGAGTCAATTTGTCAGAGATGTTATCCTGACGTAAGCCGTTAATTCAATTTGATATTTATCTGAACAATATTGCGCCAATTAAGGTGATACGATTAGCTAAACCACGGAACAGATTGCCATTTCTGTTATAAGTCCTTTTACCCTCATTTTGTGTTTGTTCTAGGGAGAGGCGTTTTTGTTAAAGGATTTATTCAACGTTTGGTTTCATAACATTTTAGAATGCCTTAAGACCAGTACCGTTTTAATAGGGTAGGGCATAAAAAACCACTCCAACTGTGTAGTTGAGGCGGTTAGGAACGGATGTCTTTTTTGTTTGGTTATGTAAATTACGATGCATGTCATTTGCTATTAGCAGCTCAGTAGTATGAAACTACTAATTCACTTTATGACAGCCTATCGATGAAAACGCACTAACGTTTTTGGCGGATTCTGTATCCCAATCAAATGCGTCATCTACAAAACCATTTTGGTCATCATTGGTTTTGTTTCGCTGCTTTCTGAGATGTCAGTCTTGAGTTTGAGGCAAGAAAGTATAAGTTTTGAGTTAGGGCTGATTTCCTATGGCAAGATGGGAAAGACGAGAACCTTCTTATTCAGTTTGAACTTGCCCTTGTTTGGCATTCACAATAATGCCATGCGACTGCAAGTGCTTTCAGGAATTCGACACAAGCCTAAAGGAGAAACAAAAAAAGCCGCACCTCATTGGAGGTACGGCTTTTTAAATTAACGTGCGTTAAAAATATCAAGGGCAAGTAATGCTTGTCACAACGATTCCTCCAGCATTTGACACTGTCATTCTCCAGCAACTACCATCAAGAGATTTCATTATTACCCCCTTGGTTATGTCGTTTATATATACATCGCCATTGGTAATCGTTAGTTTGGCGGCCGGTGAGGATGTTCCTATACCCACATTGGCGTTATTTCCAAGTACAACAGAGTTGCTTTGCGTTACTACAGCTCCGGCTCCTAATGCTGTTGCGTTTGTTAAACCTGTCGTTCCGTCTGCTCCAGAACCAACATACGTGTTAAACGACCCAGATACATTGCTTACTCCAGCGTATCTGCCGACAAAGGTGTTTTCTTCACCATTGGTATTTAAGCGTCCAGATTGATATCCCAGAAAAGAGTTTCTAGAGCCTTCTGTGTTTTCAAAGCCAGCTCTTCCTCCAACAAAAACGTTTTGATTTCCGATGGTGTTTAGCCGCCCTGTAGTGGATCCAATAAATGTGTTTTTAACGCCACTTGTATTTGAATATCCGGCACGGTAACCGATGAATGCGTTCTCTTTACCTGTGCTAAGGCCACCAGCATATTCTCCAATATGAATATTCCTTACGCCCCTCATGTTTAAGGCATTAAAGGCCCCAATTTTAAGTGCTCTACCTCCATTAAGTTGGAGGTTGCCTAATGTGTCAAATCGGGCTGCTTCTCGGCTATTTGTTTTGAATACCAAATCCTGAGCATCTGTAGTTCCTACAAAGTTGGTTGCATCATCTGTACCTGTATTCCCGTTTATGGTCCAATCATTTGGGTCGCTTCTATTGGCGTCAGCTGATGTGTTCTGTTCTGTACCACTACGTTTAGCATACAAGGCATACGGCACGCTTAGTAGCTGTGAAGTGCCCATTTCTAGAAAATTGCCAGAATTATCTGCATCTAGCTGTATAGCTACATAATGTGCCGATGATTCCCAATCTACCTTAATCATTTCTCCTTCTAGTGCCTCTCCATTTCCTATTTGAATGCTAAAAAGACCAAGGTTATTGGTCTTAGTTGCATGCTCTTCGGCATAAACAGCACGGTCCATGTTTACAGCGCTGAGAATGCCTATTCTCAATGATATCTCTTGATTGCTAAGCACTTTACCGTCAGCATTTCTGGCAACGCCTTGGTAGTTAAACATTTCCGGTGCCTGTGCATAGCCCAAAAAAGGACAAAGTAGTGCAATGGCAACAAATGCATTGAAAAGTGATTTCATGTTAATGAGGGCTTTAAATTGTGGAATAGTCGTTTTTTTGCTTAACGATATTACCCTTATTATAGCAATGAAGCGGTATTTTTTTTAAAGAATTTATTCAATATTTGGTTTTACCACATTTAGAAAGTCCAAATACCAGTACAGTTTTAATAGGGTAGGGCCCCCGCCAGCGTGCGTGTTCTGTAGTGTCACTCGTACCGTAGTAACACAATCAGTTTGCAACTGATTTTTAAGGCCACGTGCGTGTTTTATAAGAAAGACCTGTTAAGTCTAGTTAGACCGTTAGTGCGGGTTGAGGGCTCTGCTAAGATGTAACGCTTGCACAATTAGCTTTACGTCATTAATATGAATAGAAGTAGGTAGTTTACCAGCCATGATGGAGCCATCTCTTGCAGAGCGTCAAATTCGGAGTGTCACCAGTTTTCAAAAACTAGTTGCAACACCCTTTAAGGGAGAAACTAACGCCATTTGTTGGACGCGTAAACTGCAAGGAGATTTTTCTGAGATAGTAAATAAGGTAAGGCTAAACGAAAATATAGCGGTACTTGAACCAGAGAAACTTCTAGCCCTTGAGTTGAGCAAAGAGGGGCAACTTGCCCGCCAAATACTGCTAAACGACCTTAAAGCGTTGACGGCTTATGGCGCATTGCCCACTCTTAACGTAATTAAGCACTATGAAAAGGACGATACATACCCGTTTTTTCCAACCGATGTTTATTCCTTTCATGTAGATCGCTCTCCTATACCAACGGCTACCTTTTTATGCACGTACCATGGCGAGCCGAGCCAAATATTGCCCAATGCACAAGGCAAACAGAAAGTGCTCATCTCGGAAATACGCGAAGAACTTAAAAAGCTATATGGTGGAGAAGAGGAGGGTTTTGAATCGTTTTTAACGGAACATTTCTTTGATTTACACTATGCGGCTAAACCTGATGCACGCCCCATAAGCTTAGGCCTCGGTAACCTATGGCGGTTGGCGGTTGATCATCCAGAGAGCCAGGTTCTTCCTTGTTTGCATCGTGCACCAAAGGAAAAACCGGGAGAGAAAAGGTTATTACTGATTTGCTAACCCCCTGGCCTGGCCCGCGTAAGCGAGCAACTAGAAGGTTTGCGTGGTAATCTCTAGCAGATTACTCTGGTTGTTCCTCCCTCGCAATAACGGTAGAACTAAAGTCCTACTTTTCGCAGATAACCGTTGTACATTATGACCAACCAATAACCGATGATTAAATTCTTTAGAAAAATCCGAAAGTAAATGCTGTCTGAAAACAAATTCACTCAGTATCTCAATTTATGCCGTTGGCGAAATTGTTCTTGTGGTTATCGGAATATTGATTGCTTTGAGCATTAGCAATTGGAGTCAAAACCAAATTGAAAGAAAAGCACAAACAACTATCTACAAAAAATTGAATCGAACATTCAGCAAGACCTGAAAATGTCTCGAAGACTTTTAGAATTCAGAATAAATAATTCTGCTCAATGCCTAGAGGCTTCGCAAATGTTGGTTAACAGAGATTTTAGTGACCAAGCAACTATACAGAGTGCAATTTTAGGTTTGTTAATTGAACTCCCATTAAACTATAATAGATCAGCTTCTGAATTGCTCATAAGTTCTGGCAGTTTAAGCAAGATTGAAGATTTGATTTACAGTTATTATAGATTGGTAGATAATATTGAAAGTCAAGAAAATGATTTGCTACTATGGTGTAATGAGTTAGAATTGGAATTAGATAAAAATGGTTTTGTAGTTGAATGGTTAGAACTTGATTCTAAAACACACGCAGATCTTACCAAACAAATTTCACTCTATGATGATAAACTTTGTGAACATAGTGGACATGGAATTATTATGGCTCTTTTCTTAAGAGGAGGCTCTAACACCACTTTTCTTACTCCACTTTATGAAAAACAAATCAAAGCCGGGGAAGAATTGTCTCAAGCAATTAAGAACTACATCAAAACTGAATAAATAACTACTCCTCTGTCTAAATGGCAGGGTAATCACATTGGCTTGATATTGGTCTAACCGCAAGCATGAGTAAAGACAAAAAAAAAGTATCCTTTAGATGGGCATTCAAAGAATACATTTGGCCCCGTAGAGGAATGCTCGGAGTTGGGTTAATTCTGATATTAATTCAAAGTGCAGCTGGCTTAGTTGCGCCCTACGCCAGTCGTTTCTTGTTTGACGATATCGTTCCTAATAAAGACATCAATGGGCTTTGGCTTCTTATAGCTGTAGTGGCATCATCCATTGTAATACGTTCGCTTACATCTTTCAGTATTACACGGTTACTCAGTGTGCAAGCGCAGCACATGATCTCTCAAATGAGGGTTCAGGTTCAAAGCAAGCTAATGAAGCTACCCATCGGGTTCTTCGACAATCACAAATCTGGTGCATTGGTTTCGCGCGTAATGACAGATGTTGAAGGTGTTCGGAATCTTGTAGGAACAGGGTTCGTTCAATTAATTGGC
Source organism: Bacteroidia bacterium (assembly GCA_047614525.1). Taxonomy (GTDB): domain Bacteria; phylum Bacteroidota; class Bacteroidia; order UBA10329; family UBA10329; genus UBA10329. The sequence continues at coordinate 2,103 of JBLHEU010000152.1, read as the reverse complement.
GGCACCATAACCTCTATCGCTTCAATCGTTCTCTTGGTACAATTAAGTCCAATTATGACGGTATCTGTCTTGGTTCCGGTAATCATTTTTGCTGTTGTTATGCTAAAGGCATTTGGCTATGTGCGACCTATATTTAGAGAGCGAGGCAAGATTAATGCGCAGGTTCAAGGGAGCTTAACAGAAACTTTAGGCGGGGTTCGTGTTATAAAGGCATTTAATGCTGAAGAGCAGGAGAGCGCCAGCTTTGAGAGAGGGGTAACTCGCTTGTTTGAAAACGTGAAAAAGAGTTTAACGGCTACCGCTATCATTGGCAGCTCATCCATATTTTTAATCGGACTGGCCTCTACTGGCATTATGGGTATTGGTGGCTACTTTATGATGGTAGGAACACTGACTATGGGTGAGTTTCTATCCTTTACCTTATTACTGGGATTCATGATTGCGCCAATTACGCAAATGGGAAATATTGGAAGTCAGTTAACAGATGCAATGGCAGGCTTGGATCGTACGCAGGAGTTGATGGACATGAAGGAAGAAGATGATCCTGAGGTTAGAACTGAGTTTTTGAAAGACGTTAAAGGAGACATTGAATTCCGAGATGTGTCTTTTAGCTATGAAGAAAGTAAAGGTGTATTGCACAACATTTCTTTTGAAGCTAAACCGGGAAGCGTAACCGCTTTGGTTGGGTCATCAGGTTCTGGAAAATCTACTATTGCTGGTTTGGTAGCAACGTTTCTAAATCCTGAATCGGGCAAAGTAACCATCGATTCAATTGATATTTCTAAGGTGAATTTGAGTAGTTACAGAGAGCATCTGGCTGTTGTACTTCAGGATGATTTTCTCTTTGAAGGAAGTATTCGAGAGAACATTCTTTTTCCGAGACCAGATGCTACGGAAGAAGAACTTCAAGAAGCGGTTATAGGAGCGTATGTAAACGAGTTCACAGACCGGTTTGAAGATGGACTAGATACTATTATTGGCGAAAGAGGCGTGAAATTATCTGGGGGACAACGCCAGAGAATTTCTATCTCAAGAGCTATTCTGGCCAATCCAAAAATCATAATTCTTGATGAGGCAACATCCAATTTAGATACGGAAAGCGAGTCCTATATTCAGAAAAGTTTGAACGAACTAATGAAAAATAGAACAACCTTCGTTATTGCCCACAGGTTGAGTACAATTCGCAAAGCAGACCAGATTTTAGTTGTTGAAGACGGTAGGATTGCTGAGCGCGGAACGCATGATGCGTTATTAGCAACTGAAGGAAGGTATCATGAACTGCATACCTATCAGAGTAGAATATAAGTAAGTCGAATAGCGCCTATTTCTGCCAACAAGAGAGCCTCTAAATAGGACGCATCCACCTAAGGCGGACTATCTTTGCAGACGGAAAAACATTAGAAAATATTCATAAAACCAGTATAATTCTCTTGTTACCTAACGGTGATTAACAATTATAGCAGTCAAAAAAAAGTAAAAATGCACACTCCTTTCAAATTCATAATAAGCTTCCTGTTAATTGCATTGTATGGCATTTCAGCCTTTGCACAAGTTGTGGGAGAGTGGACGTTACGTACTCCATTTAAAAAATCTACCGACATAATTGAGATGCATGTAACGCCAGATCAGACTATCCATCTGCTGGATAATGCTACGTATTCAGGTGTTCTAATCAGTGAAAATAACGGGGTAAGCTATAAACGAGCTACAATTTCCCCATCAAAAGATATGCATATCTTAAATGATGATTTACTTTTTGCGTTAAGGCAGAATGTATTAATCAAGACAACTGACAGATTTGCAACTTCATCGTATATTTTAAGTGGTAGCGGTTACGAATGTGTGTTTTTTCTTGACCAGGATTCAGGTTTTGTAGCTGGTACAAACGGTCAAATTAAAAAGACCACGGATGGAGGCTTGTCATGGCAAAGTCTTGCATCAGGCAGCTCTCGAACTTTAAAAGACATTTACTTTATTGATGCTAATTTAGGTTTTGCCTGTGGTGAGTTCGGAACGTTTTTAGGCACCACAGACGGAGGAGAAACTTGGAGTGATATTACTCTTGGCACAAATGGCTATACCCATAACAAGATATTATTTATC
>JBLHEU010000151.1:0-7797 GCA_047614525.1 Bacteroidia bacterium | reverse complement strand
TCGTTTGCTTGAACCTCTAACAGAACAACGCTGCCACTACCGTACTTCAAGGCATTATCCACCAGGTTTAGAACAATGCTGTCCAATGCCATTTTATCCATGTTGGCCCATAAACCTTTTTGAATATTAGAAACGATTCTTCCTTCTTCAATTTCGCTAGAAAAACTGTTTGAAATCAAATTAGACACATGTTCTGAAACATGCATTTTTTGAATATCGAGTGGTAGTCTTCCAGCCTCAACCTTGTTAACCAAGAGAAGGTTCTCAACCAGTTTTTCTAGTCGGTTTGTATCACCTAGGGCTCTAGCATAAAGTTGTTTTCTCTTTTCTTCTGGCAGTTGACGAGATTGTAAAGTCTGCAGTTGAAGCTTGATTGCCGCGAGCGGGGATTTTAGCTCATGCGTAACTGATAAGAGAAAATTCTTCTGCTGTTCAGCAACCCTCAGCTCCTTTGAAATACTTCTTCTTACCGACCAAAAACCGAGTAACAGAATAATCATAAAGACCGCTCCTTCTCCAAGTACCATCCAAATTCTAAGGGACAGCTTTTGGTCTAATTGACCTTCAAGAATAAGTTGTTCTGAACTTGGAAAGCCAGCGTTGCTTAGAATTTCCAACTTAAGTTGATAAATCTCAGAATTGAGGCTAACCAGCATATACGCCCACCACGCAAATTGGAGTAATACATAAAAACCTAGTAAATAAATAAGCGTCCCTTTGGGTGCTTTAAGCTTGTTGGGTTTCAAGAGATTTTGCATTAATCAAGACCAAGAAGTGCGCCTTGCTCCAAAGCAAACCTCACCAACCCTACCACATTCTTTACCCTGAGCTTTTTGATTAGGTTTCTCTTGTGTGTTTCTACCGTTCGAACACTAATGTTTATAGTGTCAGAAATTTCTTGGTTGGTATACTCCTTTGCTACATAATGCAAAACCTCTTTCTCTCTATTACTAAGGTTGACCTCCTGATTGCCATCCTCAGATGAAGTGAGCGATTGGGTCATAATGCTAACCACCTCTGACCCGTAAAAGCTCTCACCAGACATCACAGTATCGATGGCCTTTACCATTTCTTGGCGCGAAGCATTTTTAAGCAGATAACCTGATGCTCCTGCTTTTAACATTCTTCTAATTACCTGAGCCTCTTCATGCATTGAAAAAGCCAATACTTTAACATCGGCCCACCTATCCACTATTTCCTCTGTAGTATGTACATCGAGTTTCCCATCCATGTTGATATCCATCAAAACCACATCCGGAATTTGCTCTTCGATGCAGCTAAGGGCTTCTTTGCCATTGCTAGCCTCATTAATTACCTCTATATGTTCTGAGCTTTCAAAGAGAGAAACAATACCCCCACGTAGCATTGGATGATCATCAACAACAAGGAGTTTGACTTTTTTCATTCTACTTTCTTTGGAACTTCAATATTAACGAGTGTACCAGTGTTTTCGTTGCTTTCAATGTCAATTTGACCATTCATCATATTAACTCTCGAATATACGTTGCTTAATCCGATTCCTTTAAATTCCTTTTCTCCATCAGAATCAAACCCTACTCCATCATCTTCAATAGTTAGGCTTAAAGATGTGCCATGGTCCATTAGATTAACAAAGACGTTTTTACTTTTCGCATGCTTTTGAACATTGGTGAGTAGCTCTTGCGTAATTCGGTAAAGATTCACCTCAATTAAAGGGTCATATCTTGACTCAACATCAGCGTGACTAAAGCTAACGCAAATTCCTGCACGACCTTTAAGGTTGTTGCATGTTTGATTTATAGCTTCTTTCAATCCAAAGCTTTCAAGCACTTCTGGCATAAGGTCATGAGAAATATTCCTCACCTCTCTAATGGCTTCGTGCAACTTATCGGTAAGCTGATTAAGGTCTATCTTGGTTTGTTTAAAGTTGTTTTCGCTTGTTTCCTCGGTAATCTGAGATACCTGCAACGACATAGCTGACATTATTTGACCGATACCATCATGCAGCTCGGCTCCTAATCGTTTTCTCTCTTGCTCCTGACCTTTTAACACCGCGTTCATTACTGCCCTCTCATTGCTTCTTTCTGTGGTTACATCCCTAACTATAATAATTGCTTTGAAAAACTTCTGATTATAAAATATGGCTAAGACCTTTGTCCAGTACAAAACTGTACTTCCATCTGGGCCAACGTATACTCCTTCAAGGACGAAAGGGTCTCCTGTTTTTTTAAGATTTTCGTACTTAATACGGATTTCCGCAGCTTTTTCTTTATCATAAAGGTCAAACAAAGAAGTACCAATTACGTCTTCTTGTGAATGACCTTGTGTAGTTTTATTAACGTATTCGAAAATACCGTCTTCGTTATGTACTGAAATAATATCCTCCACGTTCTCAAAAACAAGCCGCATTCTTTCCTCTGAATGCCTTAACTTCTCTTCTTGTTCTTTTTTCTCAGTTCTATCACGCATCAACGACTGAATATATGTTTTGTCTCCCTCTTGACGTTTTACAAAACGTACCTCTACAGGAATTTCCTGTCCGTTTTTATGATGAATTATGGTATCAAAAGTTTGAGGGGCATTAACATCAAGTTGAATCAAGAACTTGTGATAATCCTTTTCATTCCATCTTTTATCTATCTGGCTAGCGCGCATGTTTAGCAATTCGTATCTAGAATAGCCAAGCATTTCAACCGCAACTTGATTTACATCGATAATATTTTGGTCTAAATCATGAAAGAAAAAGGCGTCCCCAGAGTTAATTGTAAGCGTGTTTAACCTGTCTTGAGTAAGCTTTGCCGTCTTCTCTGCAAGCACCTTGGGGGTAATGTCTGAAGCACAAGAATAGAAGCCTATAACTTTTCCATCATCGTTAAAGTCTGGCGCGAGTGCAACGTTAAAGTAATGATGCACTCCATCAGCCATTACACCATTATAATCGTATGTAACGGTTTCTCCGGCAAGAGCTTTTTCAAAAAGCGGCATCAGTCCTTCAAATGCTTTTTCGCCAATCACTTCCTTAATGTATTGCCCCTCCATTTTTCTCGGGTCTATGCCTATATTCCTATAGGTATCATTTAGGAATTTATACCTAAAATCCTTTGAAACACGTGCTATGTGAATTGGAATAGTGTTAAGTATTACTCTGGTTTCGGCCTCCATGCCTTCAAGTATTTGGCTTGCACGCTCAAGTTTTTGTTCTGCTTTTCTCCTTAACTGTAATTCACGCTTTTGCCGAATTTGTAATACTCTGTTTTCAATGAATTTTCCAGCGTGATTAGCTAAATCTCGTAGTTGATTTAAATACTCCTTAGACATCGGAGCATCTGCATGCAAGGTTGTAATGTTCAATGTACCAAGCACTCCGTGATGTCCTTTAAGAGGTAGATAAGCCATGGATGAAGGCATAATTTCTAGTGGGACATTACTCGATTTAGTAGTCTTTTCTAGACTTTCAGGAAGTATTAAAGCCACATATTCCTTCCCGGTTGCCGCAACTTCACCGACCAAGCCCTCACCCATTTTAATGGTTGTCCTCTTAAGCGCCTTTTTTATGGTTTGTAGTATTCTTTTTTCGCTATGATAAAGGGCTACCATTAGAATCTCATCCTTCTCTTCGGCAACCAACTGTATAGCGCAAACCGCATTAAACCTAACAGCTACTTGCTTGGCAAACTTTTGTAAAAGGGTAGTTAAATCAACATCAACATCTGCCAGTATATTTGACACTTCAATTTTAAAATCTGCCCAGTTTTTATCCCGTTCCAGCTTTGCTTCTGCCTGCTTCCGCACTTCAGAATCTAAAGTCTGCTTTTCTTTTAACAAGCTGTTTTCAACAAACAACGAAAGGTATTTACCTAGCCTTCTAATCTGGTCAATCTGAATATCCGAAAATGGAGGTTGTCCATCCAACCTAGTTAAGTTTAAGGAGCCCAAAACAGAATCGGAACCAGAAAGCGGCACATACATCATAGACCTAGGAACAATCCGAGGATCAATGTCCCTAGGACCCATTTTCATTTTCTCAGGCACATCAACCAGCACCAACTCCTTTCCGGTATCTATTACCGAACCAACTAACCCATGCCCTTTTTTTACCGTTAAGTTGGAAAACAGGTTTGTAATAACCTTCCGAATCTCTGAATCTGGATGATAGAGTGCCTCAGGACGAATGATACCCGTTTCCTCTTCAAGTATTGAAATATCGCACACTACATTTAAGTGAAGTGACACCTCTTTTGCCAATTCATTTAAAGCTGTTTTGTACTTCGATTCTGGTGTGGAAAGGATTTGCGCAGCATTTAACAAAAGCTGATTAACCTTGTTAATCTCATCCAATTCATTCTGCAGATTTATCGCTTCCGTAAATTCCGTTACGTAGCCCAAAACAATTATCGGTTTACGAGAATCGTCTCTTCTATAGACATACTCTTCACTTTTGAACCAAAGCCAATGTCCATCACTATGCTTCATTCTGTATATAAACCTTATGCATTGGTCATCCTTTGCATTAGCAAGTTCTCTTGCCGCATTTTCAAACGCTTGTAAATCGTCTAAATGCACAAGATTTCGAATACCTTTTCCAGTGTTGAGGATAGGTGAATCCGAGTATCCCAATATCTTTTTTAGGGACCAAGACCTGTACAGACTAATATCATTAATCAAGTCATAGATGTATATCATCCCAGGGATTTTATCGAATACCGTTTCGAAAAATTCTCTAGACTCGGCTACATCTTGATGAACGTCTATCTTGTTGTATTTCATGATTTAACTCGAAAGCAAAAATACCCAACTAGAGTTTCAGTTAAAGAAGGCAATTATTTCCCTCAAAAGATGTGACTTTGTTAATGGCACCAAACAAATAATCCTGATTACTGATGATTGTAGCAATGTATTTCTAAAGAAAACTTAAAAAACCCTTGAGCAATCGACCGAAAAAACTTCGAACTCCAAATGTGGCACGATGCATTTCAATAATCTGGCTAATGCCGCCAAATGGTTTATCGATTTTTCTCACCAATCCGTAGCTCCCCAAATAGTAGTGCTAAAAATTCAACAAACTGAATATTACCGTATTTAAAACGTGAACTTTTGCAGCGCGCTTTTGATTGCCACAGTCTGAAACCTAATTCTCAGACTTCTGAAAATTAATGCGGTTAAAAAAACGCAACGCCATATACGTGTTTTGCGTACTATTCATGTTAAATTTAAAGGGCGGATTCTGAAGTACCAACGATGTATGATAAATTTTTTCGATTCTAAAATCGAAAAACTAAACAACTACCACAAGCAGCTAATTGAAATAAAAACAAGTCAGTAGCTCTCGTTTTTGCATGGCCAGTACGTTGAATATTGGCGTAAAAAATTAGGCTCCCGATTGCCTGCACTATTTGGAGAATAATAATAATAATAATAATAATAGATGAATCATAGTTGTAGATCGGAGCCAACACTAAATGGTATTTTTCGTCTTTCAAATTGAGTCTTATCCTTGACCCATTGGTTAGAAAAAACCCGTTAAATTGGAGGATTGAAAACCTTCCGAAGGATAGAGGAGAAAGAGAGTTATAGACCATCGACCGAAGCAACTCGTATGATCAAAGTTTTACGTTTCAGATGCCTCTTTTCGTTCATTCTGACTCACATAATTGTGATTGGAATTGGGATTTCTGCATTTGCGCAGGAAGAAGCCTCAGTTTTGGTCAATCCCTCCGACCGCCTTATTCAACGTTTATTGGTCGTGGAGGAGAAGCTTGATAACCTGAAACTATCCGCACCGGCCGACTCAAGTATTCCAATGCTTGTACAGGTTCGAAATAGTGCCTGCAAAGAATTGATAAAGCGAGGCGATTGGCCTAAACTTAGAGCTCAGGCAGCGGCTAAAAAGAATGGAGAAACCGTAAACGTTCTTCATCCAATTCTACAATGCAGAATTAGATTCATCGGCAAACAGGATTTTAACAGGATGTCGGAGTCTAAGAAACTCATGATTGAATCTCAACCGGAGCGGTATAGAATATTTTGAAAATTCGGTTACTCCATATCGCAATTGTGATTCTAGGCTTGACTGGAATCGTTAAGGCCCAATGCCCTAACGACAACGCATTTGCTTTCGACATGACCCCTCCAGCTTGTCCGGGCACGTTTAGCACTACGTGCCTCTCAGGGGGAGAATATGTTACGATTGATGTTACGGCTGGAAGTAACTACACTTTCACTACTTGCGGAGATGTTACTTTCGATACTCAGCTTACACTTTACGATGATGTAGGAGGGTTCTTGGATTACAACGATGATGCCCTTGGTTGTGGCTTGCAGTCAACGATTACTTGGACCGCTACATATACGGGCACGGTAAATCTGCTGCTTGATGAGTACTCCTGCAGTGATAATGCACTTTGCATGTCGCTTGACGTGACATGTGCCCCTCCAATTCAAACTGGAAACGGTTGTAACACGGATATTACCATCTGTACACCAGGTCTAGCGGGACCTTTCGGCTTTTCAACACCAGGCAATCCCGTCAGTTCATGCCTTGATTGGTTCGGACTGACCTACGGTTACATCGTGCTGTACATTACTCAATCTGGCCCACTGAACATGTTGATTGATGGCGATGCAACTAATGGATTCGTTGATGTTTCGGTGTTTTCAATTCCTTCTGGTGAAGACCCCTGTGTTGCGATTCAAGATGTTAACAATGAGATAGGCTGCAACTATGCTACTAACTCGGATGGCTGCAATCAATTTGGAACCTCCTTTCCTTGTGGGTCATCGGTTCCTGCACCAAACGTTACCGCAGGAGATGTGCTGATGATTATTGCGGAAAATTGGTCTAACACCTCAACAAATTTCTCACTTGATCTTGCTCCACCGCCAGGGGCTCAAACAGGCCCCCCTGATGCTACTATCAATCCGGTGCCTATTCAGTGTTTACAGGGATTGGCGTACCAATTATCGGCAGTGAATGGTGGAGGAGACTGGTCTGGGGCTGGAGTTTCCGCCACAGGACTCTTCGACCCATCTGTAGCAGGAATAGGACCACAGAGCATAACATACACCCTAGGAGTGTCGCCCTGCCAATCCATTGATAATGTCGTAATAACAGTGGTAGATTTCATTGCTACAGCATCCGCAACCGATGCCTTATGTAATGGAGTCTCAGACGGAATTGCCACAGTCAGTATTACCACTGGAATACCGGCTTATGTCGAGGATTGGGGCGGAGAGAATCCAAATGCGCTACCAGCCGGAATTCACCCGGTAACGGTGACAGACGGAAATGGGTGTATTCAGAATTTGAATGTTACCGTAAGCGAGCCGACTCCCGTTATTGGCGCATTGGGTTCTACAACTCCTGCAGATTGTAACGGAGCGGCAACAGGTTCGGCCACCGTTTCCGCATCTGGCGGAACTCCGCCTTATACATTTGACATTGGCGCTGGTCCTGTTGCCTCTGGGACATTTACCAACCTTTCCGCTGGTGCATATTCTGTTACGGTTGAAGATGATAATGGATGTACCGATGTAGTGCCTCTCACTATTACAGAACCCACTCCGGTAGTGGGGTCTTTAGATGCTACTGTTGATGCAGATTGTAACGGGGCCGCTACCGGGGCTGCAACTGTTTCTGCCTCAGGCGGAACACCGCCTTATACATTTGATATTGGGGCTGGGCCTGTCGCTTCTGGGGACTTTATCGGACTGAGTGCTGGGCCATATTCTGTTACGGTTGAAGATGGTAATGGGTGTACCGATGTAGTGCCTCTCACTATTACAGAACCCACTCCGGTAGTGGGGTCTTTAGATGCTACT
>JBLHEU010000150.1:0-7828 GCA_047614525.1 Bacteroidia bacterium | reverse complement strand
ACTCCGCATGGGCCGTGTTCGAGATACGGAACCCCCATGTATCCGAACTCCCAATTTTTGGCTAAAGCCTAACTGCCCGTATTCATCAATCCACTGCACGTTAACGGGTATTTCCGTATCTGACCAAAAGTTGGCTCCGTAGTACGGGAACTCTTCTTCGGCATTGGGGCCCCTAACGTAAATACCAGTTTCAAAATCGAAGAAATAATTAGGGTTTGTTGAAAGACACACAACGGGTAGCGTTTGCTCTTCTATAAACACATAATTGGCAATAATAACCTTGGAATCAATTAATCCATCTTTAATAGTTATTGAACTTATTACTGTTGTTTCATCCACAATAAATGGAGTAGAATAAAGAGTGCTGGTTTCATCAGGGTTACTTCCGTTTAACGTATAATAGATTATTCCACCTTCTTCCTCTGTGGTAATTGCTACGGATAAAGGCTCTGTATAAACACTTGGGTTATGACTGAATAGAGGCGGAAAAGCAATGATATGGTCAGTAGGAGTAGAACCATTGTTGGTGCTATTGGGAGTTGGGTTTTCAAAAAAGGCACGATAAGAATTACCATCCGGAAAGGCCCCAAAGGATAAGTCTGTAGATATAAATGGCACTGAAAAACTGTCAACCAAATTTTTGCTTAGGTCGTAAAGTCTTAAAGACTCTCCGTCTTGCGAAAGTCTGAACGAAGTATGAAGAGGAATTGAAGCGGGACGATTCTTATTAGAAGCAAAAATCAACAGAAAGCCGTTTGGCGGAATGGTGCCAGTTTGAAACTGCCACTTTGTAGTGTCGTTGTCTTTATCGGATAGGTAAAAACCGTTTAAATCAACGGCCTCGCTACCTGAGTTCTGCAGCTCTATCCAATCTCTGGAATCTCCGTCTTCATCAAGTACAACGCTGTTATTACTTGTACAAACTTCGTTAATACGAATTTGAGCTGTGAGTAAATTAGTACAAAAAAGGCTTAGAAGGATTAAAACAAAAGGATGTCGAAACACAATATAAATTAATAAGGTCTGTTTAATTTTTGACTGGTAAATTTACAGTTCGTTAATCATCCAATCATCGCATGAACTACAAAGTAATCATTGGTCTGTTTATTGCCGTTACAGCGTTAAGCGCTTGCAAAGACGATTGTGTTACCTGTAAAGGCGCAACCGCTGATCAAAAAATTTGCCCAGATGATTATAATGAAAAAAGCGACTTTCAGAACTACGTTAGCGAATACGAGCAGCTTGAAAATGGTGTTTGTGAATAAGCTGAAACTTTTTGTGGCTCTTGCGGCCTTCGGCTCGCTAGTTGGATGTAGCCGCTGTCAAGAATGTGATTATGCTTCTTCTAGTGAGACGATTTGCGAAACGGAATTTGACAATTCAAATCAGTACGATGATGCAATTGCAGATGCAGAGGCTAACGGTGCAAGTTGTACCTCAGCTGGGGGATTCTAAATTTGTTTTAGGCGGATAAAGAAGCTCTTCGAGCTTTTCAATTGAGCCCCATCCCAGTCGTTTAAGTTGTGGCTCTGTCATCATTAGCATAAGAACATCTTGTTTTTTTAGTTCCAAGAGAATGTCAAGTTCTTCAACATTCTTGCTTCTAAATAATTTTGAAGGATAGGTTTCTTTAAAGTAATACCAGAAGCCTCCGAAGCTGCATATTCTATCAGAGAAACCGCTGTAAACGATGCCATAATAGTAGCTGTCTGCAATTGTTAAAAGCTTGGTTTTTCCAATTTCCGGGTCTTCACCAAAGTAGCGAATGGGGTACGCTAAACGTTGCTTATTAGGGGTGTAGAGGAGGTTCATGCCAACTGCAATGTCATTATCTCCATCGCGTGCGGTATCAGAAACCTCAATATCAAACCAAAATTTCTGCAGCGGTTTACCTGTTACATGTTGTATATATCCACGAAGCGTATCGCAAACATGAGCTACACCGTAGTCTGTCCAATGAATTCCTCCCTTTGGGAAAAGGGGGTAAATGCTTGTATCGCTCCAACAGTGATAGATTTTTTTCAGGTCGAGACTTCTAACCTCATTTGCTGAGCACCATTCTGAAATGAACTTATAATTGGTAGTTGGTTGATGGGTGTCTTTCAGGAAATCGGAAAAATCCTCTTCAAAAAAACTTCCTTTCCCTGGGGCAAAGGCAAGAAAGGCTTTTACACCAATTGAGTCTAATCCGTACTGAACGCGCTTCCATCTTTCTAGTTTCTCGGTCAGAAAATCTTCACCAGCAAAATCGGTTCCGTAAAAAGCTTGAACATATTCAACATCTAACAGCACTCCATTTTTGGCCGGAGCTACACCATTCGCTTTTGCCTCTTTAAAAACAGAGAAATAGTATTGGTTACGGAACCTCACCAGATACTCTCTGATAGACATTTTCTCATTAAACCAAGGCTCAGCTTTTTCCTGATATGTTCCTTCAAACCACTCTTCCCAACTAAACTCTGGCTCTGTAAGTGTTTCGTAAGAACCATTTAAGGGCCATGCTGGAACGTATTTAAACATCTTGTTTGAAATGGGCATCCAAAGGGTTCCTAGAACCAAGACAAAGAGTAAATATTTAAGTGCTCTCCCCATTTAGAATCTAAAGTAGATGAAGGGGTTAAAACCAGAAGCAGATAGCATGCTTAATGTGAATCCGAAAATCAGGATTGCAAAGGTTGTTTTTAGGAATGTCACAATTACTGAATTCTTCTCATCGGTTACCAGTTTATGCTGCCATTTTTCTATCGCTGGAATTGCCGCAAGGAATGAAACGCAAAGGGCAAACAAGATAGTCACTTTAAATTCTTGGCTTACAGATGGCATATGAATTCCATCGCCAATGCTTAGCATTGAACTGTAATATGCCATGGCATCATCTAGGGTTTCTGCTCTAAAAACTACCCAACCAAATACTGCTACAATAAAAGTGATGACCATGCTCGGTATTCGGCCAATCTTATCGTAAAACCTGCTTAGAAACAGTCGTTCTAAAACCAAGAATAAACCATGATAAGCGCCCCAAATAACGAAGTTCCATGAGGCACCGTGCCATAAACCAGACAGTAGGAAAACCGTCCAAAGGTTAAAGTAGGTTCTTGTAACCCCTTTCCTGTTTCCGCCTAATGGCAGGTACAAATAGTCCTTCATCCAGCGGCTGAGCGTCATGTGCCATCGCCTCCAAAATTCCGTTATGCTGGAAGAGACATATGGGTTGTTGAAGTTTTCTGGAAAAACAAACCCCATCATTCTTCCAAGACCAACTGCCATGTCTGAATAGCCAGAAAAATCGAAATAAATCTGCATTGTATAAGCAAGAATCCCAGTCCAAGCCCAAGTAAAACTTAGTGTTTCCGCTTCCATAGCAAATGCGGTATCGGCAACTTGGCCAACTACATTGGCAACCAAAACCTTTTTGGCAAGCCCAATGCAAAAACGGAAAAACCCCAAAAGTCTGTCATCAATGGTTTCATGTTCTGAACGATCTGTTAGCTGATCAGCAATCTCATTGAACCTTACAATTGGCCCGGCTATTAATTGCGGAAAGAGGATAATGTACAACGCGTAATCTCCAAAACTATCGAGTGCTTTGTGCTTGCCTTTATGTACATCCAATGTGTAACTCAACTTCTGAAAAGTGAAGAATGAAATACCAATAGGCAACACAACCGATGTCCAGGCTAAAGACTCTACTCCTGAAGCTGTGAGTACCGAATTAAAGTTCTCTACAAAGAAGTTAGCGTACTTAAAATAGCCTAACAGGCCTATGTTTAGAAGAACACTAGCACCAACAAGCAATCCTTTTTTTGCTGATTTCGAGAGTTGTTTAACCAGCCAAAAATCCAGGAGTAAACTCGCGTAAACCACAAATACAAATAGAGGAGCACCCCAAGCATAGAAAAGTGTACTTCCTACAAGAGCCGTAAGGTTTCGGCATTTGCTTGGCGTAAGTAAATAGAGGCCAATAAAAATTGGCAAAAAATAAACGAGAAATAAGCTGCTGCTAAAAACCATTTTACGAATCGGAAAGCTAATTAAACATCGCGAAATGAAGACTTGAAAAGAAGAGCAACATGTTTACATTTGCTCAACACAAAATCAAGATTTATGGCTTCAACGGGAGATATTAAGATAGGGTCGGTACTTAGATATAATGGGGATCTGTGTATTGTAACCGATAAACAGCACACTATGCCGGGAAAAGGTGGTGCGTTTTATCAGGTTAAAATGAAATCTATCCAATCTGGTAGAAGCTATGAGAATAGGTTTCGTTCTAGTGAAAATGTAGATATCGCTCGGTTAATTTATTCCGAATTACAGTATATATATGCGGAGGGTGATCATTTTGTTTGCATGAATCAAGCAACTTATGAGCAAGTACATATACCAAAATCATTGTTCCAGGAAAACGCTAAGTTTTTGAAAGAGAGTATGATTGTTAAGGTTGGATTTGAAAGTGACGAAGCCATACTTGCAGAAGCTCCCACTTTTGTTGAGTTAGAAGTAACGCGTTCTGAACCTGGTGTTAAAGGAGATACCGCTACGAACAGTATGAAGCCCGCAACTTTAGAGACAGGTGCTGAAATCCGAGTTCCATTATTTGTGAATGAAGGTGACCTTATTAGGATTGACACCCGTACAGGAGAGTACACGGAGCGCGTTAAGAAGTAATCTTTGATTTTATCGTCTCCGATAACCGCGTTAGAACTTGCCCAAAAAGTTGGTGGCGAGTGTCTTGGAAATGAAAAGACTTTACTTCTCGGACTAAATGAAATTCATAGAGTAGAAGAGGGAGACATTACTTTCTGCGACAACGCCAAGTACATTAAGGCAGCTCTAAACTCAAATGCTTCGTGCATTCTGGTTAATGAAAAAGTAGCTGACGTGAGAAATAAAGCATTGATTTTGGTTGAAAAACCATTTGATGTTTTTACGCAACTTTCAAAGGAACTTCGGGCATTTGAATTATCAAGTGAGATGATTCATCCAAGTGCTATGATTGGTGAGGACTCTACAATTATGCCAGGCGTATTCATTGGAGCGAACGCAACAATTGGAAAGAATTGCCTCATTCATCCTAACGTTACCATTTATGATAATTGCCATCTAGGGGATAATGTGATTTTGCACTCTGGGTGCATTATAGGTGCCGATGCATTTTATTATCAGAAATCAGACAGCTTTAAAAAGCTTCATTCTTGTGGAGACGTAAGAATAGGAAATGACGTGGAAATTGGTGCTGGTTGCACAATAGACCGTGGCGTTACTTCTACAACAGAAATTGGAGATGGAACCAAGATTGATAATATGGTTCAAATAGGGCACGATACTGTTGTGGGTAAGAACTGTCTGGTCGCTTCTCAGGTGGGAATTGCAGGAGTGGTTACCGTAGAGGACGATGTAATACTTTGGGGACAGGTTGGAGTTCAGAAAGACCTGACAATTGGCAAAGGAGCAGTAGTTCTTGGTCAGTCAGGCATAGCCAAGTCTTTGAAGGGTGGCATTACATATTTTGGTAGCCCAGTTCGTGAAGCCCGCGAAAAAATGAGAGAATTGGCATTGATTAAACAGCTTCCTTCCATAATTGAGGAGCTAAAACAATAGGTCGCTTGTAGAAACGCCTTTTAAAAGGTTTTGCTGGCCATATTGTTACTAAGGTTGGTCTAATACTTTTCGTTTGATAGGATTCTGTGCGTAAATTACTCTCCTACTTCCCACGCCAAAGAAAACGTTGTCAATCATCAGCAAAAATAAAAACGAGCAGATAATTCTTGAGACACTCAAGATTGCTAATTCTGCTTTGAAATTGAAAAATCTCAAGCTTAATTCTTTGCTTGAGATTACTAATGCGATAAACAACAATTTTTCTAGAGAACAATTATTAAAGATTTTTGAGTTTGTGCTCAGAAATCAGCTAAATATTGGACGATTGTTGTTTTATACCATGGATGATGATTGGGATAAATCGATCGCGCATGGTTTGATTCCCGATGTTGCGTTACCCGATATCCAAAATGATTTATTGCCAATATTGGAGGTTCAAGAGATAACCAAAAATGGAGAGCGTTATTTTTCGCAGTTCGATGTGATTATTCCAATTCTTCACAAGGATAGGCCCTTGGCGTTTCTGCTTGCAGGAGATATAAACGAGGATTTAATCGAGAACACCAAAACTCGGCACATTCCATTTATTCAAACATTGGCCAATATTATTACGGTTTCTGTAGAGAATAAAAGACTCTTTAAAGAGAATTTAGAAAGGGCTGGAATGAAGAGGGAGATGGAGTTAGCATCTGAAATGCAGAATATGCTATTCCCGAGTCAATTGCCCCACAATGAATTCGTGGAAATGGCTGCATACCATAAACCACATCAGGATGTTGGTGGAGATTACTATGATTTCATTCAATTAAGTAATAATGAGATTGCTTTTTGCATGGCAGATGTTTCTGGTAAAGGAGTTTCTGCTGCTTTACTAATGTCAAATTTTCAAGCAAATCTAAGAGCGCTGTTTGATCATGAAACGTCCTTGACAGATTTAATTCAAGAACTCAATGGTAAGGTGATGAATTCTGCCAAGGGTGAGAAATTTATCACAATTTTCATTGCTAAATACAACTTCGTAACCAGAGTGTTACAATACGTTAATGCTGGGCAAAACCCACCAATTTTGGTGAGTAACGACACCACTAGTTCTTTGACGACAGGGTGCCCAGGATTAGGTATGCTTGACGAATTGCCTTCTATAAGAGAAGGTGTAGTGATTCTAGAACCAGGTTCGATTATAGCTTGCTATACCGATGGTGTCACTGAATTGGAAAATGTTCGCGAACGTGAGTTTGGAGAAAATAAACTTGAACTTATTCTGCTAGATAATCAGAACAACCCTGTGCAAGAGGTGAATGAGAATATTGTACAGTTATTACGAAGTCATAAAGGCGAGATGCCTTATGTAGATGATATAGCTTTACTCACCACTCGGTTCAAGTAAAGGCTTTTCATCTTTGTTAGACTCTACTTTTTCCTTAAGGTGGTAAACTTCTATTGCCACAATTGCGGCAATAAAACCCCAAAAAGGAGCAGAGGCTTTATCCGTGTCTAGGAAATTATTAAGAATGCCGTGTATTAGATATGTGACCAATCCAAGGAACAGGTTTATTAAATACATCCGATGTTCCTTGTTTTTTATCCTTGGATATAAGGTGATTGAATAGTACACAACGCAGATTATCAGGATTAAGAAAGAGAGCATTCCAAAAACTCCGGATTCGGATAATGGTCCAATGTATTCGCTGTGTGCGTTTCCCTTATCCCCAGCGTTGGTGCTAATTCTAGTTTTTTCGCTTGATAGCTGAAATGGCGCATACTGAAACATATAGGTGCCCGGCCCCCAACCTACAAAAGGGCGCTCTTTAAACATTCTCCAAGCAGCGCTCCATCTATTTAATCGCTCAAGGTTAGACGCATCGGTAGAAATATTTGTGATAGATTGAATATGCTCCGTTATTTCTGCAGAAGAATCTTGTCTGTTCTGCTCCATCTTCATTACAATGGTGTCCCATGAAATGAAAAGAGCAACGAAAAAGACGGCTGCAATCCCTATGACCGTTGAGAATTTAATACGCAGTCTTATTAAAATATAAACTCCTAAGGCTCCAATCAAACTTACCCAAGCAGCCCTTGTGTAGGAGAGAATTAAAGCAATAGTGAAAAGCATGAGCACGCCAAAAAAGACAACCTTCCAGCTTTTACTATATGAACTTTTAAACACCAAGCCTATTAAAAGAGGGTAGAACATAGCTAAAGCGGCACCATAAGAAGTGTGGTCATT
>JBLHEU010000149.1:0-7838 GCA_047614525.1 Bacteroidia bacterium | reverse complement strand
GAGTACTGGATTAGAATTGGAAGTGACAATGGAGATTGTACCGGTTCTATCTCATGGTCTCTTACATACAACGGCCCCGTTGTTGGTTGCATGGATGCTGCCGCTTGTAATTTCAATCCATTGGCAACCGTTACTGATGGGAACTGCATTTACCCTGGTGACCCAGCTTGCCCAGACGGACCAGACCTTATTGTGTTAGAAGACGTGCTTTCGACATCACTTTATATGTCAAGCATGAACGTTCCTTCTGGCGATTGTCAGGTGCAGGAAGGTTGCATGAACGGATATGGAGAAAGAGATATTATTCGTTTTACCACACACATTCAAAACATCGGAAACATCGATTATTACATTGGGAGTCCAAGTGCCAACCCTGATCAGTTTGACTTTGTAAACTGCCATAACCATACTCACTATAAAGGTTATGCCGAATACAAGTTATATGATGTAAATGGTATTGAACTTCCAATCGGATTCAAAAATGGATTCTGCGTAATGGACTTAGAATGTTCAGGTGGCGGAAGTGCTCAATATGGATGCAGCACAATGGGTATTTCAGCGGGTTGTGGAGATATCTACTCTTCTGGCTTATCATGCCAGTGGATTGATATTACTGACATCGATACAGGTATTTATACGTTTGTAAACACCACAAATTGGGATAATGACCCAGATGGATTGGGCAATGTTGAGACTAACCTTATGAACAACTGGGCGCAGCTTTGCATCTATGTTGGAAGAGACGCAAACGGAGCTGCATATGTAGAGCAGCTAGAAGATTGTGATCCTTACGTAGATTGTAATGGTCAGATTTACGGCCCAGCGCAACCAGATTGTCAAGGAGTATGTGGCGGACCAATACTTAGAGGAGACATCAACGTTGATACAATTCAAAACGTTATCGATGCTCAAATGTATGTGGCGGATATTTTGGCCGATGACATTACCGCAACTGAATGTAACGACCTTAATGGCGATGGCGATATTGACGTTTATGATGCTGCACTTTTGGTTGATTGTTCGCTTACAAACGAAGGCCATATTACAGGCTCAGCACACGACCACTGTAACTTCCCGTATGGAATCACAAATATTTTCAACAACGTTCAATTAAGCATTGGACATGTAGACCATAATCAACAATTTATTGATATCTACATCCAAAACCCCGACAATTTTGTTGCTGCTTATCAGTTCGAAATGTCAGGTATCACAATCGAAAGCATTGAGAATTTAGTTGACCCTACCGCCTATCCTATTACGCCAGAGTGGAGCTTAGGAGGAACGGAGGTTATTGGTATTAGCTATCAGGATTCTTTGGTTCCTAAGTACCAATTTCCTACCCCGTTATGTCGAATTCACTACTTCTCTTTAACCGATACCCTAATTTGCATCTCTGATATTACATCAATTGTTAATCAGAATTATGAAGAGACGGTTACTTCTGTAGATGCATTTAACACCTGCTTTATTGCTTACACCGGAATTGACGAATTGGATAATGGAGGAATTGAACTTAGCCTCTTCCCTAACCCAATGAAATCTACTTCTACACTGAAAATAGAAAACCGATTTAGTGCCACTATTAATGTTGAAATAATTGACCCTTCTGGCAAGAAAGTAAGAGATTACGGAAACGTAACTGGAAGCAGCTTAACCATTAATAAGAACGAGTTAAGTTCAGGAATCTATTTCATTCAGATTACTGACGAAAACAGAGTTCTCAATCGCGAAAAACTGATTATTCAGTAAACAAGTCAGAAAAATTGATGTTACATTGAATCCTCGCCTGTTGGCGGGGATTTTTTGATTTTATACAATGGAAGAAAAAGTAAAGAAGACAGATGCCGAATGGCGCAAGCAACTAACGGATGAAGAATATCGCATTCTACGAGAGAAAGGAACTGAAAGAGCCTTTGCAGGCGAATACGACATCCATTTCGAAGATGGTGCATATCATTGCTCGGGCTGCAAAACCAAACTATTCGACTCTGGTTCTAAATATGACAGCGGATGCGGTTGGCCAGCGTTTTACAAAACAGCTGAGGATGGTGCTGTTGTAGAAAAAATAGACAGGTCGTTTGGAATGATGAGGACTGAGGTAGTCTGCGGAACATGTGGCGGTCATCTTGGTCATGTTTTTCCAGATGGCCCTTCTGACAAAGGCGGAATGCGCTACTGCATCAATTCTGTATCACTTAATTTCGATAGAAAGTCAGATGAATGAAATTACAATTTACAGTAGCCTTATTAATTGCCTTAAGCCTTTCAATTACTACCCAAGCACAGGATGCTAGGCTGTTAATTATTGGGGTTGATGGCTGTAGAGCCGATGTAATTGCATCTGCTACAACTACAAACATGGATAACCTGATGCAAACAGGTTATTACACCCTAAATGGCTTAACAGCTTCTCCAACTTGGAGTGGTGTTGGTTGGACATCAATGGTTACTGGTGTATGGCGTGACAAGCATGGAGTAAATGATAATAGCTACATAGGTCAGGATTTAGATTACCCTCATTTTTTCAAGCGAATAAACGACCAAGTTCCGGGCCTGAACAAATATTCCATAGTCCATTGGGGGCCAATTAACACGCACCTGTCTAACTTTAATGCTGGAGAACAGCAATTCACCTATGGTTCTGACTTGGAGGTAGAGAACAAAGTGGTTGACGTTCTAACCAACGATAACCCAGATGTTGTTTTTGTTCATTTTGATGATGTAGACCATGCAGGACATGATGTAGGATATCTATCAACAGAACCCGTTTATGTAGCTTCAATTGAAACCGTAGATGCTAGAATCGGTTCTGCTCTAACTGCTTTGTATAATCGCCCTAATTATGCTTCAGAAAACTGGTTAGTCATGGTTTCAACAGATCATGGCGGTAATGCTTCTGGACATGGTGGTGCGAGCATAGAAGAAAGAACCATCTTCATAATTGCAGCAGGAGCCGTAGACCAATTAGGTGAGACTTCTTTAGCTGAAACCACCTACAATTCAGGTGCCCATGTTGATTTAGATGGCACCACATTAACCTATTTAGATTGCGGCAACCCTACTGGAAATTTAGAGATTGGCGAAAACGACTTTACAGTTGAATGCTGGGTAAAAACAAACGGATGGTCAGGAGACCCTGCAATCATCTCCAATAAAAACTGGGACAATGGATTTAATGAAGGCTTCATTTTGGCTGGGACAACGGATGGTAGCACTTGGAAATTCAATATTGGAAGTGACATTGTTCGATACGATTTAGACGGCAGTACAATTGACGATGGCCAATGGCATCACCTTGCGGTAACGGTTGATAGAAACGGAGATATAACGGCTTATCAGGATGGTTCAATAACGGATCAAACAACAATTATCGGAGGTATTGAAATTGATTCTGATCTTGGTTTATGCTTTGGTCAGGATGGAACAACTACTTATAGTCATGGAATTGAAATGAGTCTGAGCGAAGTTAGAATGTGGAATTTAGCTCTTACCCAAGACGCAATAGTGGATTACATGTGTGCTGATTTAGATGCAAATCATCCATTTAATCTCAGTTTGGTTGGCCATTGGCCATTGGCCGATAATAGCGGTACGGTTGCTTTATCCAATGTTGGTTCTAATCATGCAGTTTTTGCAGGAGGTGTTTCTTGGCAAACTACTGGCTCTGAAAAAACGTGCTACGATCAATCTGCCATTCCAGAAATGGTAGATATTCCGTACACTGCCCTAACCCATTTGTGTATAGATATTGACCCAGTTTGGGAATTAGATGGAAAAACATTTGGTGTTAATGAATGTATGAAAACTGCAGTTTCAGATAAAACTCAAAACCAGTTTTCGTTATTCCCAAACCCAGTAACTGACTTGATTAAAATTGAATCCGAATACCTAATTAAAAGCATTCAAATCCATGACTCATTAGGAAGAATAACCTTGAGAAAATCTGATTCAAATACAGTTGACGTGTCTAATCTTGACAACGGGATTTACACTATCTCTATTCAAACAGAAGAATTTGTTTCCAGCCAAAGGCTTTTAATCCAGAAATAAAGAAGCCTTTTTGACTGCTCAAACAGGGCTTAGCAAAACAGACTTACTTTAACACATCGTTAAGATTCTAAGCAAGAACTCTCTGTAACTTCGCTACCGTGACAAGAAGAACCATCCGTATTGTAATTGCGCTTGCTATGGTTTCCATCGTAGGGTTGTTTGTAATACAGCTTTTTTGGATGGACAAAGCCTTTGACTTACGCGAACGTGAGTTCAACGACCGAGTTAATATCGCTCTTAGGTCAGTTGCCCAAGAGATAATGCTGCTCAACAAAGACTCGTCAGATGTCCCTCCTGTTACGCAGTTATCTTCAAACTATTTCATTGTAAGCACCAACGACACACTTCATCCCTATTTACTAGAGAGCCTGCTCGATAACGAGTTCCGAAGTAGGAATCTTAAAACCAATTTCGAATACAGTATTTACGATTGCTTTACAGACAGCATGGTTTATGGCGGCATGGTTACACTGTCTAAAGAACCAACCGAAAGGTCTGAAAAAGCAACTGTCCCTAAATGGGATAGAGACAGCCATTATTTTGGGGTTTACTTTCCAGAAAAAGACAGTTATCTAATAAGTCAAATGACCATTTGGCTCTTCAGTTCTAGCATATTATTTGTGGTTATCATCTTCTTTTCCTATACCCTTTGGGTGATATTAAAACAGAAGAAGCTATCGGAAATCAAGAACGATTTCATCAATAATATGACGCATGAGTTCAAGACTCCAATTTCTACAATAACCGCTTCTGCAGAGTTGCTTAAATCAGGAAGCCTAAAAGATAATCCTGAGAAGCAAGCCAAGTATTACCAGATGATTGCTGATGAAAGTAATCGGCTAAAATTGCAAGTTGAGAAAGTGCTTCAGATGGCTCAATTTGACAAGAATGAGATTGATTTGAGTTTGTCTCAGCAAAACATTAATGCATTGATTGAACGAGCCGCAACTGGTGTTCAATTGTTGCTTGACGAAAAGAATGGAAAGATTCATTTTGACCTCCAAGCAACCAATTCTGATATGAAGGTTGATGAACTGCACATCACCAACATTATTAGAAACCTACTAGACAATGCAATCAAATACTGCGATAAGATTCCGGAAATAACCATCACCACAACAGACTCTAAAAAAGGGATTACCATTTCTGTAGCAGACAACGGAATTGGGATTAATCCAAGTCAGAAAAAGCAAGTATTTGAAAAGTTTTACCGCATTCCTACCGGCAATATTCACAATGTAAAAGGCTTCGGGCTTGGGCTCTATTACGTTAAGTCTTTAGTATTAGCTCATCAAGGAACGGTTAATGTCGAGAGTATCGAAAGCGGAAGCAAATTCACACTATTCCTACCCTATTTGAAATGAGCGAAAACGGTATGCACAGAATCTTGTTGGTTGAAGATGATGAGAATCTTGGCTTCGTGGTTAATGACTTATTAGAACTTGAAGGCTACCAAGTTAGATGGGCAAAAGATGGTGAAGAAGGCGGTAAACTGTTTTCTGATTTTCAACCGCATTTAAGCGTGCTAGACATAATGCTACCTAAAAAAGACGGTTACACTTTAGGTGGGGAATTAAAGGCATCAAACCCACAAGCTCCAATCATTTTTCTTACTGCAAGAAGTATGGAAACCGACCGTGTTAAAGGTTTTCAGGCTGGCGCGGATGACTACATCACAAAACCATTTAGCAATCAAGAGTTCCTGTTGAGAATTAAGGCCGTTTTGGCTAGGTGTTACCCTAACTCAGAAAGCAGTCTTCAAAACGAATTCAATATTGGCACATTTAAGTTTGAGCCCATTAACCTCCTTCTCAAGCATAAAAGCGAATCCAAACAGCTTACCCAGAAGGAATCTAATGTGCTCAAACTGCTTTCTCAAAACGCCAACGAAACCGTTAAACGTGAGCTTATTCTAAGCACTGTTTGGGGCAATGCAGATTACTTCACCGGTAGAAGTCTAGACGTTTTTATATCCAAACTTCGGAAGTACCTAAAAGCTGACAAAAGCATTCAGATTGAGAATGTTCATGGAGTTGGATTCCGACTGAAGGTTAATCAGTTCGATTAAAATCTAGTACGATACAAACCCCACAAACATCAAAATCTGAAGTGTAAATACGATTGTCCCAAGAACAATTCCTTTTGTGCTTATTTGTAGTAGCGGTTTAATTCTGATACCAACTCCGATGGCAGCCATTGCAAGAGCCATGAGAAAACTTCCTAAATAAGCCAGTTTACCCGAGAGTTGATTTGGAAACAGATTAAGCTGCGCGAGATAGACAGCACCAGCGAAAAAGAAGATGAAAAGAGGGAACTTGACTTTACCCTGATTACCCGCACTCCTTCCGGCAAAGAATAGAATAATCAATAACGGAATCAGAAAAATAACTCTGCTCATTTTCACCACCATGGCCCATTCTCCTATCACATCATTCATTGCAAAGCCTGAAGCCGCCACATGGCCGATTGATTGCAAGGTTCCTCCCAGCAAAACGGCAGATTGAAAATCTGTAAAACCGAGAAAGACCGAAATTGCAGGAAGCACAGCCAATCCCGCTACTCCAAGTAAGTTCACCACGCCCATAGACAAACCCACTTCTTCATCGCTAGCGCGAATAACCGGAGCGGTGGCACCTATTGCAGCAGATCCGCAAATAGCACTTCCCGCACCTACAAGCACGCTTAGTCTTGTGCTAATTCCAAACAGTTTTCCAAGCCCAACTGTAATACCAAGCACTAGAATTATGCTGATAAGTATGAATACAATCAATGTAATGTCGAGCTTCTCAAAACTATCGGCCTCAAAACCGAATCCCAATAAAACGATGGATATCTCCAATATTACTTTCTCAGAAAACTTTAACCCAGCCTTTAACCTATCAGATTGCAAAAAGGTGTTTCCCGCAATCATTCCAAATATGAGCGCAAGTAAAATAGGACCGAAAAGTGGAATGTATTGTGCCGCAAAGACTGCAAGAAATGCAATTGCTAAAGCGGTTATAACCCCAGCCAGTTTAGGCTTAACAATTTCACGTATCATCAACTTGGGCGTAAGTTAAAACTAACCACTCAAGCATGAAGGCTAAACCTTTCGTAAATTCCTAACTTTCGCTCCATGAATGCATTCAGCGTAGATCTTGAAGATTGGTATCAGGGCATTGAACTCCCATTTGATTCTTGGAACAAGCACACCGACAGAATTAGAAAGGGTGTTGACCCTTTGCTTGAATTGTTGGATAAACACAATACTAAAGCAACGTTTTTCACCCTGGGATGGATTGGTGAGAAATATCCTGAGCTCATTAAAGAGATTACCAATGCTGGTCACGAAATGGCTTCACACGGTTATTCTCATGAGAAAGTTTACGACTTGAGTCAAGATGCTTTTAGAGAAGAAATCAGCAAAACCAAGAAAATTTTAGAAGATATTTCAGGAAGCGAAGTGACTTCATTTAGAGCGCCATTTTTCTCCATTACCAACAAGTCGCTTTGGGCATTAGACATTCTGAAAGAAGAGGGATATTCCATTGATTGCTCTATTTCCCCTGTTAAAACTTGGCGTTATGGTATCTCCACTACTCCAGATGAAATCTTTACTATAAAGGAAAACGGTCTGACCGAGTTTCCCGTTTCTACATTCAAATTACTGACCAAAAACCTTGGGATTGGAGGTGCTTATTTTCGCCTATTCCCGTACATGCTTACCAGCAATGGATTGAAGCAGCGGGCCAAAGAAGGAAAGCCCAACATGTTTTACATTCACCCATGGGAATATGATCCACACC
>JBLHEU010000148.1:0-7880 GCA_047614525.1 Bacteroidia bacterium | reverse complement strand
GCGTTTAAGCAGTTTTTTGAATTTAAGGACCGTGGAGTGTCGGTGAGGTTTAGTACTCTGTTCCCTCCATTTCAATTAGAGCAAACCCAACGAAATTTAGAGTCACTCTCTGCTAGTAATACCTCTGACACTTGGGAGTATCGGAACTTTGATCAGCAGGGCAACATGGTTTGGCAAGAATGGTCCGTAACTGCTTTTCACGGTAAGTCAGGAATATTGCTTGGCTACCAGGCTACAGGCACAGACGTAACAACTAGAAAGCTAGCGCAAGAAGCGCTTGAAACTTCGGAATCTAGATGGCGGTCGGTTATTGAGAATGCCGATGACGTGATTATGACTGTGAACTCCGAAGGTTATATCATCTCGGCTAATAAGAGCGATGACATACCAAACGGTGTTGAATGGACAGGGCTTATGTTAAACGAAGTGTTATTGCCTGAAAACGTCCCAAAGGCAATGCACCTGATTCGGAAGGTGTTTGCTACAGGAAGACCTCTTAAAACAGAGATTAAATTAAAAAGATACAGAGGAGGATATTTAACGTTTGGCGTGGCATTATCACCAATTTTTAGTGGAAAACGAGTAATTACCGTAATTTGTATCGGTAGAAATATTACTGAAACCAAACGATTTGAACAGCAAACTCGGGAAGCGCTTATTCAAGGTCAAGAGAATGAGCGAACGCGAATTTCTCGAGAGCTTCATGATGGATTGGGTCAACTTTTTACTGCCATAAAAATGAACCTACAACACCTTAAATCCGAAATAGACGTAAATCCTAATCAGGAGGTATTATCTCGTATTCAAGTTTTAGAGGAAAACGTAGCGGTAGCCTTCGAAGAAGTGAAAAACATCTCTAGAAACCTAATGCCTGATGTGCTTAGACAGTTTGGGTTGAAACCTGCGGTTCAGGATTTACTAGATTCATGGAATACGACTTTGGGCGTTAAAATTTCAGTTGAGTTTGTAGATTTTGACCATCGTTTTCCTGCCGAGATTGAAAAAGCCCTCTTTAGAATTTGTCAAGAGCTAGTTAATAATGCAATCAGGCATGCAAGTTCAACAGAAATATTCGTTCAATTTATAAATCACGATAAGTCGCTAATGCTAATGGTAGAGGATGATGGTAGTGGTTTTAACACTAAAAAATTCGTTAAAGGCTTTGGTTTGCGTAACATAAAGTCAAGAGTTGAAGTACTTGAAGGAACAGTAGACATAGATTCTTCTCCAGGAAAAGGAACAGTAACAACGGTTGAGATACCATTATCATATTACATAAAACATGATTAGAATATTAATTGTAGATGACCACGAAATGATACGTAATGGCTTATCCTCTTTGCTTGGAGGCGAGCCGGACATACAAGTGGTTGATGTTGCCCAGAATGGCCTAGATGCCGTGCAAAAATGTGAGGCATCCGAAATTGATGTAGTGCTAATGGACATTATGATGCCTCTTATGAATGGCGTAGAGGCTACTAGGGAAATTCGAGAGAAAAAGCCAGAGACTAGAATATTAGCGGTAACCATTAATGACGAGCCAAGGTTTATTAAGGAAGTATTATCAGCAGGAGCATCTGGCTACATTCTAAAGCATTCAACCAAAGAAGAGATTATTCAAGCAATTAAAGATGTGGCCGCTAGAAGACAGCATTTTAGCGGAGATATTTTGGATAAGATTTCGACCGCGTTTGCTAAAACCAGCAAGGTTTCTCGTCCAATGCTGACTAAGAAAGAGGGGGAGGTTTTGAAATTCATCTCCCAAGAATTCACAAATCAGGAAATTGCTGAGCACCTTAACTGCGGAATTAGAACCGTGGATACACATAAACGTAATCTCATCAAAAAACTAGATGTTAAAAACGTGGTTGGGTTAGTGAAATACGCCATCAAAATGGGCGTAGTAGAAGAGTGAGCTAGAATAAAATTTTGTACTGCATCAAAGGATAAATCCCTAGCTGATTCACATTTACCAGTCTATTTTCGTCAGGGTTATATTGGTTGTATAACGGGTTTTGTTTATCCGTTACGTTTTGCGCAGAAACCGAAAACTCTTGAGTAATTCTAGCACGACTCATTCTAAGTGTAAGGCCGAGATCCAATCGGTAATAAGGTTCGAACTGCTTAGAATATGCAGACTCATCAACATAAACCGCTCTCTTTACAATTGAAGAAGCCTCTAGGTCAATTGGTGTGTAGCGAGACCCGCCAGCTATGGTAAACTTGGCATCAAACTTTAACGAAATACTAGTTGCTTTTTTACGACTTTGTTTCTTTTCCCATCGGGCCAAGCGCTTTTCTTTTACCGCAAAACGAGCCGGAGCAGTTTTTACCTTGGGATTCTTTCTTTTCAAGTTCAACTCATATCCACCCAACACATTTACAACGTAGTTCCCATTAAATACGGTGTTTCGTTGAACACCATCGCTTGCTATGTATTTAGAATCATACAACGAGGCAGTAAGTAACCAGTAATATCCCTTGGATAGGAACTTTTCAAACGTAAACTCCAAACCGTAGTTGGTTCCGGTACCGCCATTAATAATGTTGTCTGGCCCTTCTTGAGAAAAGCTACCAATGTTAAGTGTAGAAAAGGAGCTGCTATCGCTATCTATTCCTGCATTGTAGATGTATTGGTAGTAAGCTTCAATCTTAATGCGCATATCAAAAGGCAGGCTCCAATCGTACCCGATAACAGCATGGTGGCTACGTACAAAATCAAGGTTTTTATTTGGTGTTTCCTTGTTTCCAAGAGAATCCTCCATTACAAGAAAATACTTGTCTAATGCCACCATTTGGCTGTGCAAACCGTAGGCTACAGAAAGCCTGTGCCTAGGGTTCACTTTCCATTGAAGACCCCATCTTGGCTCAACAGCATAAGAACCGTTGAGGGTGAGCACCTGACCATGGACCCCCGAATTCATTGTCCAGGAATCATTCCAACGCCATTGCCATTGTGCGTATGGTTGAATGAGCGCAGTTACGCCATCAAAATCGGTTAGCGTTTCATAATCGTCCCAAGTTGGGATGTAAGCGCTATCTTGAAGAATAGAGTAAAAAACGGTGGCTCTTGCTCCAACTTTTAGGTTGTGTTTGGCACTGAATTTCTTCTTGTAAAAAGAGGAACCTTGAAATCTGTGGTCTTGAAAATTCTGCTTGTACCACTCAAACGGATTCTTGTTTACGTCTACACTATCTACTACATCCTGATTGATTTGTGTGCTTCCGGCAATGGTGGTTTTAATGTAACTGTTGTTCTTAAAAAGGTACGTGTGAGAAACGCCCATTACGCCAGTCATTGTTCTATCGTAAATGTCAATTCCACCCTGCGAGTAAAAGTTACTTCCTCCGTCTTCAGATTGGCTAGCAATGAATTCTATGCTGCTGATTCCTCCCAATCCAAATGCTTCGAAAATACCTGCCTTTTTTGTCGGAACCCGAACCTTGAAACTGACATCCGCATACTCTGGAACAGCGTCTCCCGTTCCAAAATCTACGCCTCCTAGTGCAAAAAGAGCCAGCGTAGAATATCTGGCATTAATCAGATATGAAGCACCACTTTTCTTAGAAAAAGGACCCTCGGCACCAAGTTCAATTCCGTTAAAACCAATCTGGCCCAGAAACTCGTGTTTCTCGTTATTTCCAGAACGCATTCTTAAGTCGAAAACACCAGAAAGGCCATTGCCATAATCAGATGGAAATGCGCCTGTTAGGAAATCAGAATTTGAAAGAACATTGCTGTTAAGCATGCTAACTGGCCCACCAGTTGAGCCTAGGTTTCCAAAGTGATTTGGGTTTGGAATGTCTATATCTTCTAATCGCCAAAGCAAACCTGTTGGCGAGTTTCCTCTAATTACAATATCGTTGGTTGCATCATTAGCACCTCTAACACCAGCAAAGTTGGTAGCCATTCTAGAAACATCATTTCTAGTTCCAGCATAGCGTTCTGCTTCTTCGGTAGAGAAAACTCTTGCAGAAACGGTGGTCATGGTATTCAGAACCTCTTCTTTTCTTCTTGAGGCAGAAACAACAACTTCACCTTGCTTTACAACGCGTTCAGTCATCTCAATTTTTAGAACCAGCTCTTTCCCTCCTAAAAGTTCCACTCCCGAAAGCATTCTTGTGTCATAACCCAAATAAGTTATCTGCAAATCGTGCCGCCCAACTTCGATTTTAGGTAGCTTGAATTTCCCGTCAACATCGGTTGTGGTTCCAACAAGTGGATCGCTTCCCACTAATACCACAGTTGCACCAATAATTGGCATTCGACCTTCGGAATCAGCTACGACTCCTCGAATAGTTTGAGTTTGAGCCAGCAGCCAAATCGGCATTACTAGCAAGACAAAAACAAGACAAAATGTTCTTAACGTGAAATTCATCGGGGACGCGAAATTAAAGTTTGTGAATTCAATAGCTTACGATGAATAGCGTAAACATGAATTACCACCACTTGTTTATCGAAAAAGGAAACGGCACACTTTTTTCTGAAGAGAAAATAATCGTTGGGAAAGCCAGTCTGTCCCATACTAGAATGCTCTTTCAAAGAAAGTTCAATTCAGGTAAATTAGCAGCCACAATGAGATACGTGCTTTTCGTTTCGTTTTTGATGCTTACACAACAGGCGTTTGCGCAGGATATGCAGTATGCACGGCAGGCCTTGGAAGACTTGTGCGCAGATGACATGGCGGGGCGCGGGTACGTGGAAGATGGGGATAATGCCGCGGCTTATTACATTGAGCAGGAGTTTAAGGCGCATGATTTGTTTGCCTGGGATTTCAACTATTACCAGACTTTTAATATGCCTGTAAATACGTTTCCTGGCAAGATGGAATTTTCTGTCGGAGGAAGGGAATTGGTGGCTGGAAAGGACTTTCATATTGAGGCTTCTTCGCCTAGTGTTCGTGGTAAGTACACCTTGATGTATGTAGATGCTTTGCCACAAATAGCGCCTTCTGGACGTGTGGTTGATAGCACAGCCAGCTATAAGGGTTTTGTGGTTTTGGCGGATAGTCTGATGGCAAAACTTCCACCGCCAATTAGAATGTCGGTTTTGAAAGGATTTAAGAAGGCTGGCGCGAAGGGTTTAATTCGATTGACAGATGCTAAATTGACTTGGTCGGTTTCTAAACAGCAAACTTCAATTCCACAATTTATTGTGAATAGGGATGCTTGGAACTCGAAAGCGCTAGAAATTGAGGTTGATGTTAAAGCAGACTTTGAAAAGAAGCACCGGACACAAAACGTGGTGGCTTATGTTGAAGGAAGTCAGCATCCTGATAAATTCATTGTGTTTACGGCCCATTACGATCATTTGGGCAAAATGGGAAAGGATGTGACTTTTCGCGGAGCGAATGATAATGCAAGTGGCGTAACCATGCTACTAAACCTAGCAAAGCATTACGCCATTGAGGAGAATCAGTCGAGGTATTCTATGGTATTTATAGCATTTGCAGGTGAGGAAGCTGGTTTGTTGGGTTCCATGCATTACGTTCAAAATCCGGTTTTTCCTTTATCTGAGATTGAGTTTCTAATCAATCTAGATATTCTTGGAACAGGTGGAGAAGGAATTACGGTTGTAAACGGAGCTGTGCACACCAAGAAATTTGAAGTTTTGAAAGGCATAAACGATCAAAAGGGATATTTGAAGCAGGTTAAGAAACGAGGCAAGGCCGCCATTTCAGATCACTATCCGTTTTCTGAAGCTGGCGTTCCGTGCTTTTACATTTACACAATGGGTGGAATTCAAGCATATCATGATGTGTTCGATATTCCCGAAACATTACCGCTCACGGAGTTTGAAGACGTATTTCGATTACTAACTGATTTTGCTGGAAGACTGTAATGGGAAAGCTATTTATCGTTCCTACGCCTATCGGAAATTTGGAGGATATGACTTTCAGAGCCATTCAGGTTTTGAAAGACTCAGACCATGTTTTGGCTGAAGACACACGCACTTCTGGAAAGCTAATGAGGCATTATGAGATTGGAACTTCTATGAGTCCATTTCATTTAAATAATGAGCACAAAGTTGTTGTTCGTTGGGTTGATGCGTTGAATTCTGGACAAACGATTGCTCTGATTAGCGATGCTGGTACACCAGCCATTTCAGACCCTGGTTTTCTTTTGGTTCGCGAAGCGATAAAACAAGGAAACGAAGTAATTACGTTGCCCGGAGCAACGGCTTTTGTGCCGGCTTTAGTTAACAGTGGTTTGCCTTGCGAGAAGTTTTATTACGAAGGCTTTCTGCCGCACAAAAAAGGCCGCGCTACACGAATTGCAGACATTATTGAACGTAAAGAAACCTGCGTGATGTATGAAAGTCCGCACCGTATTCTGAAGACATTGGCGCAGTTGCTTGAAGCGGCTGGTCCAGAACGAATTGTCTCCATCTCAAGAGAGATAAGCAAGCTTCATGAAGAGACTGTTCGAGGTACGATTCCAGAGGTGATTGAGTACTATGAGAACAACCCGATTAAAGGTGAGTTTGTTTTAGTGCTTCAGGGCCGCTCCTGAACCGTATCTTTGCACGCTATAATTCAATCTTGGAACTAAACGGAAGTATAAAAGATGGGCTCAATTTTATGCGGAAGGTCACCCTTCGCAGAGCTTGGAACGCACTAAAAGTGCTGTTCAGTTTCTACTACACCAAGTGGACTGGCAAGCCTACGCAATGGGGTGTTCCGATAAGCGTTTCTTTTGAGCCCACCACAAGTTGCAACCTTCGCTGTCCTGAATGTCCGAGTGGTTTGAGGGAGTTTACTCGTCCAACAGGAATGTTGGATAACGGCTTTTTCCGAGATACAGTGGAGCAGCTGAAAAACGACCTGCTTTATCTTATCTTTTACTTTCAAGGAGAGCCGTACTTAAATCCTGATTTCTTGGATATGGTGAAGTATGCTTCCGACCGAGGAATTTATACTGCTACAAGTACAAATGCACATTACTTAAAGGATGCAAATGCCAAGCGAACTGTAGAAAGTGGCTTGGATAGAATGATTATTTCCATTGACGGAACCACGCAGGAAACGTATGAGAATTATCGCATTGGTGGTAACCTAGAAAAGGTAATTGAAGGTGCTAAGAATGTGGTGAAGTGGAAGAAGGAGTTGAACTCGAAAACACCACATGTTATCTTTCAGTTTTTGGTTGTAAAACCGAACGAGCATCAATTAGAAGAGGTTAAACAGTTGGGTAAAGAAGTAGGTGTGGATGAAGTTCGTTTCAAAACTGCGCAGATTTACGATTACGAGAACGACCCGAACAATCTCATTCCTGATAACCAGAAATACAGCAGATACAAGAAGACGGCAGATGGGCACACTTCGCTCAAAAACCCACTTTTAAACCATTGCTGGAAACTTTGGCATTCATGCGTTCTTACTTGGGACGGATTGGTTGTTCCGTGCTGTTTTGATAAAGATGCCACGCACCAATTGGGCGACCTCAAGAAAAACACGTTTGACGAGATTTGGCAAGGAGAGAAGTACCAAGAATTCCGAAGTTCAATTCTCCGAAGCAGAGGCGAAATTGACATCTGCTCCAACTGCACGGAAGGCACCAAAGTTTGGGCCTGATTAATCTCAGTTTCTGAAACCCAAACCTCTTTTGGCCGTTGAGTCTAGCTCAATCGATTGCCATGAGAATCATAGACTTAGTAAAAGCTAAAAACGGACCCACCATTTCATTTGAAATGACGCGTCCGAAAAGTGAAAAAGGCGAAGCCAACATTGGAACCGCCTTGGACAAGCTAGTTGTGCTAAAGCCCGATTTCTTCACAATGACTTTCGGTGCTGACGGAGGTACACGAGATGGTTCTTTGCAAATGCTTCAGCGTATTCACACCGAGCGTAAACAGAATGTATTTGCACACTTGGCTGGTT
>JBLHEU010000147.1:0-7934 GCA_047614525.1 Bacteroidia bacterium | reverse complement strand
AAACTTAGACCCGTTACTTATAATTATGATGTTGATGCAATTGAAGCTTTCTACGGGCGTGTAGTACCTGAAGGTTTAAGACGTGGTGCCGATGCGAAGAACAACATGAGATTTACTGGTTTCATAGCACAAGAAGTAGAAACGGCAGCAAACAGCAGCGGTTTTGAATTTAGCGGTGTAGATGCACCTTCAGGAGGAAGCGAAGCTTACGGTCTGCGATATGCAGAATTTGTTGTGCCTTTGGTAAAAGCTACTCAAGAACTCAGCAAAAAAGTAAAAGACCAAGAAGCAGTTATTAATAACCAACAAGCTTTGTTGGAACGGTATGAGGCGTCTTTGAAGAGCGTTAAAACTGAAATGAACGTGCTTCGTGCGCAAGTAAATGCTAATACAGCTGCTTCAGGTTATAGCCAAAGTAAATAATTCAACGTTCCTCTTTCTAATCTAGTCGCAGGTCATGCATAATTTCCTTCGGTTGAGTGTGATTGTTCTAGCCTTCATTGGTTGGTCAGTTCATTCTTTTGGGCAACCTTCTAAAAAGAAAATCTTTTATGAAGATGTTGAGTTGGCCGAAATGAACAAGCTGGCGATAGCCGCTGAGAAGGATTTCTTCTTCTTCATTTGGGAAGACCAAGATGACGCCCTTACCACCTATTACAGGGACACGATATTCAAAAACAACGTAGTAACCAATGAGCTAAAAGACAGGTTCATCTGCGTGTCTGCTTCTAAAGATTCAAAGATTGGTACCGTATTTACCAAACAATTTTACCCTACAAATTTTCCAGCAATGATGTTTGTAGGTTGGAAAAAAGGCGATGAAATGTACTCGCTTCAAGGAAGATTAGAAGTTGATCAAGTATTAGATCAACTAGAAAGAATCGGATACCGTTAGATTTCCGAATTCAGACAGCCGTATTACTTGCTGTGTTTTTTTATTCCACCCAACCTTCAAAGTATCTCTCTGCAAAGTCAACTGCAGATTTAGCAACCTTTTCACCGGCAATTCTTCCCTGAATATCGTCTGCTGGTGGATGAATTCCTCCCCAAATTCGAGACAAGCATGTTTCTTCAGCGGCTTCCCTATACGTTGCCCACTGCAAGGTGATTTCTTGGCTTGGTCCATCTTCAAATATTAGAAACTCATCCTTTTTTGCGGTGAATTCCGCTAATCCTTCTGGAAAAAACAGGTCACCAGTAATTGAGCCTAGAACATCTGCTGCTGCTATTGAAAACGTTGAGTGACCAGAAGTATACCCTGCAAATGGCGGAGTAACAAAGGAGTATCTCTGATACGGCCACCAGTTTTCAACGAGTATCCATCCTACTCCAGCCTTGTCCTTTAACTGATCTTGCACAAAGTCTGGGCCTCGCCAGCTTAACATCTTCATTTTACCCACATTTTCCTCCTTATCCATAGCTAGCGGGTCTCCTTCGGCTACCACCTCCAGTTTCCCTTCAACAATCGGCAATCCCGCAGGGTGATAATTCGAAAGCGTTGTATCTGAACATTGACCTTTCTCCGCCATTAATCTAATTGCAGAAATCGGCCTTACATAGTCATACCAGCCTTTTGCGCCCCAAGAACTTATGGCTGCATCATGCAATGCTCCGGTCATGGTTAAATGAGCTTTCACATCCCATTCAAGCTGAGTAAGTTTATCTCCTTCTCCACGCCATTTTTTGGCGCATGTTGGATGGTAGCTCACATCGTGAAGCAACTTTACCCAATGCCCAGGCGGTGTGTATGTATTCACTCCGTCTACCCAGTATTCGGCAATAACTCGGCTATAATCACCTCGAGGAACAAGATTGGGTTTATATGGCTTATTTGTGTACGGGTTTAGCTTGTGTCCAACCGTTTTTATTCCACCATTCACAAGGTCGAACAACTCGGGATAATCTGCATATTCAGTTGGCAGCTTTCCAACTGGGCCAATCGCTCCCGGAGAAATGTCTATCATCACAGAATCAGCTGGGTCATGATGCGAAGACCAAAGAGCAACCAACAAGAATCCCCATTTGTATTGCTCGGAACCGCTGTCTAGGGAATCGGTAGTAAGGTCAATGTATGGAGGAGCACCTGGGTCGTTATAAACGATATAATCAAATCCTTCTCGTTCATTTATGGTAGCCTCTTCCTTCCTAAGTGAAAATGGATGAACAGCCCCCCATTCTGGGCTTAAGAAAATATCTTCCTTCAATGTTAGAACATTTACATTCCACTCTAATAAATCTGGTTCAAACCCACGTTTATCAATGTATTCTCGAACAGATATGGGTTGCCATCTATTAGGATCCTTAATCCCATTGGTGCCAGGTTTATGTGGTTTGATGGATCTATTTACAGGCATATAATGCAATACTTGGTGCTGGTCATCCTCATTTGAGCCATCCTGCACCGAATAATCAATCATGCACTGGGCTATATAATTCCCTAAGGCTGCTGGCGACCCTGATGAGTAATCCACAGAACGAAAATTTCGGTCAAAACCTAACTCCTCAAACAGATCATCTAATTGAAGAATGGTTCTATTCTTACTTGAATACTGATTGAACCGATTCCATAAAAACCGATAAATAGCATAGTTTATCGTTATATTCCTAGCGCTATCCAAATCCAATCCGTTAAGAAGCATCGGTTTTTCATAAGGAGAGTGCACCCCGTGCACCGTTTTTCCTAGTAAGTAGGTTTCTGCTTTATCATCATAAACAGCCCATGCATCATACAGCACAACAGAAGCATGAAAAAGATTTCTCGCATGAATAGTTGGCCTACCCTCTTCATTTCGAATTGCTTCCAGCATGGCTTCCATCCAAATGGTTACAGCGGAAGTGTCCTGTGCCTTTAGGCCAAAACAGCTGGAAACGAGAAGTATGGTTGTAAGAACTTTTTTAATAATGGCCATTTCAATGACTGTTTTCTAACAATCGAAAGTAGCGAATAACATCACCTCAGCGAAGACTATTTGCTCTTACAATTCCCTTACTTTTGATGGCATCGGCTGTTGTCGCTGACACTATTTCACAAACCGTCACAACCAGATTTATAGTGATTACTCCCGTCCGTTCGTTTGGCGTTTTTATTGTCGCTCTGCACCTGCTAGCATTCTTCTTTCCAGATAACCTTTGGGGAGTTCATTATCTGTCGTTTACTCCGGTTGCATTAAGAATGGCAATTCTTGCCTTTGCAGGGGTTACAGTTCTATTTCCAAACCACATCAGTATTCCGGAAAAGTTAAGTCTCTTACTCTCAGATAAACAAGGAAGCCTAAGATGGCTTTGGCTCCCTGCTGGGCTCATGCTAATGGCGTTTTTGTTCAACTCATTTCCCATTGCATTGGATGAGTATGGTGATGCGTTTCAATATCGAAGCAGCCTAAACACCACTCCTTCTAAACTGCCCAAAAAGTTTTATAAGGAGTTATTCTCGGCTAGTTTTTTGCCGTCAATGGGAAGAAAAACCATTCTCTACATATATGGCCTAATTGCCTATTCTAACGACCTTACTTACCAAGAGGTATTTAAATGGGCTGGCATCATAAGCGGCATTGGGTACACAATCATCTGGATAGGTTTTATAAAATACTACCTCAGCAATTACAAATGGCAATTACTTATGATTGGTGCTGGTCTGTTCGCGCCTTTCACGCAGATTTTTTACGGCCATACCGAAACGTATGCACCCGTATTTTTCGCTCTTACTTCTTGGTTGGCGTTACTGCTTGTTCAACACAAAAAGAAAAGTGGAACCCTCTTGTTTTTCCTATTTGTTGGATTAATTGTATGCTTCCGATTGCATCCTTTTTGTATCCTAATTGTCCCAGCATGGCTATTAAGCGTAGTTCAATTTTATCGGATTAAAAACGGGAAAAAGTCAATCAGTTATAGAACATCCTGGCAATGGTTTATTATTCCAATATTCCTGTTAGGATTGGTGCTCTATTTCTTCGTTTTTAAAGATTTCAATGACCCCAGATTTCTCGATGACGTAAGAGACATTGACCGGTTATTTCTGCCAATACTATCGCCTGATTACCCGCTCGACCGCTACAACCTATTGAGTTGGAACCACTTCTTAGATTTTTTCAATGCTATGCTTTCTTGGTCTGGGGCTGCTTGGTTATTGGCTTTGGGTATCCCAGTACTGTTTAAGGATAAGCTGGTTCTCAGAAACCCTTCTTTAATAATACTGTCTACCACATTTTTGTTATTTACTGCGCTGCTTTTTATGATTAACCCGTTGGTTTCTATGCCAATGGATTGGGATTTGTTCTCTTTTCCAGCACCTGTCTTACTTTTAATGGTCGTCCTATTGATATCACAAATCGAAAAGCTGGAAACTCCTTCCTTTTTCATGCCCTCGGCTGTGGCTCTACTATTGGTTGCGAGCCCCTTCTTTGTTGTTAACGCTTCTGACATGCCTTTGTCTAATAGACTTGAAAGCGTTGGCAAAAGAATGTACAAAACGTACTATTTACACTCTAGCCGAGTGATAATAACAGCTCTCGGAATTCCAGATAACATGACCCTCTACCTATCTAGGAAACAAGAAATTCTTGATGAGCTAAAACCCATTGCAGTTCCTGGCAAAGACCCTATGTATGCCAATTTGCTGATGGACGATGGCTATTACTATTTAACAGTGACTAAAGAATACGAAAAAGCTGAAGCGCGATTAGCCGAGGCTATAGTCTATAACCCAGACTCTAAGGTAATTGCTGACTTTTTATCAGAGTCAAAGACTAGACTAGCAATTGAAAATAACGAAAGCTCAAAGGGTTGGAGTGAGGAACGAATAGAAAAAGAAGGTTTAAACCTTTTAAGAAAGGTTCGGGATTACCCAATGGCGCGTGCTTTTTTTGAAGACGTTAGAGAAAACAATCCAGACAACCCTGTCTTCGCGATATACCTGATGGAGGCATGCTTTGTTTTAGAAGATTATCCAGCTGCTCTAGAACAGGCCTTATTTCTGGTGGAAAAAAGCTACCCGAACGATAAAAAAGCATTAAGAATAGCTATTAATTGCGCTTTAGAATCTGAAGACTACGAAGCAGCAAAAAAGTATGCCAGCCTTTATGTGGAACTATTCCCTAACGACAAGACCATTAGTACGATTAACCAGCGATTACAAAACAATGACCGTATAGAGTCTTTGGTAAAGATATTCCGATTATAGCATTAGGAACTGGCAAAAAACTTAATTGCCTCAGAAGGAGAATCGGAACTAAGAGCGTTATACACTTTGAGTAAAAATGAATCCTTCGGAGATTTTTGCAAAAATGAACCACAATAGAATTTGGCACGTTCATAGTCCCCAGCAGCAATAGATACATGTATTGCCATTAGCACAGCTTTTCTGCGAGATGGATACTGATTGGCAATATGCCTATCCAGGTATGGTAACGCCTCAGTTAAACGGTTTAACTTAAAATACAATACTATAATGTCGAATATGTTTTTCCTAAGGTCAGGCGCATAGTTTTCGGCAGTCTTATGCAATTCAAGTGCACTCGATAAATTGCCAACCGCACCATGGCTTATTCCCGTTTGTCTTAATACCTCAGCGTATTCTAAGTCGTCATTCTCATTTGCGTAAGGTTGCATATCGTTAATGATTTTAGTCTGGCGCTGCAACCTTTTGGCAGGATCACTTTCCAATTCGGTGGCCACTTCAAAAAGGGTGCTAGAGCCCATCCAAAAGTGCTTAAAATCGTTTCTAAAAAGCACTTCAAGCCTTTTAGACAACATAGATTGATTTGCGTTTACGATAAACACTGGAAGGTTGAGTAAGCACAAACACAAAGCGGTAGCCCCCAATTTTCTAGCCCACTTCTCGCTTTCCATTGAACCTAGTAATTGAGCCCCTATCGCCATTAAAATGATAGCCGGAAAACTAAATAGATCCCAATCTGCAGACATCCCTAGTAACGGGTTAAGAATAAAAAACCAAGCTAGCATGGCAACAAATACCACGACTAGAGTCAAATTGAAAGACGTTAAGCTGGATGTGAACTTTCTGGAAAGGAGTGCAAATACAACTATGAACCAAGAAACCGGAGACCAACTGAAAACAATTTGTAGATAGTCTAGGATATGAGCAAAGCCAAATAAACTGTATCTGTCGTATGGCGCAGGCTCCAACGGAAACATTGGAACAAAAAGCGCATTATAGAGATTATCGATAGGCGCCATTCTGGTTCCATTTACACTTCCTTTCCAAACATAAACAGCTCCAGCAAGTATAATTCCAGGCACTATCATCAACCACAGAACCGATTTAGGTCTGAGAAGTAGGCTCAGCTTTTTTTGATGATGGCTCCAGTAAAATAGAGTAGATAAAACCAGCGCGGGAGAGAGTATCCAGAAGGATATGTGAAACTTCAGTCCGAACAAGAGATAGCCAAATAAAGCAATCAGGTATCCGAGTGTTAACCTTTCAAAGAACACCTTGAGAAGGAGAACAAACCCCATGTACAAGGTTAATGGTAACGCATAGGTTTCGTAATGCTGATGAAATGCTAACCCGACAGGAATAAGAAAACCAACGCCAGCCAATACTATTCGTGTGGTGAATTGTTTACAGCTCCTTGTCACTAGGTTTAACCATAGCCAATTGAAAATAATAATGAGAAATACTTGCAGATACTTTATCACACTTGCAGAAGAGACTTCGAACAGATAACCTAGGAAATTTGCGGTATTGTAAAACGTTCGGATTGCTTCCTTGGGAGCAAGTGGATTGTAGTTGAGGGCATTGGCTGTCATTTCGGTAGTCCACTCTTTTACCATGACCTCTAGCTCCTTGGCTAGGTAATAAGAGTCTCCGTAAACGTCTCTAAATATTGGGGTGAAATTGGCAAATGCACCTGCTAAAAGTGGAATGATTAGGGATAATCTGCCCCAAACAAATTCGTAATCAAATCTTGCAGAACCGAAGGTGTTATCAGACGTTTCCCAGGTTAAGACAATACCGGCAATACTCGTTCCCAGAAAGGCTAACATTAACCAGCTAGGTAAAAGTGATAGATAGTGAGAACCCCACATCTGCTCAGGGAAAAAAATCCCTAAGGCATGCAACAAAATCACCGTGCCAGCAACTACGGCTACTCTGTTCTTCGTCTTAGCTTCAGGAGATATGGAATGTTGATCAGGCACTTTGAGACGGAAAAGTAGTTATCTGTTACCGAACTGACATAGCCCAAAGTGCTTTATGGTGCTTATTTTCGAACGGTCAAAGTTCATGGTAGAATTATTAAAATCCAGACCCCTAATCAGCCTAACCCTCGTCTTGCTAATTACGGGGTTTGTGTTGTTTCCTACGTTATCAAATGGATGGTTAGACTGGGATGACAAGGTGAATATCCTTGACAATAATCTGGTAAAGGGATTAAGTTGGCAACGTATTAAGCTCATCTTTCAAACCCCAGAAGTAAACGGGTTGTACATGCCCATCCCAATTATTACATGGGCATTAAACGTCAAGTTTGGAGGTTGGGACCCCTTAGGATTTCATGTGGTTAATTTAGTGTTGCACCTTGGTGTCACAACCTTAGTGTTTTTCTTAGTCAAACAACTCACCAACCAAGTTTGGACTGCAATTCTAACAGCTTTATTGTTTGGAATACATCCGTTGCATGTTGAGTCTGTTGCCTGGATTACAGGAAGAAGGGACTTAGTCTATTCATTTTTCCTCTTGGGTTCTATGTTGGTTTGGCTCTGGTTTATTGGAAGGAAGAAACATAGAAGTATTCTCTACCTACTATCACTGTTTCTTTTCACAGCATCATTACTTTCCAAAAGCGTAGCTGTGGTACTACCTCTGTTCTTACTTCTTGCAGATTATTACCAAGGAAGAACGGATTTACGAAAAATGCTACTTGAAAAAGTGCCGTTTTTCGTGCTCAGTCTAGTGTTTGGACTATTGACAATTT
>JBLHEU010000146.1:0-7962 GCA_047614525.1 Bacteroidia bacterium | reverse complement strand
CCAGTTATGGTTGCAAGACCAAATGCTGAAACAGGAGCTCAAGGAGTTACGATTACTGATGCTCAAGCACAGATATTATGCTCGTTAGATAATCCTGATGATTGTGAAGCTTGTGGAAGTTAAGATCTGCCAAGAATAATTACTTCTACAAAACAAAGCCCCGCTAAATAGCGAGGCTTTGTTTTTATTGAAAGGTTTTCGAGGAAATTACCTGCCCTTCCTATTCTGATTACTCCAAGTACGGCCTATACTTATTCCTGCATGCGGCAAGAAGTAAGGCTTACTTTGGAAAACATCCATGCCAATTATTGGAGTGAATGTTACACGCAGGAAAAAGGATTCTCCCCACTCATTTGGCCTATGATGGTATCTATAACCAACAGATGGTGCCATGAAAATTCGTGTTGGCGGATTGGTCAAATAGAACCCTTCGCCAAAGCCAACACCTGGGGCAAAGTTCATTCTAAACAAAGCTGCTAAACCAGCCTCTGCTCGGTGCTTTTTCTGTCCAAATGTAAAGTTAACTCCTAGCGGGAAGTGAATTAGCTTATCGGCAGTGCCAAACGGAATATACTCGAAACCAAGCCGAGCAAACATGGCAAATGTCTGTTTGTGAAGAAGTAAACGCTCATAGTTGACGGAATAGAAGTAACCAGCTCCACCAAACTCTAAATACATTACATGCTTGTTGGTTCCTTTAGCTGCGCCAATAGCAAGCCTCTGTGCTTTGCAATCAGTGTTAAGAATACCGAGAGAAAGAAGAAATAACAGGCCTATTACCGGCTTAACTAGCCGCGGCCTTTTCACTAATTCCAACAAGTTTAACGGCTGCTTCAACAATATCATCTTTATAATATCCGCATTCTAAATGCAGTTCTTTTTGAGAGCCATGATCTACAAACCGATCAGGAATTCCGAGGCGGTGTACCTGAGCAAAGTAACCATTATCCGACATGTATTCAATAATGGCGCTTCCGAATCCACCAGTTAAACAGCCATCTTCAATGGTTATCACCTTGGTGAATTTCTTAAACACTTCGCGCAGCAAATTCTGGTCTAGCGGCTTAGCAAACCGCATATCGTAATGAGCGGCAGAAATTCCACGAGACGTTAATTCTTCTGTTGCCTCAACAGCGTAGTTTCCAACATGACCTAGACTCAAAATAGCCACATCGTTACCTTCTGCTACTTTTCTTCCTGTACCAACTTCCACTTTTTTAAATGGAGTATTCCACTCGGGCATAACACCTGTTCCACGCGGATATCTTATGGACCAAACGCCTGCATTTTCCAATTGAGAAGTGTACATCAAGTTTCTCAACTCCTCCTCATTCATAGGAGATGTAACCTTAATGTTTGGAATACATCGCATGAAAGCGATATCAAAAGCTCCATGATGCGTTGCACCATCAGCGCCAACCACCCCACCTCTATCTAAGCAGAAAACCACGTTCAATTCTTGGATTGCTACATCATGAATAACCTGATCGTATGCGCGCTGCATAAACGTTGAGTAAATATTACAGAATGGCACTAAACCTTGTGTGGCCATTCCTGCGGAGAAAGTTACCGCATGCTGCTCTGCAATACCCACATCGAAAGCGCGATTTGGCATTGCTTTCAT
This sequence comes from Bacteroidia bacterium, assembly GCA_047614525.1. Lineage (GTDB taxonomy): Bacteria > Bacteroidota > Bacteroidia > UBA10329 > UBA10329 > UBA10329. Next base: position 6,338 of record JBLHEU010000146.1, on the reverse strand, counting down.
CATAATATTCAAAGAACATCCCGAAGGCATAGCTGGCGTTACACCAACAACTTTATCGTTCTGTTCAGCAAGTTCAACCATGGTATGGCCGAAAACATCCTGATATTTTGGAGGCTGCGGTTCGGACGGCTTAACTAATTTAATCTCTCCCGTATCCTTATTAAATAATCCTGGCGCGTGCCATTTAGTTGTATCGCCTTCCTCGGCAGGCTGATAGCCCTTGCCTTTAGTAGTTAAACAGTGAAGAATCTTTGGCCCAGGAATATCTTTTAAATCCTGCATAACCTTGACCATGTGATTTACATCGTGGCCGTCAATTGGTCCGAAATACCTGAAGTTCAACGACTCAAAAAGATTACTCTGCTTGAGCAAAGTGGCTTTAATACCACTTTCAATCTTAGAAGCAATTTCTTGGGCATTAGGTCCAAACTTGCTTACATGGCCTAGAAGATTCCAAATCTCATCTCTTACCTTATTATACGTGTGAGATGTGGTAATGTCAGTAAGGTATTCTTTGAGCGCGCCAACATTAGGGTCAATACTCATGCAATTATCATTGAGGACAACCAATAAATTGCTGTTTTCTACACCTGCGTGGTTGAGGCCTTCAAATGCCAAACCGCCTGTCATAGCTCCATCACCAATTACGGCAATATGTTGCTTTTGGTTCTCTCCTTTATGACGCGAACCAACGGCCATTCCGAGAGCAGCCGAGATTGATGTGCTAGAATGACCAACACCAAACGTGTCGTAATCGCTCTCCTTCCTTTTCGGGAAACCGCTTAAACCTTTATACTTTCTATTTGTATGGAAAATATCCTTTCGACCAGTGATAATCTTGTGCCCATACGCTTGATGCCCAACATCCCAAACCAATTGATCGTTTGGTGTATCAAACACATAATGAAGCGCGGTAGTCATTTCTACTACGCCTAAACTGGCACCAAAATGACCTCCGTTAACTGAAACTACATCAACAATAAATTGTCTGAGTTCAGCACAGAATTGTTCGAGTTCGCTTTCTTTCAGCTTTCTCAAATCAGCTGGAAGGTTGACCCCCGCTAATAATTTTCCTTGGTTGTAACTACGTTCCGACATGGATGGTAAGCACGAATGAGCAGCAAAGATAGCCAATTACCATAAGTTGGTCTACAAATAAAAGCTAAGCTTTTACGTTAAAGTGTTAACAGACTAAGCAACTGCTATTGTAGCTATATACAGCCGCTTGGCTCCAGCTTTGAGTATCTCTAAACCTGCGGCTTCAAGGGTGGCACCAGTTGTTACTACATCATCAACCAGAAGAACGTTTTTTCCTTTGATGTAATGTGGGTTTTCTACTTGAAAAACCCTTTCAACGTTCTCTGTTCTATCAAATCTTGATTTGCGGGTTTGACTCTCTGAGGCAACAATTCTGGTCATTCCTCTATTGTGAACTGCAACGTCAAAAACCTCACCCATGCCTGTAGCAATAAAAGCACTCTGATTGTATCCTCGCCTCTGTTCCTTGGAGACGTGCAAAGGAATTGGCAGAATTAAGTCCAAGTCTGTAAACCAGTTTTTCTCCTTTAATGTAGCGGCAAACAATCTTCCTAGTTCTGTTCCTATTTCAGATTTACCTTGATATTTAAACCTGTGCATTAGATGCTGAACTACGTTTTCTTTTTCGAAATGAAGAAAGGTGCAAGCAGAACTTACTTCTAATTTACCCCAGAACAACTTTTCGATAGGATTTACATCATAATCCCAAAAATATGTTTTGGGTAAGCCATGGATACAGCTTAAACAAAGATTCTGTTCATGTTTCATAAGGTGAGAATCGCATCCACCACAGACTCTGGGATAGAATAACCCAAGCACATCTTCCACGATTGAAAACCCCTTGTTTATCATAATGTTGCAATCGTTGAAACGGTTGTTACCAGCGAGTTTTAAGTTACCTCTTTTTTATACTTTTAGCGAATAACCTACCAAACTAATAATGGAAGACAAGGAAAACTCTCAGAGTAATAAGGTATTTCTCATCCTTGCAGTAATACTACTCGTGTTATCTGGCATTTTAGCTTGGCAGCTTTATGAACAAAAGGAAGCCAACCAAAAGCTTGCTTTAGAAAAGCAACAGCTAACAATTGAAAAAGATGAGCTGACGGATGAGCTTGATGTTCTGCTTGGAAAATATGCTGGTCTTGAAGATGAAAACGGAGTCCTTTCCGCTGAGCTTGAGGAGCAAAAAAGCCTTATTGAAGAGCTGAAAGGTGACGTTGAGAAGTATAAAGGTGACGCGGCCAAATTGAGTTGGTACAGAAGCCAGCTAAAGGCAATGAATGAAAAGTACGAAACCATGGAGGCCCAGTACGATAGTTTATTTGCCGTGCATGATTCTCTGCAAGGCGAGTTTGGAAACCTTGAAGGCGAATACACTAGGCAGACTGGTTTGAATAGTGAGCTTACTAGTGAGAATATGAATTTGGCTAATAAAGTGGCTATGGGTTCTGTTCTTACGGCTTATAAGATTGCTGTAGAAGGCGTTAGAGGAAAGAAAGAAAAAGTGAATAACAAGGCTAGTAGAATTGAAAAGCTACGTATTTGCTTTACGCTCAGCGAAAACCCAATTGCCAAGGCTGGAAGTAAAACGGTGTATGTACGAATTGTTGGACCAGATGGAAAGGTTCTTACCAAAGGACGTGGAGAAGAGTTTGAATTTGAAGGTGGTTCTATGACCTACAGTATTTCTGAAAAGATTGAGTACACCAATGCTCAAATTGAAGATTTATGTCTCTACTATGTAGCGCCAACAACTAAGTTTGTTTCAGGTAAGCATACCATTGAGATTTATATCGATAAGTCGGTTATTGGAACAGCAGCAGTTTCATTGAGATAAGCTAAAAAAACATTTCAAAAAAGCCCGACCAAATTGGTCGGGCTTTTTTTATGGAATAAGGTTTTAGGACTAGCTACTAAACTTGGTCTTTAACCAAGCTGTAATTGGCTTTCGGTAGAAGGCGTAAAAAAATAGAGTAGCCATTACATACGGTGTAAACATCAAATACACAATGGCGTTGTTCAGTCCGTTGCCAACTGTGAAGGCATCATCTGATAACTGGTTTGAATTAGTTACCGCACGGCACATGCTGCATTGTGCTTCTGCTGTTTCTGGAATGAGCATAAGGGCGAAAGCAGTAAATACAACTAAATACAGCAACCCACGCTGTGCCCTTCGACTTAGCTCAGGGTACGGCCTTGCGCGTTCGCTTATGTTAGATTCATTTTTCATTAGAACTGATAATACGGTGAAATCATCAGGTAAACTACTACACCCGTAACTGTTACGTACAGCCAAATTGGGAAGGTAAATTTAGAGACTTTACGATGCTTTTCAATCTTACCTGTTAATCCGAAGTAAAAGGAAACAAGGACCAACGGTAACACTATTGCAGCCAACAGAATGTGGGTTAGCAGTATTACGAGGTAAAACGGTCGTATTGGATTATCGGCAGGATACTTAGTTTCCACACCGAAAAAATGAAAGATGATGTATGAGACTAGAAACAGACTTGAAAGCACAAACGTGGTTATGTTAAGCCGTTTGTGCCATTGAATCTTCTTGTTCTTTATACACCAGAGTGATGTAACTAGCAGAAGTGAGCAGGTTCCATTTATGGTGGCATTTAAAAGTGGTAATAGCTTTGCCCATTCGGGAATGAACTCTTGCTTTGGTAACAAATAAAGCAGTACAATGAGCCCAAAGACTGCAACTGACAAAGCGAGAATAATTTTGAAAACCGTTTTGTCTTTCATTTCTGTCTTGCTACTTGATGTCTACTTCAATTACACACCCCTAACCCCTCTGAAGAGGGGAATGTTCCAGCTTAGACAAGCTAAGAACACATCCTCCTTCCCTTAGACTCCGCTCAGCTCAGGGCAGGCTTTACAATTGCGAGAAAAACTCAGAATCACTCAGGGTAACTATTTGTTGTTCTTTTTTAATTCAAGATTGTACTCCGCTATTAACACCTTGATATCGTCTATTAAATCTCTAATGTGTTGGGCGTTGGTTCCGTCATACACACCAATAATGTTCCCATTATCATCTTCGCGTGAGCGCATAACACCTTCCTTATCAATCAATACAAAGTACTCTGTATGAAGAAACCCGCCCGGGGCGGAGTCATCTTCCATGGCGCTTGAAAGGTACTTGTAAGCCACAGCATACAAAGAATCCTTTTCTCCCGTAAGGAAGTGCCAATCTTTTGATGTGATATTTCTTGCTGTTGCGTATTCCTTTAAAACCTCGGGGGTATCTCTTTCTGGATCTACAGTATGGGATAGGATTGCAAACTCATCATAATGCGAAAACCGATTTTCGATCTTCATTAAATTGGCAGTCATCACTGGACAAATAGATGGACAGGAAGTGAAGAAAAAATCCACTAAATAAATCTGACCGTCTAAATCGGATTTTGAAATAGTATCTCCATCTTGATTGACAAACGTGAAGTCTGGAGCTTTCCTTTTTTGAACTTCACCATTAACATCTGTATAGGTGATAAAAGGAAGGTGAGCAAAATTATGCTCGCCCCTTACAAAAAAAAGATACGCTATTGTTGGGGCAAAAAGTATGAGAAATAGTATCAGATACTTTTTTGGCCCTGTTTGACCCTTCATCTAGAAACCGAAATAGTTTTCAATCAAGGGTCTTAAGCTACCAACATACAACGCTTCAGCCAACGAGATAAAAATCAGATAGCCTATAAGTATGAAGTATGGGGCAAGAACTGTCCATTGAAACGACTTCTTCTCATCGCCTAGGTGCATGAAAATCATTGTGATGTAACCTGCTTTAACAAGCGTAAGAATGATGAAAGAGTACTTAAGAATTTCTTTCATAGACTCATCACGAGACCATATCATTCCCATTGCAACTTCAACAATTGTAATTGCAGAAAGTAGTGCCAATACGAAGTAGAATTTCTTCCGCATTTTCTGACCGGCCTCGTCACTATGGTGGGTATCTAAACTGTATTCGTAAATATCGTCTCTTGCGTCCATTGTTTTTTTTAGCTACTAGCTGCAAGCTTCAAGTTGCAAGCTGATTTTTTTGATTTTTCTATTCGCTATTCCCTTAAACAAGGTAGAAGAATGTAAATACGAAGACCCATACAAGGTCTACAAAGTGCCAGTACAAACCGACTTTTTCAACCATTTCGTAGTGTCCGGTCTTTTCAAACTTTCCTTCTACAACCATCAAGAAAATGATGAAGTTAATACACACTCCTGAGAATACGTGAAACCCGTGAAATCCTGTAATGAAGAAGAAGAAGTCTGCAAATAGTGGAATACCGTACTCATTGTGCTTTAGATTGGCACCGTGAATATGTTCCGCTGAAGATTTCATTACCGCTGCTTCGTTACCTGTAACTTCTCTAAATCCGCTATACTCGTTCAGACTGCCTTCTCTGTTTACGGGCACTAGAAATACGTCTTCAGAAACAACATATGTGTGTGGATCAACTTTATGACGCATTACGGTTACACCATCTTCAAGGAGATAAGCACCATGCGGTGTGCCGTGAATGAAGTGATACCACTCCCAAGCTTGAGAGCCAACAAAAATTGCTCCTCCAACAATGGTGAGTACCATCCAGAATTGAACACTTTGCTTTTTCATCCTATGACCAGCTTCTACAGCTAAAACCATAGTTACCGAGGAGGCAATAAGCACAAACGTCATAAATGCTACGTAAGCTAGCTCTATGTGGCCATCGTACATCGGAAAGTGTGTAAAGACATCTCCAGCCGTAGGCCAGATATCTTCATACTTGTGACGCATAAAGCCATATGCGGTTAGAAGTCCTGAAAATGTGAATGCATCCGATACTAGGAAGAACCACATCATCATTTTTCCATAACTAATCTTGAATGGCGATGTTCCTCCTCCCCATGGATCTGCACCATGGTCGCTGTGTGTTGAAGCAGCTGTTTGACTAACGTGTCCTGACATTATTTAGAATGATTATAAAGACCTGATTTTTAAGTCGATGCAATTTTAACGAATAAATAGTAAAAACAAGAAGAGATATACCCACAGAATATCAAGAAAGTGCCAATAAATGGAACCGAGTTCCAGTGGGAGCACGTTTTGTGCTGATATTTTACCTCCAAAGGATAATACGAGTAACACTAAAAGCCAAATTAATCCACCGAAAAGGTGCAAAACATGCAAACCAGAAAGTAGATAAAGAAATGAGCCGCTGATATTGAACGTATCGTTTATTCTTTGATTGATTGGCTCTAGAAAGTTGATATCGCCTGGTTTGTAGAAATTACCTTGGTCGTAAAGT
>JBLHEU010000145.1:0-8175 GCA_047614525.1 Bacteroidia bacterium | reverse complement strand
TCTACCGACCTGATCTTACCTACTCTGAATATCTCTTTATCGAACTGGAGACCATCCAGGGCTTTTTCCATTACAATCTGTGACTTTATGACTTCAATCTCACCTGCTATCTTATTGTATGATGCACACGTCCAAGTCTTTGAACAGATTACTACTTGGTACGCCTTCACTCACGTCAGCAAGCCTTATTTTGGCCGTGCTTTCATAAATAGGTGTTGTATAATTGAGGTATTTCGTAGCGGACAGTAACCCAATCATCATTGCTATGACAATTAGTGGTAGGCCTCGCAAATATGGTCTGAGAACTCTAAGGCTATCTTCCATTTTCAACGTATTAGGGTACCAGCCAGAATAGCTATTGATGTAATTGCTGAAGTGAACGGGATTAAATTTGAAATACGATTGTCAAACTCCTTGTTCTTTTTTGAAGGAACAACTACAACGTCTCCAGGGTGGAGTTGAATGTTCTTGAAAAAAGTAATCTCCAGACTCACTCAAATCGATATTAGCAACCTTCACATGAAGACCAACTTGTCTGAGAACTTTTACATGCTTGACGTTGGCGTAGGAATCGAAGCCTCCACTCATAGAAATTGCCTATAGCAAGGTGTTTTGGTCTTTGTAAACCGTTAAAACCTGTGGATTGCGGACTTCCCCAATAACCGTAATCTCCCTGTTAAGCACTTTCACATCAACAATGCTGTTGTTTATCCAACGGGAGTAACCCTTCTTTAATGCATTCTTCAATTCAGGTATAGTATAACCTCTCACATACATTCTACCCAACTTAGGTAGCTCTATTGTCTCTTCTGAATCGACTATTAGCCATTTACCGTAAACTTCGTTAGAGTTGTATATGCCGTAGGAAGACCCTACGCTCAGTTCATCCTTACCCCAAACGCTCGTTGTAATCTTGTCGTTGTCTCTTATCCTATATTCGTACTCCGTATTTAGGTAGAAAATTGGGTCTAGGTTTTCAACGCTGAATCTTCTATCTTTTTTGCTTTCCATCAAGACTGTGGAAGTACGACAGGACACGTTGGTTAAAACGACAATGGTTCATAAGAGGTATCTCATACTCATAGGTATTGGAAAACGGCTTTTAGAAGAGTTGGACGTTCCCGTTCCATCAGGTCTTTTACCTGCATGATTCGCTCTAATACATTCTCAATTCTAGCAGGTTCGTTATCGCCCTTTTTTAAATAATCAAAGGCGCCAAGCTTAAGCGCGTTAACAGCGATTTTGATTTCTTCTTGAGACGAAAGCATAATGATGAATATATTAGGGTCCAGTCTTTTTATCTGAAGCAAGACCTCGTTACCGGTCATCGATGCCATTTGGTAATCCAAGAAGATTACATCTACATTATCAGTCAACTCATCGAGACAATCCACGCCATTCTCGTAAAGGCTCAATTTTTCACAACCCAGATTCAATAAGTGCTGTTTGAGAACATTCAGATAGAATGAGTCATCGTCAACTAAAAATATTTTCAATTCGTTCATGATATTTTTTTCTGGAACAATACCAATGCTATACCGACATGTTAAAACGTTAGTATTCAAGTGATTAGTAATTTAAAACAACCTATTTTTTCCAAATAAAAAACCCTCTTTCCAAAATTTGGAAAGAGGGTTGTACCATTAGAATGGTCTATAATTTAAGTGCTGAGCTCGTTCTGTATGATAGCTTCTGAGGTCTGCACCAGAGTATTGGAGACTTTATTCACCAATGCAGAAAGTTGCTTGTTAGATTGGGTATTGGGTTCGAAGCTTTCAAGCTTTCTGATTTCGACATGAATAGTATCGATTTCTAAATTATCCAAAGAAGGCTTGAGTTTATGAGCCAACTTCCTGATCGTGTCGATATTACCTTTTTCCATTGCAATTTCGAGCTCAAGTGTAGATTTGATTGCTGAATCCACAAAAAGACCTAACATTTTATTTACAAAATCTGAATTTCCCCGACTCATTTCTGTGAGTTTCGAAAGGTTGTAAAGTGCGGTAGGCTTTTGTGGTGGTGCACTTTCAGTTTTCTTCCTGTTTGAGCTTTCTTCGCCAGGTTGCTCAAGCTGTTGACGGATAGCTTCAGGCAAGTCCTGCTCGTCAAAGGGTTTTGTAACGTAATCATTCATTCCTACTTGCATACATGCGTCAACCTCAGACTTAAATGCATTGGCCGAAATTGCTATTATGGGGATCTGGTTTTTCAACTCAGACCTAATGATTCTTGTTGCCTCCAATCCCCCCATCACTGGCATTTGAAGATCCATAAGGATAATATCAAACTTTTTAGTGCGTATTAGCTCAACTGCCTTAGCGCCATTTACAACTTCCGTAATCTTCATTTTCAAAGGCAACAAAACCTGCGTTGCAACAAGCCGATTCAACTCGTTATCTTCCACAAGTAGTAAACGTTTGTTTTCTAAAAATTTATAGTCTGGTTGCTTAGTTGAATAATACTCCTTTGACGCTTCTCCCAGGGGCATTGTCAAGCGTACAGTAACTTCCGTACCGTGCATTTTTTTACTGTTGACGGAAATGCGACCGCCCATAAGGTCGATTAGTTCTTTGGTTATGACCATACCAAGTCCAGTGCCTTCAAATTTCCGTGAACGGGAAATATCTTCCTGCTGAAACTTGGTGAATATTCTGTCCACGTATTTCTGATCCATTCCTATTCCTGAATCTCTAATTTTCAACTCAACCTCCTGATGGAACTCGGTGGTCCTATTCACCTTACAGCTAATTCTCACAAACCCTTTATTGGTAAATTTTAGAGCGTTGCCAGCAATATTTAGAAGAACTTGTCTAATTCTGGAAGAATCTCCTATCAAGAATCTTGACAGATTTGTATCAACGATTATGTCAAAAAGTAATCCTTTATCGGTAAATTGATTCGAAAGAATATTCTTGACGTCATCGCAGACATCATAGAGACTGAATAACGATTTATCAATTGCGAGTTCACCTGCCTCAATCTTTGATAGGTCAAGTATGTTAGTCACTATAGAAAGTAAATGTGTAGATGCCTTTTTTGCTCCTTCAAGAAGTGGCTTTTGTGTTTGGGTTAGATCAAGTTTTCCAAGTTCTCTTACCATACCGATAATCCCATTCAATGGCGTTCGGATTTCATGACTCATGTTTGCCAAAAAGGCTTCCTTGGCCGCGGATGCTGCTTTTGCTTTAGAAAGTGCGGATTCGAGTTTTTTATCTAGTCGTTTCTGATCAGTAACGTCAAGGTGAATTCCAACAGTCCCGGTAATCTCTCCCGCATCATTATAATTAGGTGCGCCACTTATTAACCACCAACGTAAATCTCCATTTTTATTCCTAACAACAATTTCATAGCTGTCTGCTTTTCCATTTTTGCGTTCTTCTTTTTTATCTAATAGAAACCGGTCTTTTTCATCTAGCCCAAACAATTCAATGGCATTTTTACCCTCAACTTCTTCTAGACTATATCCAGACATTTCAGTGAAACTTCGGTTGCAATATTGAATTTCGTCATCCAGATTAACCTCCATTAGACCAAGGTTCATGTTGGCTATGATATTGTGATATTTTTCTTCTTGTAGTTTAAGTTTTTGCTCGTTTTTTTTGCGTTCAGAAGTGTCTCTCGAGTTTGCAATAACAAAACCTTCACCACCGATTCTAATATAGTTGAATGTTGTTTCCACTGAAAGTGTCTCTCCCGTACTATGGTCGAAATTCTCACCTTCAAGCGTTATAGATTCGAACTCCTTCAACTTTTTAAGATTGTTGTCCCAAGTATCGTTATTGATGAGAAGCTCTTTAAAATCCGAAACATGATACTTTGTGCAGTCTTCAACCGCTATACCCACACGCTTAGAAGCTGCTTTATTAATGTAAAACATACTACCATCTTGGTGTGCCACACCTACAGGGTCAGAAGAGTTGTTTATAAGTCCCTGGAATAAAGTTAACTGCTTATTGGTATTCAATATATCATTGGCTGTTTCATTGCGTTCGATTGCGCTGGCAACACTGTTGGCGAAACTTTTGAATAGACTCTGTTCATCAGATGACCATCTTCTTTCATTATTACAATCTTTAAAGTTTAAGATTCCATGAAATTGGTCGTTCACAAAAACGGGCACTATCATCATAGATTTAACGCCCTTGTGTGCCATGAACATTTTCAACGGGTCATCTTCATTTAAATCTGCAAAAATGGCCTCATACGGTAGTCTTGAGGTTAGCCTCTTTGCCGCTGTTTTCATTTGACTGAGAAACATGACTTTAGACACCACATCTTCTTCTACCTCTTTGACTAAAACAGATTTCCATTCGGAGTGAAGCACTATTTTGCTAGAGTTGTTTTGATCTACATGTTTCTCATAAAAACAAACACGACCTATCTCAACTGAAGCTCCAATTATACCAAGCGAGTTAGAAATGGCTTCGTTTACATTCTGGTTTGACAAAAGTTCATCTGTAGCTTCTGCGATGGACTGAAGCATTTTCTCTTTCCTTCGGAGAGATTTTTGATCCGCTAGAAGCCTCTTTTTTTGTTCGTTTACTTTTTGAAGAACTTCTTGTAGCTCTGAATTTGAAATTTCGTTGTTCTTCTTTACGTGGAAGAGGTCAATCATTGAATTGTGAAGCGCAAAGTCACCTACACTCAATCCATACTCAATTAATTGGTCTGAATTATTAAACCATAGAGAGCCAATAAACACGTAACTATTTTCGTTCTCCAGCTTTTCTAGTTGACCTTTAAAACGTAGCTCTGGGTTAGCTTTATTACTTATTATAACCAACTTACCTAATGCCATCTTCAGATGGTCCGGTTCAGTGGTGTCAATCAATGGTCGGTCAACATTCCAGTCATTAGAATAATGTTTACCCGCAACCAAATCAGGAAATAACTTCTGCATACTCGTACCGAAGGATTCCAATTTAAAGTCTTGATCCAACATCAAGAAAAACGGAAACAAACGATTGAGTTCTGTGAGAGAAAGAGACAGAGGTCTATTTTTAATCATAGCCAACTGACTTTAAAAACTTCATGGTGACTGCCGTCATTTCTAGATTGTAAAAGTTCAATCTTCGTCTCTGTCTTGTATAGTTTGGAAAGCCCTTGAAGCAATCCCCTAACAAATTCTTGAAGGCCTTGGCGTTTTGAGTGATAATGAACCTGAATGCTGGTCTCCTCAAGATGAGTTATTTCAAATTCGGGCGGGGTCAGTTTGGGGTACATCAGCATAACTCGCGTATGAAAGTTTGGAAGATGAATCAAAAAATCTCTTAGCGATTTCCCTCCTGATTCCATTAGCGATCCATACTTCTCTTTGCCAGTTCGGAGTATCCACCATTCTCCAAAAGCTATTAATACCTCCGAAAGTGTAATATTCATTACCTCGGCAGTAGCTCCTGCAAGCTTAAAGGTGATGTCATCATCATAAGGCTCTAAGCTTATGAAATAATCCACATCAATACCACTAGAAACTTTGATGGCTTCCCATCTTTCTTCTCCGAAATTCTCAATTATTAATTCTTCGATGGCCTTGTTAATAATACCGTACATCTTCTTTAAATTTTGATTTCTCCTGACTTTTTCATGTTGTAAATAGTTGATTTTCCGATGTCAAGCTTTTCGGCCACTGCAACTACATTATTTCCATACTTTTTGAGAAAAAAAGTGACAATATCTGCTTCGTATTCTCTGAGTGTTTTCTCCATGGACGTATATAGTTCATCTCCTTTAACGGTGGGGAAACTGATGTCCTCTTCTCTAATTTCCTTCCCATCGGACATCACCACTGCTAGATCTACGATAGATTTCAATTCCCTTACATTGCCGGGATAATTGTATTTCATCAATAGTTCCTTAGCAGAAGGAGTAAGGGTAGGCTCATTCATATTATTGTCTTTAGCAAACAGTTCGCAGAAATGCTTTGCCAAGATTAGGACGTCATTTCCTCTTTCTATGAGTGGTGGCAATTCTATCGGAAGACCAACAATTCTATAATACAGGTCTTCCCTGAATCCCCCACTTTTCACTTCTTCAGCCAAATTTTTGTGGGTGGCGATTAATAAACGTGCATCAAATTTCACAGGATCACTTCCGCCAACACGCACCACTTCTCGTTCTTGTAGCACTCTAAGAAGCTTACTTTGCAGGTTAAGGTCTAGCTCGGCAATTTCATCTAGGAAAATTGTTCCCCCGTTAGCCTCTTCAAACTTTCCTATTTTTCTGGCCGAAGCACCAGTGAATGCCCCTTTTTCATGACCGAATAATTCGCTTTCAATAAGTTCGGCAGGAATGGCCGCCATGTTCACAGCAATCAATGGTTTTTCACGTCTATCACTGTTATAATGAATTGCTTTTGCAACCACTTCCTTACCAGTTCCGGTCGCACCTGTTATAGAAACATTTATGTTGCTTTTGACGGCTTTTTCAATAAGAGTGAATGATTTTTTAATCGCTGCACTCTGACCAATGATAGTATTTGCAAAGTCAAATTTCGTCTCCAGCTGAACTTTCAATTCCTGAACCTCCTGTTTCAACGAAGCATTTTCCAATATTTTTAAGACACTATTCCATAGAAGCTCTTTCGTATTATCGTTCTTCTCTATATAATCATGTGCTCCTTTCTTCAGAAGATCTAGTGCTATTGATATTTCTTCCTGGCCGCTAATCACAATCACCGGAATTTGATCGTTAACAGCTTGGATACGCTGTAACAGAGTTTCACCGCTCATGTCCGGTAAATTGAAGTCAATTGAAACAACCGATGGCTTCAAGTGAAGATTGGCGAGACAGGACTTTGCATCCTCAAAAAGAAAAACCTCATAATCTGGATTCAGCGATAAATGATACTTTAATAATTGTCCGTACCAGGTGTCATCCTCAACTATGAATATTTTATGGTTTATCATTCAAATTAGTTTAAAACTCGTTTTGAAAAATTACGGAACGATTTCAATTCAAAACCTCATCGTTTTATACAGCGATAAAGGCCACCTCTATTACTGACTAGATTGACTTGCAAACAACAACCCAACATGATAATTAATTGATAAACAAATAATTACAGGTTTGTTCCAAACTACATTATTCCATATTCTGGAATATGACTCCGCATATTGGAATTTAAGGTTTTTAAACTTATGAAGCTGAATACATCTTTTTTTCAACCCTTCCAATAACTGGATTCTCCAAGTTTCACATGGAGATAAAGGGCTGGTTCTGTTGCATTAAACTCTGCTGTTTCTTAAATCTACAATCTTACCGGTATTTAAGCCGCTAACGACTTGAGAGTTTCAAAATGGGGCAATCTCGAAGTGGTCGTTTGACACTTCCGTATGATGTTTATCACCTCGATTCCTGCTAAGGTTCTTTGTGCAGATTCGAACTCTTTGAAGCCGGTGCAGATCGCTATTCTTCGCTTGATATTCCTGTGTTACTGTCCTACTATATTGCTCAGGGACTTACAGCTTCTGTAGCAGAACCATAAACGAAATTGTTTGCAGTTTGAAAACTGAAACAAAAATTGAAACATTTCTATCTCCAAATACTTCCAAACAACTCCAAATGGAAGGTTTTTAATAACGAAACGTGTTGAAAACCAAAAAACCACCTCAAATGAGATGGTTTAGTGTGAGGCCGAAAGGACAAATGTCGAACCCTTGGAAAGGCCTTTTGTCTCTGGTTAAAGCAGCAAATCCGATTCTATGATGCTTGACATCTTGGTTGCATTCGGTTTAAACCAAAACTAAACCATCACCATTTTTATGGATTAACGCGACAGAACCAGATATAATGTATTTAATCATATGTAAGTTAACGTTTACAGCTATGAAAAATAGGGTTTTAGCTCCTTGGACCGTTAGCTGCGCTGACCTTCGGTACGCCCGACACTGCAAACTGCGCTGAACTTGCGGCAAACACTTCGCGCCCTATTTTATGACAGGTGTTGTGTGTAGTTTTTCTTCTTTACGAATACACTAAACGCAAAAGGTATAAACCAAGGAATAACTAAGAGGATGCTACTTCCACCACCTCAGCGGGTTCAGCTTCTTAAAGCTGCTTTCAGGGTCTCCGCCTGGTCCGAAGGACATCATTACCATGCTTATTTCGTTGTCGATAGTTACTTTTTTGACGGATGGTTTGGCGTATTTCTTTTTCATTGAATAGGTTTTTAGAAGT
>JBLHEU010000144.1:0-8176 GCA_047614525.1 Bacteroidia bacterium | reverse complement strand
TTTAAACTGATAAGCTGCTCTAATATTATTCCAATCAAGCGCGTACATCTTATCGTGCAAGCCTTGTCAGAAATTGAAGGATTGGAAATTGACTGGACGCATTTTGGTGATGGAACAGAAAAAGAAGAACTGACCAATTTGTGCGAGAAATTACTTGACCAAAAGGAGAACATCCAGTATCATTTCCCCGGTCGACTTCCCAATTGGAAAGTGCTTGAATACTATTCTAGCCACATGGTTGACTTGTTCATTAGTCTGAGTAGGTATGATGGAATTCCGGTGAGTATTATGGAGGCCATGTCGTTTGGAATCCCTGCCATTGCCACAAATGTTGGTGGCGTTTCTGAAATTGTAATCAACGGTAAAACAGGTTTCCTTTTAGACCAAGAAGTTGTACCAAAAGATGTGGCCGAAGTAATTGTGCATACTGCTCAAATGCAAACAGAGGAATACAATCAGATGAGAATAGAAGCCAAGAATATATGGGGCACTTATTACTCTGCAGATATCAATTATCCAGACTTCTGTGAGCGCGTTTTATCTTTTAGTAATGGATAGATAGAGCTTGTCAATTCGTCCCATTTCTAACTGACGATTGCCGTTTTTGGCAACATTTTCAAATGCTAATTCCAATTTGTCATTTGAATAATTATCCAATGCGCTGGTCATCAATTGAGTCAACTCTTTTACGGATTCGGTGTTCATTCTATGACAGAATTGCTCAGAAAACAAGTCTTCGTCATATTTGAAAGAACCTAGAACAAGAGGACACTTTGCGGCCATTGCTTCCAGTGCGGAATTTGGCGTGCCATCAGTTTTTGGGGTCATAATTGCCAAAGCAGAGTGCTTAAACATAGACCACATTTCATGTTGGGTAAGTGAGTCAATAATTTGGTGTTCAAAACCTAGATTTTCTAACTTTTTATTAATGAGTTTAAGGTAGGCCTTGTCTGTACGTTTTCCTTTAATAAGAACAAGTTTAAGCTTCTCTTTTTGTGCTTTGGGTAATGCTGATAAAGCTTCTATTTGAAGTTCCGTTTGATAGATTGGTTGAATGTAGCGAGGAAGAAAAATCACTTTTTTCTCGTTTGGTTTCTGTTCTCTCGGAATAGAAGGATTCAACCTATTAATCTCATCAACATTAACTCCAGTTCGAATAATTTCTGCGTTAAGCTGAGTTTGAAAAAGTTGATTTATTCGATCTAACTGTCCTTGAGATGTGCAAGTTATGGCACCGGCATTTTCAAAAGCAGCTTTAAATCTGTTAAGAAGAATGTTGCCGTGAATTCTCTGTAGTAAAGAACCTTGGCCAAGATTTTTTAACACCACATGAACATCAGAACCTCTTGTGGTAATTACAGAAGGCACTTTCAAATTTTTTGTCCATAGGGCAAAAGGCGTTGCAAATAGCGTGTGAACTACATCAATTTTGCGCGATTTTATCACTTCGTTGATTTTGTTCATGGAACTCTTGTTCTCCCAAAACCGCCAGAGCGAATAACTATGAATTGGGCCTTCCACCGTAATGTTCAGAGCTTTAAACTGCGCTTTCCTTTCTGCTGTAATAAGATGCATTTCATGCTTCTGAACCAGAAAAAAAGCGTTGAATTCTGGACGAGTGCTAAAAAAACTCACCCATTTAATATCATGTACACTACTCGGGTCGCCAATGTATAGGATATTGGTCATCCTATTTTATTGAAACTTTGTGCTTAACCATCCAAGCATCTAAAATGCTCATGTTAATCACCATCCGTGCTAAATTTGGATGAAGTGGTTCTTCATTTGCGTACAACTTTAACAGATATTTCTGTCTTGAACCAAGGAAATATTCGGCTACACCGTTTTGTCTAGAAACAATAGAAGAGAAGTGTTCTTTGAGAAATGGTTTATGAATCCAATCCTCGAAGCAAGAGTTCAACCCAACCTTTTTTCGGTAGATGAAATCCTTAGCCATGTATTGGTCCAAGATTTTCTTCAACGGGTATTTAATCGTGTTCTCCAGCGTTTTTTCAGCCCAAGAATAATGCCCTTGGTCTTCTAAAATAGAAAGCCAAGTAAACGGGTATAACCCCGAATTCTCAGGTTGAGAATTATCATAACTCTTGGCAGTATTGTTCTTGCAGGCGTAGTTCACCATCTTAAAAACGCTGTACTTCATCCAATCATCTTGCTCCGATTTATCCGCCTTCAGGTAATCGTAATAGTACTGCCACATTGGAAGCAAATTGGCCGAATGCTCTTTGGCATCCTTAAGCCACATGTTTCCAAATGGGCCTAAATAAACATCCATAAACTGTAGATATGGGTCGTTTATAAAGCTATCTCGAGGATGAAAACGTTCGTAAGAGGGAAGCTTTTTACTTTGAAGCTGAGCGGCAATCCACTCATTAAGATATTGCTGCCATTGCGGTCTTTCAGGAATTTCGCCTATTACAGAACGGTTATAATTGGCAGAACCGTAGCAACCATCCGCAAGGGTTCCATCAATAATCTTGTAGCCTTCAAACCCTTGGTTTTTAAAGTGAAAGGCGGTAGATATAGTTGAACTTTCGCCTATTGGCTGAATAGCATGCTCATTCTGATATTCAAAACTTGGAATCGTGTCTTCAGGCGTAAACAATGCTATGTCTAGCTCCGCTTTAGTGGCATTTGCAGCTTCCTGTGCGAAAGCCAATTCAGAATCGTCTTCACCAAATTGTATGTAATAACCTGGGTAAGGTTTATCAATGAATTTATCAATTAGGCAATTTGCCAGCGTACTATCAACACCGCCAGAAATTGGAACTATAGGGTTGAGAGCAGACACGAATTCAAATTGAGCATCCAACAGCTTTTCCGTTTTCGGAATATTTCCGCCATCCATCGGAAAATCTAATTTGAAGAAAAACTCAAAAGCATCTCTTGGGATTTCTCCAAGCTTCAACCAACTGTCCAAATCTGAAGCTCCAAATTGTAATTGTTGTCCAACTGGCACACAGTAAATGCCTTTTACCACAGTAATGTACTCTGGTACATCGCCATATTTTAAGATTGAGAATGCACCAACCGGATTCATTTCTCTACTTGAAAATGGAATCAATTCACGCATATCATCCGACCAAAGAATCCCTTCATCAACCAAAAGAAAATACATTCTAGCTCGGGTAATTCTTGCAGATGAAACATAGGTATTCCAACCTCCAACTGTTTTGCTGACCTCCATCGAAGCAAAGTTGTTTTCGGCCTCAGGAATAAGTTTTGCTAAAGGTTTGGTTGGTTCAAATACCGAACTGTAACCATCTGAAGTTCTTACATAAGGCACTTCAGAAGTGAAAACAACTTGGTCTTTACTAAACTTGAAAAGACCACGTGGCGTTTTGGATGATTTTCCTCGTACAACAAGTAGGTCATCGAAGGCAGTTTTCTCAAAACCGTCTTCGTTTAAATCTAAAAATCTGCTTGAATTCTTTAAGGTTCCGAGTAACATGTACGTTGAATTGCGTCCAAAATTCGCAATTTATCTTTAGTATTGAGCAGGCTCATGGCTGATAGAAAATCCATACGTATCAAGTTTGTAGGAGACGTGTCTTTTAACAACGATTACATTCCGTTACTTGAAGCGGGTAATAATCCGTTTAAGGCTGTTGAACCATTCCTATCTAATGCTGATTTAGTTGTGGGAAATCTGGAATGTTTGGCTTCAGGAACTGGTGAAAACGAAAAAAAAGTTCCTAGGATAAAAACATCCGCCAAGGCACTTGATGCGCTCAATTTTATAAACCTTGGTCTTGTAAGTCTGGCTACAAATCATGTTTATGATAATCTTGAAGAGGGTTTTCAGAAGTCACGCGCCAAGCTTGATGAACTAGGAATAGATTGTTTAGGAGCTGCACTCAGTGAGGATACAGCTCAATTACCTCACGTGTTTGAATCTGGAGGATGGAAAATTGGCTTCTTGAATTATGTTCATGAGGATACAAATCCAAAGTTGCCGGATGGAGCAGGGGTGTATCCAAATAAATTTGGGATGCATAAAATCATCGAAGACATAAATGGTTTAAAAGATAAGGTTGATAAGGTTGTTGTCCTTTTGCATTGGGGCGGTAAATGTGATTACGGGTATTTGCCTCACAAGGAGCAAATTGCACAAGCCAAAACTATGGTAGATGCTGGAGCTGATGCAATAATTGGTCACCACACGCATACCTTTCAAACTTCAATTGAGTACAAAAAGGCACCTGTTTACTTTAGCATCGGTAATTTTTGTTTCGATGATATTGTAATGGGAGATAGAAATTTCAGAATTCGTGAAAGTGGTAGAAAAAGTGGTGTGGTTGAGATAGAATTTTTTGATTCCAAGGAAACGAAACACGAAGTTTTTCCATTTAGAATAAATGGGTTTGACTTAATACCTGATGCTAGTTTAACTAGCGAGTTCAAGACTTGGAAAAACAGATTTTGGTTTATTCGTAATGTACCAGGAATGTACAGCCTGTATTACTTTTTGCTCCGCAGATTGGAACCAGTGCATTTTCATGCTCAAATCAACAATACAACGCTTTCTGGCATTGCTTTTAGCAAGGTAAAACGTATACTTCGGATTGGATGAATGAACTGAAGAAACTAGTTCGGAGTGTGCTTTCCGTTGTGTTATACAACGGCTGGTATCGGTGGGTTAGAAGTTGGGATGACAACCAAAATGACCAGCCTTTGAAAGACGGAATTACTGCTGTGGTTTCGGCTAAAAACGAAGCTTACATCATTCCGTTTTGTCTTAAAAGTTTGGTTGGAGTAGTGGACCAAGTGGTTTGTATTGATAATGGTTCTGATGATGGTACGTTGGAAGCGATGAATACTTTTAAAAACGAATTTGGCAACCAGATTGAAGTTGATATTCTAGAGATGCCAGGCGCCCTTCTGGGTGATTGCCGAAATGCGGGTTTGGAACATACGCGGTATAAATGGCACTTAAGATGGGATGCAGACATGGTTTGCAGAACATCTGGGCCAGACGATATGAAGTTGCTACGGAAAACGGTTCTAGAAAACGATCGTCCAAGAACAATTCAACTTCCTAGAACTAACCTACGTGGCGACTTTCATCACACTCGAAAAAACCTTCCTCCAATAGATCCTGGCGAACCAATATTAGTTCGATTTGGAACAGATATTAAATATGTGGAGTACGGGAAGTTTGATGTTATACGAGTTCCATTTTATTACACTATTGAGAAGGAACGGAAACGTTATTACTTCCATTGCGAAGGTCTCAAATCAGATGACAATCTAATTTATAGAAGGCAGTATTTCGAGTGGAGAGAAGCGTTTAACAAACACACGGATTCAACACGTCCGGAGGAGATTGCCAATTTCGAAACGTTCAAAGAAAATTGGATGATTAGAGAGTTTGATACAAATAACCAGCTAAGTCTTAAGTGGCGTTTTTCTAGAGAGTTTTCAAACCGATTAGCTAAGATTGATTTAGAACAATTTGGTGATTATCCAGATGCTTTGAAGGATGAAAAGGAGAATGATAATGTCAGGTTTAAAGTTCAACTCAAGAACGGTAGGCCCTACCTTCGCACAGATAGTTCCGATTCTGAAATGACAAACTATTCTCCGTCTGAAGAAGATATTGCTTGGGCTAATAAGCGAATTTCGTAACTGTTTCTAGCGCTCAGAAACCAACTTTTCGTATAGAGAATAAACCTTTTCTGCATACTGCTTAAGACCATAGTCTTTACTGAATTCAAGCGCTTGTGCACTCAGCTTTGCGTACAATTCTTTGTCTGTAGCTAATTGGGCCACGGCATTGGCAAATACAGTTACATCACCACGCTCAACCACAAGACCATTCAGCTCGTTTACAGCAACTTCCGCAGGACCGCCATCATTGAAGCAAACTACTGGCTTAGCACAAGCCATTGCTTCTAACAGTACAAGACCAAAAGCTTCGTAATGCGAAGCATGCACAAGTACATCTGCTTGATTCAAATATTCTTCTGGGTTGTCAACTGTTCCAGAATAAAAAATCTTACTAGCAACGCCTAAATGGTTAGCGAGTTTCTTCAACTTTGGTTCTTCAGCTCCGCTTCCTAAGAGTGTAAGGTCTGCTTCAATGTTTTGCTTTTTAAGCTCAGCTACAACCTTCACCAAAAACTGCTGGTTCTTATTGTGATTAAGTTTTCCAACGGCAATGAGATGCAGAATTCCATCATCTTTCGTCTGTTCATTTGGGCTGAAAAGATCCGTGTCTACTGCGTTACTGATGATGGTGCAATCATTCGGATTGGCATCTAAATGCTCGACTACAAAGCCTTTCATGAATTCAGATATACACAGAAAGTGATTGCCACATTCTCGGTAACCTCGGATAAGATTTCGCTTCGAATTCCAATTCCACCAAGTGTCTTTCTTTAAAAACTCTTTTAATGGAGCTTTACGCAGCATTTCTGGACAACCATGCCAATGCGATACGTAAACGGTATTTGAATTCGGCTGATGTCTGCTGATGAATTCGGCCTCAATTAAATGGCTATGAATTACATCAGGGTTGAATTCTCTAACAGCTTTGTCGAATAACTCAGTATCTGAAGTGTCTTGACCAAGAAGAGAATAAGAGACTCTAGCAGGCGTAATTACGACCACAGTTTTACTGTTGAGGGATGTGTAAAGGTTATCGTCATGAAGTGCAAAAATCTTCACTTCATGACCTTTTGTCTCCAATTCCTTGGTAAGGTTGAGAACCAACCTTTCGGCCCCGCCTCTAATTAATGAAGGAACAACTTGGAGAATTCTCATCTAGCCTTGCACTACAAAATTTGGTAGGCGTCCAATCGTTAGCCTTTTTAACAAAGGGATTGTTGAGCCTATCACAAGCAACTTGTCTTTGAAAAAGTGACTCGGATCTACCCAAATTGACTTAATCATATTTAGGTAAAATGGCCAATTACGCTTTTGCTTTAAGTAGCAAACGCCCAGTTTATAATAGGCTGCGCTAAGTGCAAATTTTCTCCATTCTGGTCTTATGAGACCTTCAGAATCCTGTGCTATAATTCGCTTTCTAATTTGCAGATTAGCCAAGAACGTA
This sequence comes from Bacteroidia bacterium, assembly GCA_047614525.1. Taxonomy (GTDB): domain Bacteria; phylum Bacteroidota; class Bacteroidia; order UBA10329; family UBA10329; genus UBA10329. The sequence goes on along the minus strand of JBLHEU010000144.1, from coordinate 1,104 downwards.
TCGGTATTCATATAGTCTATGGTTCGATCACCAAAATCACGAATTACAACGGTGTATTGGTCAGAATGTACAATAGGATACTCCCGAACAATTCTGCTCCACAACTCCTGATCTTCTCCTACGCGTAGGTTTATATCGTATTTAAATTCCTTGAGGATTGAACTATGAATACAAACACGTTGTGAACAGATGGAAATCTTGAGAACAAGTTCTATCGGCTCATTAGTTTGGGTAACATATGGCGGATCTTTTTTTCTTTCTCCGTTTAGTTCCGACATCGAATTGCCGAGCACCATTGCTACGGGGTATTCGTTTTTTTCGATTGTTTCAAGAAAGCTAGAAAGGTGGTTGTCTAGATAGACATCATCACTATCTAAAAAACAGATATAGTTGCCTTTTGCAAGCTCAATACCGTGATTTCTAGCTGCGCTTCTTTCAGCGTTATCCTGATATATGTACCGAATACGTTGGTCTTTTTTAGCCGCATCCAGCATTAACTCTTCGGTGTTGTCCGTAGAGCCATCATCAATCACCAGAAGTTCAAAGTCCTGAAATGTCTGTTCTAGCACGCTATCTACCGCTTCCATGAGCGGTTTAGCCCTATTGTATGAAGGGATGATTATTGAGAAGAATGGGTTAGCATTTGTGCTCGCCATTTCTAATTCTACTTAAGCCTTTTGAGCAATTACACAGAGGTCTTCTCCTGGTCTGTTATGCGTAAACGGGACCTCGGCCAGTTTCTGAAATGGATTCAAAACCTGGATGTTTTTAAACTGCCCAGATTTTTCCATCGCGTAAGTCATTCCTTCTGCATCAAAACACCAATAATGAGCTTGGTGAGGACGACTATGACTGAAAATGCTGAAATAATAACTCTGCGGGCTTCCTTTTTCTACTCGAGTTTCGGCCCATTCTGCAAATGCCGAAGTAATATCTAGTGAGTTTCTCAGGTACATTTTTGTCATTCTGCGCAAGTCCGGTACAGTTATGAGAATCCATCCATCATCATTCATCAGTTTTGAGAAATTCTCAAATGCTTTAGGAATCTGTTCAATCGAAAGGTGCTCTAAAACGTGCTGCATTCGAAGTAAATCGAACTTGCCC
>JBLHEU010000143.1:0-8191 GCA_047614525.1 Bacteroidia bacterium | reverse complement strand
ATTGAGGCACTTCAGGTTTTTGGTTTTTATCTAGCAATTCGTCTATCACTTTAAACTGATCCGCTCGCACCAAGGCAAACTCCTTGCCATCCTCGGCTTGTACGTGCGTATTGATAAACTGATAGACTTGGCCGTTGACTTCAACCTCAATAAAAACCGCACCTTTTGCCGCTTGGCAATCACTTACTAAACAGCCGTCAAAGAAGATGAATTCAGAATTTGTGATTTCATGCTTGCTTAAAATCCATAGGCCACTATTAACGGTTTTCTTGTTGTTCTTTGGTTTAATCTCAAATGGAAACTCCCCTGCCAACGCTTTGCGCAGTTTTTTTCTGCTCGTTTTTCCAAAAGCTTCTTGGAAAAGAATGATGTCGTAATCTTCTGTTCTTAGAACTTCACCAATGGCTTTTGCCCTTCTAAACTGCCCATCAAAGGTGATGGAATGAGGCCGCATGTAAATATTCCATGTAAGAACCTTAACAGGTCTTCTGTCTTGCGACTTGGCCTCAGGAACTAAAAGAAGAAAAATTAGGGTTGAAGCTAGAATCAGTCTCATTGAAGAAACGGATTGCTCTTTTTCTCAAACCCAATATTGGTAGATGGCCCATGCCCAGAATGTACTTGAACATCTTCTGGTAGCGTCAAAAGCACTGCTTTAATCGCTTCAATTAATTGATCGTGATTACCTCCTGGCAGGTCTGTTCTTCCGATGCTTCCGTAGAATAAAGCATCGCCAGAAATAACCTGTTTAGTTGGAATATGGTAGAAACAAATACTGCCTGGAGAATGCCCGGGAACGAATAAAATCTCTAATTCAATTGAACCTACAGAGATTGTTTCACCTTCCTCTAAGAAGACTGATGGGTGAACCATTTCGCCAGTGTCAAAACCGAAATTTTTCCCATAGTTTGGAACCGCATTTAGAACAGGTAAATCCAACTTGTGCATCTCCAAACCCAACTCGTACTTCTCAGCCAAGAATCTATTACCCAATACATGATCAATGTGGCAATGTGTGTTGAGCAGTTTTACAGGCTTCAATCCTTCGGACTCAATGAAATCAACGAGCTCTTTTCGTTCATGTTCATCTGAACATCCTGGATCGATAATAGCGCAGTTTTTATCGTTTTCCCAAATGAGATATGTGTTCTCCTGAAACGGGTTAAAAGTGAATTTTTTTAGGTTCATGACCGCGAAGATAGAACTGCGAGCCCTGAAGTAAAATTTTGAGGTCAAAACAATACGGAGCATTGTTTCCCCCTAGCAATGGTACTTTCAGGCCATGAAAAGAATACTTATCAGTCTCTCCTTCATTGTGTTCAGTTTTTTCACGGCTACGTCTCAGAACGATTGGCAATGGATGATGCACGACCGTTCACAGAATTTTTTCGATATACAGGCAGATTTTCAACTGTATTACGACCAGAAGGTTGGAGCTGATGGTGTTATCCCTAAAGGTTCTGGTATCAAACCATTCAAACGCTGGGAATATTATTGGAAAGACAGGGTGAGTTCAACGGGAGAGTTTCCTCAGGAGGGAATTGTACTTGCCGAGGTTGAAAACTATATGCGCACACATGCTCAAAGCCGTAATTATATTGCTGGCACAGGCACATGGACGGAGCTTGGCCCAGTGACAAGCCCGACAAACGGTACAGTTCAGCCGAATGGAAATGGGCGGGTAACTTGTATTGCTTTTCACCCTACAGACGCCAATACCATTTACGTGGGTGCCCCGGCAGGTGGGGTTTGGAAATCAACCGATGGAGGCTCCAGTTGGACAAAAGGAATTACTGGGCTAACGCGATTGGGCGTTTCGAGCATCGTTATTCATCCTTCAGACCCTAACACAATCTATATCGGAACGGGAGATCGGGATGGTGGTGATGTGAGCGGTTACGGTGTTTGGAGAAGTACAGATGGTGGCCTGACATGGTCATCTTTTCATTCTGGAATGCCAGACATAACAGTTGCAGAGATTATCATGGACCCATCGGATGCAGACAAAATGTATGCCGCTTGTTTCAATGGTTACATCTACAGGACAACCAATGGCGGTTCTAGTTGGTCTGCTTCAAATGGTCTTGGTAAGATTCCCAAGGATCTTGCGATGCATCCAACTGACCCAGATATCATTTACGTTGGTACGAGTTCTGCGGAATTCCACCGTTCTACGGACGGGGGAGTTAGTTTTACGGAGATTACCTCAGGCTTGAGTTCAGGAAGTAGAACGGCCATTGCCGTGTCAGCGGATGAGCCTGATTATGTCTATGTACTGGTAGGGGATGGGTCAGGCCTTGTCGGAATCTATCGATCCACAAATTCAGGAGTTAGTTTTTCAACACGTACCCTCACCCCGAATATTCTTGGTTACAGCACAACTGGTTCAGATTCTGGAAGCCAAGCTTGGTATGACCTTGTGATTGCAGCCGACCCCAATGATGCCGATATAATTTATACTGGAGGGATAAATATTTGGAAATCGGTCGATGGTGGTAGCACAATGACCCTTACAGCGCACTGGTTTGGCTCTGGTGGAGCTCCAGCAGTTCATGCAGATCAACATGCACTGGAGTTCTCGCCACACAGCGGAAGCCTGTATAATGGTAACGATGGAGGAATTTACGTGTCAGCCAATGCTGGAACCGATTGGACTGACATCAGTAGTGGACTTGGCATCGCTCAATTGCATAAGATTGGTGTCTCGCAACAAACATATGATCTGTGTATTAACGGGCATCAAGATAATGGTACGGCCATAAACCGTGGAGAAGATTTTACCACCGAGATTGGTGGAGACGGCATGGAGTGCATCATTGATCCAACTGACGACACGTATATGTACGGAGCGTTGTACTATGGAGATATTCGAAGATCTAGCAACGGAGGAACGTCTTTTTCAGGAATTTCCAGTCCCATAGGGGAGACTGGTGCTTGGGTCACACCTTATAAACTAGACCCCAACAATGCAGATCGTATGTATGCTGGATACAACGAAGTTTGGAGGACAAACGATGTGAAAGCAGCCACACCAGTCTGGTCGAAAATTTCAAGCTTCTCTGGCTCTGATCATTGCACGGATTTGGCTGTCGCTCCATCAAACAGTTCGGTAATGTTTGTTTCGCGTGAAGGGACAAATAAGTTTTATAGAACCGCTAATGCAACGGCCAGCCCGCCAACATGGACAAATATCACGTTTGACCTACCTGCTTCAGGCACACCCAAAGACATTGAGATTGACCCTACAGATGCGACACATCTATTTATCGCTTTGTCTAACGATATCTATGAGTCCAGCAACAGTGGTGCATCTTGGACGAATTTTTCCGGAACACTACCAAATATACCGCTGAACACGATTATCATTGATAAGAACAGCCCTTTAGAAGCCATGTATGTGGGAATGGATGTGGGTGTTTACTACAAGGACAATACCCTAGCAGACTGGTTGTCCTATTCAACGAATTTGCCAAACATTGAGGTTACGGAATTGGAAATATACGATGGAGCAGATAATTGCAAAGGCAGTCTATACGCTGCAACCTATGGTCAAGGGCTTTGGAGGTCTGATTTAAAAGACCCTGAATCGGTTGGGCCTGTTGTTTGTTTTGAAGCATCGAGTACTAATGTATGTAGCGGTAGCCCTGTTACGTTCACTGATTTCAGTTCATATACTCCCATTGGTTGGACGTGGGCCATTTCTCCTGCAACTTTTACTTACATCGGTGGAACGCATGCTAATTCGCAAAATCCCGAGGTGGTATTCAATGCAGCCGGAGTTTATGACGTTTCGCTAACCGCTGTAAATTCGTATGGCGATGGTGTAGAAACAAAGGTGGGTTACGTTACTGTTTATGCAGGAACATCGGCTGGAGACTTCAATGATGATCTTGAGTCATATTCAAATTGCGGAACGTCAAGCGACTGTGGGACTACAACCTGCACGTGGAGTGGTTCACTTTGGACTAACCTGACCAACGGAAGCGAAGACGACATTGATTGGCGAATTGATGCTGGTGGAACACCTTCTACTGGAACGGGACCTTCTACTGACTACAGCCCTGGAACAGGAAGCGGAAAATATGCCTACACCGAAGCATCTGCCTGTTATGGAAATGGAAGCACAGCCATATTGGAATCTGACTGTCTCGAATTAAATAGTGCAATCGTCTTTTCTTTTGCCTACCATATGGATGGAGCATCTATGGGCGACCTCCATCTTGATTTATTTCACAATGGTGTTTGGGCAAATGATTTAACGCCTGTCATTTCTGGAGACCAAGGGACTTCGTGGTCAGTTGGCTCAGTTGATCTTACAGCTTACACAGGTTCTACTATCAAACTCAGGCTTCGTGGAATTACCGGCTCTGGGTTTGCTTCAGACATTGCGATTGATGATTTGCGGTTCACTACCAAGTTCTATTGGACCGGCACAACGTCTACTGATTGGGCAGTTAGTAGCAATTGGAACAATGGTACTGTGCCGACATCTTCGGATGATGTCTACATCACTTCCGTTCCAACCAATCAGCCACATGTAACGCTGGCACCTGGCACGCCCGCTGTTTGCAACAACTTAGAGGTTCAAAGTGGGGCAACACTTACGATTGACGCTGGGAAAGCGCTTACGGCAAGTGGGGCAACATCAAACGAAGGGACATTTCTAATTGAAACAGATGCTACTGGTATTGGTTCGTTTATGGATAACGGTACCATCACAGGCTCGGGTTCTTTTCAGATGGAGCAGTATCTCACAGGTGCCGGAGGAGGAACACCGAACGGGGTATTCTATTATGTAGGAAGTCCAGTAGTCGGAGCCACATCAGCTACCTACGGCATTCCAGCGGCCAACAAGCTTTGGCAGGTCAACGAGGCTACACAGACCTACCCACAAATAACGACTTCTGGCACCGTGCTTAACCCAATGGAAGGGTATGTTGCACGAATGGGAGCTGACGGGGTCGTCACCTTTAGTGGTTCGAACTTCAACACAGGTCCGCAAAGCGATAACAGCATTACCCGAACTGGAACGGTTGAAGATAATCGTGGCTACAACCTTATGAGCAACCCGTATCCGAGCACCGTTAATTTGACCACTGCTTCTAAGCCGAATTTGGAGAACACGTTCTGGTATCGAACCCATCAGGGAACCACAATGACATACGACACTTATAATCTTTCTGGGAGTGGGACAGGGACCAACAACAATGGCAACGGAGCTGTTAATCAGTTCATTCCACCTACTCAGGCTTTCTGGGTGAGGGTGGCAACGGATAACACTACAGGGGCACTCTCGTTCAGTAATTCGGACCGAAGCCACGGAACACTTACCGGAATCTATAAGACCGAAGATCAGGAGGGTATGGTTAAAATGACGCTTTCTAATGGAACCCTTTCAGATGAAGCTATTGTTCAGTTCGATACGGATGCTTTAGATGGATTTGATGACTACGACTCCCATAAGTTTTGGGCATCAGCTGTGATACCACAGCTATACATGAATACTGCGGAGGATACGCTTGTCATCAATGGTCTTTATAGCATCGCCACCAATCCTATTGTGGATTTAGGAATGAAGCTACCGGCTGCTGGTGATTATACACTGACCGCCAATTCGATTACTGTTGTTGACGAAAGTGTCTATCTCGAAGACCGACAGTTTGGAATCTTCCAAAACCTGAATATTGAATCGAACTACGATTTTACTTCTGTTAGTGGCAATGTATCAAACAGATTTGCTCTACACTTTGGAATGGCGGTTACCGGAATTAGTGATGACACGGGAGCTAATTCCCGTGTTTACACATCAAACATCAACCAGTTGCATATTGTCCTTTCTGATGGGAAAGAAAAGGGAATTGCTCGAGTTATGGATATGACAGGACGACTAGTAATGAACCTGAACCTTACCTCAACCGTGACGTCATTTGAGATGAGCGTGAATTCAGGTATTTATCTTGTAGTCGTTGATACGGAAAAAGGTACAGACAGTCACAGAGTAATTTTGCAATAGACGGATTTCAAATTTCAGCTCATAGCACCAACTACTTTCCCAAGTGAGGTAGGTGTTTTCCTTAAATTCATGGATGGAGAACATAAACGTTGTATACGGCATGCCTAGTGCTTGAATTAATTTGCTAAACCCCGCTAAATTCAATTCATAATTGAACAGGGCATTTCTTAATCGCTAAGTCGCACAATCTTTTCTAGCTTGGCGTTTTAATTACAATTATGGATTTAAAGAAATTACAGCAAGCAAAGCTAAAAATGGCAACCAAGGTTGTAGGAACAGACACGGTGCTGGTTCCTCTTAAGGGAAACGTTGCCGATTTGGATGTAATGTTTACCCTTAATGAAGTAGGAACTTTTGTTTGGGACGAGTTAACTTCTGCAGAATCTACGGACGAATTGGTGACTCGAGTTTTAGAGGAGTTTGAGATAGATAAGAACACCGCCAAGCAGGATGTCCTCGCGTTCCTAGCTGAGTTAGAAGGATTTGTTGGTAAAGTACTGTAAACTATGCGCCTGCAAATTGCCGATTTCGATATTAAGATAAATCAAAAAGACACTTCAGTCATAGAATTGGATGAGGGCTTTAAGCCCTATTTGGTTGAGTCGTCAGAAGCTCATGCAGATTTGGTTGTAAATGCGTTTGGCCGACTTCCTGAAACACCGATTACCAGCGGAGAGGCTTTGTACAGCGCCAGCATGCAAGAAGGAGAACTTTGGAATGTAGCCAAGCAAGACGATATTTATGTTTTTAATGTTTTCGATGCAGAAGCGCCTGGTGTTTTGCAACAGGTTTGCACCACCGACTTTCAGTTTAGAGAATGGAATGTTTATATGGCGGATGCTCAGGAAAACACTCCATTTGACCCATTAAAATATCCACTGGGGCCATTGTTGATGTATTATTTGACGGTGAAGAACGATGCCATTATGATTCATGCATCCGGAATATCTGATGATGGAATTGGACGGATTTTCACCGGTGTTTCAGGGAAAGGAAAAACTACAATGGCTCGGCTTTGGTTTGGCGCTGGCGCTGAAGTTCTGAATGACGATAGGTTAATAATTAGAAAGGAACCTGATGGCTATTCGGTTCATAACACGCCAATGTTTTATGCAGATAAACCTCGAAAATCTGTATTTAAATCAGCCTACATCATTCGTCACGAACTAGGAAATCAGCTGAAAAAGATAAGTGGAGCACATGCGGTTTCGGCATTAGCTGCAAATTGCATTCAGCACGGTTATGATAAAGAAATGGTAGAGCATCATTTGAATTTTCTAAGTCAAATGGTAGAACAGGTCTCGGTTTTTGGTCTCGGTTTTGTTCCTAATGAAACGGTCATTGCTACTGTAAGAAATCATGACGACTGAAAATCGTCTTCTAGATTTTAAAGATGCACAAGACATTCGAGCATCCTTGCTGGCTGAAGGCCATTCTGTCAAGCTAAAACTAGGCGGCAATAGCATGTTTCCTTTTTTGCGTGCTGGCGATGTTGGCACCGTAATTAGAATTCCAGTAGAAGAACTTAAGATCGGACAGGTGGTCGTTTTTCAGAATCAAGAAAGATGGATTGCACATCGGCTTGTTGATATAAAGCACAACGGCAACGGGGATGAAAAGCTCTTCGTAACCCAAGGAGATAGCGCTAAACGCACTGATGCGGCATTTTATCAAGCACATTATTTAGGCGTAGTAGTGAGTTTTAATCGCCATGGAAAGCATCGCCAAATAAGTTTAAAACTTGGCGCCATTTCAAGCAAGATGTTGATTCATTTGCGGCCAGTTCCGCAGCTAATATTCCATCTTTTTCTTCGCGTTAGAAACCGACTGAATCGAGGAAGGAACAAGTAGAGTTATCTGAAAACGCGGTTAAATCCTGCCGTGAAAAGCTTTGCGATAAGTTGAAGAAAACGAAGGATGTAGTATGGCAGTAGCAAAGTTTTTTTGGTCAATTGAAAGTGACGATACATGAATTCTGAAGTCGGAAAAATTAATCCGATTGCAAATTGCATCTTACCCCAAGCACCAGTAATTGAGCTAAGCATTTTGAGAGATTTGTTCACGTTATTCTCTACAGTTTGAGCATGATTCTTTGCCTTCCCATTCAAGAACATTAAAAACTTGTCTTCAACCATTTGGTCGGGAGAAGTGTTCTCGAAAAACGCTTCTGGAATTTGA
>JBLHEU010000142.1:0-8194 GCA_047614525.1 Bacteroidia bacterium | reverse complement strand
TTGCCGCTAATAATTTGGGAAGCAGAATAACCTTTGATAGAATGGCAGTTTCAGATACCGAAGGAGAGGTTGAGTTTTTTAATGTCCATAATCCTAAATATCCAAAGCTGCCTAATTTAGGAGGAGCGTCAAGTTTTGTAGTTAAGCCGAAAACTTTTGATGCTTACACGGTTAAATCTGTTTCGTTGGATGGCTACTTACAGCAACATTCTCCCGACTTTAAGGTTGATTTAGTGAAGATTGATGCAGAAGGGGCGGAACCGATGATTTTGGAAGGAATGAAGCAAATTATTGAAAGGGACAAACCGATTATCATTTGCGAAATTCTGCATGATGAAGTTTTAAGTGGGATTGAAAGAGAATTCGGCCAACATGGCTACGGTTATTATTTCCATGTCCCGAATGGATTGAAAAAAGTGGCCGCACTAAATCAGAAATCTGATTTTGATGATATTAGAAACTGCTTTTTCATACCAAAAGAGAAAATTTCGATGGTCAAAGAATGGATAGTCGATTAAGATTTTGAAGAAATACACAAGGTTGTCAGTTAAGATAGGATGAGCGATAATCGATTAAGAGTTTTTATTTACTACCCACTTATTTTGGCGCTAGTATTAGCTGGTGGTGTTTTCCTAGGGGCAAAACTCAATACTGGTTTTGCACCAGGAATTATGATGGAATCCTCAATTGGGAATTCTAAAAAGATTTCTAATCTGCTTAATTACGTTGAAGAAGAATACGTTGATTCTGTTGATTTAGATGGACTTACGGAAGCTGCCATCATCAAAATGTTGGATCAGCTCGATCCTCATTCATCCTACATTCCCGCCAGAGATTTAGAATCAACAAATGACCCGCTCAACGGAAATTTCGATGGAATTGGCGTAGAGTTCAACATAATTAACGACACAATCGTAGTTGTTGCGCCAATAAATGGCGGACCTTCAGAGAAGTTAGGAATCCGCTCTGGCGACAGAATTGTAACCATCGAAGACAGCCTGATTGCCGGAACTGGCATCACCAATAAGGATGTGATTTCTCTGCTGCGCGGAGAACGCGGCACAAAGGTTAAGGTGGAAATTTACAGAAGAGGTGAGAAGGGTTTGATTTCTTTCAATATTAAACGAGATAAAATCCCCATCTATAGTGTTGATGCAGGTTACATGGTTGAAGATGAAATTGGCTACATAAAGATTAGCCGTTTTGGAGCAACCACATATGATGAGTTTCTGGAGAAGTTGGACAAGCTGCGTTCTGCAGGAATGAAATCGCTCATTCTTGATTTGAGAGGAAACCCAGGTGGTTATTTAAATGCTGCCATCAATATTTGCGATGAGTTTTTGGAAGATGGAAAACTCATTGTCTACACCGAGGGAAGAGCAAGACCAAAGGATAGCGCATTTGCAACCGGTAATGGAGATTTTGAAAAAGGGAATCTCGTGATACTGGTTGATGAAGGTTCTGCTTCCGCTTCTGAGATTGTTTCTGGAGCAGTTCAGGATAATGACCGAGGTACAATCATAGGCCGGAGAACTTTTGGAAAAGGCCTTGTGCAAGAACAGGTTGAATTGACAGATGGCTCTGCCGTAAGATTAACCATTGCCAGATATTACACGCCAACCGGACGCTGTATTCAAAGACCTTATGGCGAAGATGAAGACTACTACGGAGATTTTTACGATCGATTAGAAAACGGAGAATTGTATGAAGCAGATAGCATGCAGGTGGATGAAAAAAGACGTTTTACCACACCAAAGGGCAAAGTAGTTTATGGTGGTGGAGGAATTATGCCAGACGTGTTTGTTTCTGTTGATACCACGGGTTATACCAAGTTTCATAGTCAGCTAATTCGTTCAGGAGCATTAAGAGAATTCTCGCTCAATTATTCTACTGCTAACGCGAAGGTTATTGATGCATATAAAAGTGCTGAGGCATTCAAATCAAACTTCAATTTCAGCGATGCCGATTTTAAAGAACTGGTTGAATTTGCTGAGAAAAAGGATGTTTACACGGAGGATGCTAAAGAAGGTAAAGAGGACGTTTTTAGAAACCTAAAAGCATTGGTTGCAAGAAGTAAATGGAACAGTGAAGGGTTTTATCCAATCATAAATGAAGGCGATAAAATGATTCAATCAGCGTTAGACGTTTTGCGCTAGTTGAGTTTGTAAACCTTGCCGGGCAGGTTAGAAACCACTCCTTCAAACTCCAACTCTAAAAGTATAGAGGCCACCTTGCTCATTGGGTAACCAGAAAGAACGGTAAGCCTATCTATTGTATGCGCTTGTTGGCGTAAAACGTCTACAACTTTTTCTTGTTCTTCAGTTAAATCAATTAGCAGTTTGGTTTGAGCCTGTGGTTTCGTTTTCCCTTTTTCATCATCCCATCCAAGTGCTTTTAAAACATCTTCTCCAGAAGTGATTAAAGCCGCTTTATGGTTCATTATTATTTTATGACATCCCGCCGAATACTGATCGTTAACTCTTCCCGGAACAGCAAAAACATCTCTATCGTAGCCTTCTGCCAACTCTGCGGTAATTAGCGCGCCTCCTTTAATGCCCGCTTCTACAACAATGGTGGCATCGGCCATGCCCGCTACAATTCTATTCCTTTTAGGGAAATTCTCTCGGTCAGGGTTTGTGCCAATTGGAAAATCAGTAATCAATGCTCCAAGTTCTAGCATCTCTTTGGCTGTACTGGTATGTACTTTCGGATAAATACGGTCTAATCCGTGAGCCAAACACCCAATTGTAGGCACGTTATATTTTAAACAAGCGCGGTGTGCGGCAATGTCAATTCCGTAAGCCAGCCCGCTGATGACGGTTACGTTGACTTTTGACAGTTCTTGAACAATTTGTTCTGTAATTTCTTTGCCTTGCCGAGTTGCATTTCTAGTTCCAACAATACTCACAGCCTTGGCGGGGTTGATACTTCCTTTTCCTTTAGCGTAGAGTACAATTGGCGAATCAACGCAATGTTTTAATCGCTGCGGATAACCCTCATCCAAAAATGAAACAACAGCAACACCATGTTTCTCTGCAAACTCCATTTCTTCTTCCGCCAGCTTTAAAACCGTTGCTGATTTTACCGCATTGGCAACCTTTCTCCCAATGTTTGGAATCTTCTCAAGAAAAGACCTTTGCTGCGAGAATACTTGCTTGGCCCCACCACAATATGCTACGAGCTTTTTTACCCGAGCATCTCCTACACCAGCAATCCTGCTAAGTGCAATAAGATATAGTGTCTGCTCCTGCCTGTTCAACAATTCAAATATTGATATATTCGCCCGAACTAAATTTAGCTTGTAAACCGCTGAAAAAAACCTTCATGAAAAGAATCTTTACAATCTCAATTCTCTCACTATTTGTGCTCTTTGCAGTTGCTCAAGATATGGGAACCCTTAAAGGACAGTTAAAAGACAAGGAATCTGGCGAAACAATTATTGGAGCTAACGTAGTGCTAGAATCTGACAAATCTATTGGAGGAGCCACCGATTTTGACGGAAACTTCAGTATTCAAATTCCAGTTGGTGACCAAAAAGTAGTGATAACATCAATTGGCTATGAATCTCAAACGCTAACCGTATCCGTTAAAAAAGGAGAGACTACCACCTTAAATGTTGAAATGGGCATGGGGTCTTTTCAACAAGATATGGTGGTTATTTCGGCTGGTAAGTTTGAACAGAAAATAGAGGACCTAACTGTTTCTGTTGCTATAATCAAACCAGATATTTTGGAGAGCCGGGGCTCTACAAGTGCCGAAGATGCGCTTGAGCAAACGCCAGGGTTAACTATTATGGATGGCGAAGCTCAAATGCGTGGAGGTAGCGGATACAGTTTTGGAGCTGGGTCTAGAGTAATGCTTCTTGTAGATGACCTCCCTATTTTATCTGGAGATGCTGGTAGGCCAAGCTGGGGGTTTATTCCAACAGAAAACCTATCTCAAATAGAGGTAATAAAGGGTGCGTCATCCGTTCTTTACGGGTCATCTGCACTAAACGGAATTATTAATATCAGAACAGCCTACCCAACGGATAAGCCTAAAACTAAGATTAACCTTTTTACGGGTTTTTATAGTGCGCCAGAGCAGGAAAATGCACAATGGTGGGATACTGATGATCTTCCAATTTATGGAGGGATGAATTTCTTTCATTCGAGAAAAGTTGGTACGTGGGATATCGTTGCAGGTGGAAACTTCCTAATAGATAACGGCTTTATTGGGCCAGAACCTGTGGCCACCGGAAGTGCGAATTTCATGAATAATGACACTATCATCGAAGGTAATGGAGTGATAGTTGACTCGCGTGATTCACTTGGAAATGTGGTTGACTATCATAATCCCAGGAAAGAGTTTTCAAATCGATTCAGGGTCAACCTCAATATTCGTAAACGTTCTAAGTCTACGCCAGGTCTAGCGTTTGGTATTAATACCAACGTGATGTACTCTAAAAACACCTCAACGCTACTTTGGGCGAATAATACTTATGGTCTTTACCGGCCCATGGCAGGAAGTATTACAAGAACGGTTCAAACTTCATTTAATGTGGATCCATTTATTTCCTATTCAGGATCTAAAGGTTCTAAACACACATTTAGAACTAGAATATTCCATCAGAATAATGATAACGACAACAATCAAGGGAACTTGAATTACGTGTTCTTTGGTGAGTACCAATTTGCACATAAGTTTATTCAAGTGAATGACCTTACACTTACCGTAGGCGCTATGGGGCAATACTCACTTTCAGAGGCTGAATTATATGCTGGAAAGGTTGTCGATGGTGTTATAGTAAAGGGAGACGGGAAGAACAACGCCTCCAACTTAGCGGTGTACTTTCAGGTTAATAAGAAATTCTGGAAACGTTTGAACGTGAATGGCGGTGGAAGGCTTGAGTATTTCTCCGTGAATGGGCAGGATACAATCATCCGACCAGTATTCAGACTTGGAGCAAGTTCTAAATTATGGAAGGGAGGATTCTTGAGGGCTTCATTCGGAGAAGGTTTCCGTTTCCCTAGCATAGCTGAGCGTTATATTTTCACTACCGTTGGCGGTCTGCCAATTGTGCCAAATCCAGATGTTAAGCCTGAAAGAAGCTATGCGGCTGAAGTTGGTTTAATGCAGGGCATCAAGATTGGGAAATTTGGAGGGTATTTAGATATAGCTGGTTTCTATCAGTATTACATCAATTTCGTGGAATTTACTGCGGGTAATTTTGCACCTGAGGGGTCGGCTCTTCCTCTAGCGTTCAAATCGCTGAACACAGGAGATGCAAGGGTTTATGGTGTGGATGTTTCTTTAATTGGAAATGGCCAGTTTACTCCTTGGTTTGGTATGAATGTACTAGCAGGTTATACTTATGCTAGACCAGAATCTGTTGATCCAGATTACGTGTACGGTGTAGATAATACAGGCAGGGAGTTGTCGCAAAGGTCTACTTCATCTATCATTCCAACTACACCAAACGCTTCTGCAACGCCAGAAGAAGTAGCAGCATATGATAAAATCATTGCCGATTATGACAAGTATCCAGTGCTCAAATACAGATTTGAGCACTTGGTTAATGCTGACTTAGAATTTGTGTTCACCATTATGAAAAAGTATAAACTCTCGGTAGCAGGTACCTACAGATACTACAGCTACATGAAGAATGTGGATAAAATATTCTATCAGGTAGACCCAATATTTGGCTGGGGAGCTGTTGAGTTTAGAGAGGAGCACAGTGATGGCGATCATGTTTTTGACCTTCGAGGTGCAATTGAACTGTCTCAACAAGTTAAACTTGGTGTCTCAGTAAAGAATGTGGCAAACAGGGTTTATGCCTTGCGTCCATTAAAGATTAATTCGCCTAGAACAACCCAATTACAGCTGACAGTTACCTTCTAATTCTGGTCTGATTAGTATCCGCGTTAGCAAAGGAAAAATTATCAATATTAGCATCCACAAATCTGAAAGGAAAAATGGCTAAGAAAAGAACAAGAAGCATTGAAAAGCTTACCGAGAAAAGGGAGCACAGTTTTTTTGGTGATGTGTTAAAGTATTTTGATCATGCCGCTCAGTTTCTAGAGCATGACGAGACTTTGCTTGAGCAGATAAAATGGTGCAATAGCGTGTATAGAATGCGTTTTCCGGTAAAAAATGATGACGGGAAAATTGAAACAGTTGAAGCCTATCGCGTAGAGCATAGTCATCACAGGCTGCCAACTAAAGGAGGTATCCGCTTTAGCTTTCATGTAAACCAAGATGAAGTAATGGCACTTGCGGCCCTTATGACTTACAAGTGCGCATTGGTTGATGTTCCTTTTGGAGGTGCTAAGGGTGGTATTAAAGTAAGTCCTCGACTTACAAGTCCAGCAATGCTTGAGCGTATTACCAGACGGTATACAACAGAGCTAATTAAGAAGAATTTTATCGGTCCAGGAATTGACGTGCCAGCACCAGATTATGGTAGTGGAGCAAGAGAAATGGCTTGGATGGCAGATACGTACGCTACTTTCTATCCAACTGATTTAAATTCAATTGCCTGTGTAACGGGTAAGCCACTTTCTCATGGTGGAATTGACGGTAGAGCAGAAGCAACCGGTCTGGGAGTTTTCTACGGAACCAGACACGCCTGCTCCTACAAGGAAGACATGGATAAGCTCGGGCTAGCAGTAGGCCTTGAGGGGAAGAAAATTGTCATTCAAGGAATGGGAAATGTGGGATATTGGGCTGCCAAATTCTTTCATGATGGAGGCGCAATAATAGTAGCCGTGGCCGAGTGGGATGGCTCTATATCTAATGAGAACGGAATAGATCCTGACGATCTTCTTGAGTACAAAAAGAAGACCAATGGTATTCTTGGTTATCCTAAAGCTAAAGATATTGGGGGGCCAGGTGCAGCGCTAGAAGTAGAATGTGACATCTTAATTCCTGCCGCGTTAGAGAATCAAATTAACAGCGATAACGTAGCCAATATTAAGTGTAAGATATTGGCAGAGGCGGCAAACGGACCTGTTACACCAGAAGCAGAACAAGTATTACTTAAAAAAGGTGTAATCTTAATTCCAGACATCTTTATTAATGCAGGTGGTGTAAGCGTATCTTATTTCGAGTGGTTGAAAAACCTTTCACACGTTCGTTTTGGTCGAATGGAAAAGAGGTACAATGCTACTATGAACAATAACATCCTTAACGCAATAGAGAGCGCAAGCGGTACCAAAGTTTCGGCAGAATCTGCCAACTTGATTAATAAAGGAGCTAGTGAAAAAGACCTAGTCTATTCTGGATTAGAGGAGACGATGATTACTGCTTATGACAACATTCGTAATAGAATGATGAGAACCAAGGGAATAGATGATTTGCGTACCGCAGCCTTTGTTGAAGCAATTGATAAAGTAGCAGTTAGCTACGCAAATTTGGGTATTTGGCCTTAGGCTAGTGCCAAACAGATATTTAAAAAAAAAAGGGGCGAATTGGCGCCCCTTTTTTGTTGTGCTAATTCTTTAACCCGCTAGTATTTCCTTAAATACAGTAGATGGTTTAATGCCGCGTTGTTTAGCGCTAGCCCAAATAAACATCTCCTCGGCACCTGTAAACCCTTTGGCAATATGGGAGTGAATCGTGTCGGCAAACTGCCCAAAAGAAGCTCTACGTTCTGCTTTCTTAACTAGCTTGTTCTGTACGTGAAGCCAATCGTAAACAGCAGTTTCCAGCTGGTATGACCTGTCTTTTTTGGTGAAAAACATTCCGCTGTTTCTCAGGTAATGACTAAAATGAACGGTGTCGTTCATGTCTTCTAGCAAAAGTAATCTCAACAACCTCGCGGCACCTTGTAAGTCGGTACGGTCTCTAAGTTCTCCCAGTTCCCTAATTCGGTTAAAATACTGTAGTGCAAGTCGGGAGTTACCCGAAACGAGGTGTGCTACCGCAAGGTTATAGAGTAGAGTTAATCTGACGCTATCTTTAATTGAGCCAGCAAACTTTCTTAAACCATCGGTTACATTTTTTTCTCGGTTTAAGGCCATTTGTAGATCCCCAGAATTCATGTAATACATCTGGTATTGTACTTCTAATGTTGAAAATATCATCCTTAACAACCGTCTTCCTTTCACATCCAATTTTTCTAGAGTGCTCAGAAAACCTTGTGCTTCAGAAAACCTTTTCAACGAAATCAATTTGCCAGTTATATTGCCAATGTGGTTAATGTATAGAGTTAAAT
>JBLHEU010000141.1:0-8237 GCA_047614525.1 Bacteroidia bacterium | reverse complement strand
ATTAAGAACCCTTCCCGCTTTTTGATTTTTGGTTTTTGGTTTGATCTAGTTGTCGCCCATGTTGCTAGGCCTAATCCCAAGGTTGCGGAAGCGGAAAATCCCATCGGCACCAAATCGTCTAGGTTGTAAATAAACGATGCTGGGATACAGAGAAGCATGAAAAGCCCGTTGAAGAGCAATAGTAGCCCGAGCACATTCAGAACAACCCTGTAATTGATGTTCATTTAAAAGTAGCTTTCAACCTTGTGAATGCACTCTGGCTGTGCCACAACCACAACGTGATCCATCGCCTCAAAAACGAAATCTCCGTTTGGTGTAAAGCTTTTCCCTTTTCTAATTACTCCACCAACTATAGCCGCTTGGGGGAAGTTGATCCCTCGTAAAACCTTCCCAACTACGGGGGAGCCAGCGCTTACTTCAAATTCTACAACCTCCGCGTCTACACCGTGTAAACTGGTTAGTGATACAACTTCGCCTTTTCTAATGTGACGGAAAATGAAGTTTGCCGCAATCAGCTTTTTGTTAATCATGGTGTCTACACCAATGTTCTGAGAAAGGTGGATGTAATCCATATTCTCAACCAACGCAATGGTCTTTTTTACCTTGTGGTTTTTGGCTACAAGACAAGAAATAATGTTGGTTTCGGAGTTATCTGTAACAGCAATAAAAGCGTCCATTTGGTCAATTCCCTCTTCTTCTAAAAGCTCTACATCACTTCCATTACCATGTATAATCAGCGTTCCCCGCAGTTGATCAGCCAGTTCAAAACAACGCTCTTTATCCGACTCAATCAGTTTTACATTGAATTTCAGACTAAGCTTCTGGGCCGTGTGCATGCCAACTTCATTTCCACCCAGAATCATAATGTTTTTTATCCGAGTTCGCTTTTTCCCGGATAATTCCAGAATGTGATCCATTGCCGATTTCTGAGCAATGAAATACACGTGGTCTCCGATATGAATATGGACATCTCCCCGGGGAATAATTGTCTGGTTATTCCTTAGAATGGCAACTGTGAGAAAGTTGTTTTTTGGGTTGAGGTAAGCCGATTCTGACACGGTTTTCCCGGCCATAGGGCTTTCTTCCTCGATAGTGATTCCAATTAGGTTTAGAAGTCCGCGATCAAACTCAAACGAATCCGTAAAAGCAACATCTTTCAGTAATCGTTTAATCTCTTTTGCGGCTAACGTTTCGGTGCTAATAATTTCATCGATGCCTAGTTTCTCAAGGTCAAGCTTCTCACGCTTCAGCAAGAACTCTGTGTTCCTAACGCGAGCAATTGTCTGCTTTGCTCCCAAATGCTTGGCAATAATGCAGGTAGAAATATTGGTCTCTTCAGAATTGGTTGCGGCAATAATTAAATCGGCCTTGCTTACTTGAGCCTCATCCAAAGTGGTATACGAAATCGAATTGCCTTTTATAGTTGCGATATCAAGGTGCTCCGCGGCATGTTTCAGCTTCTCGGCATCTGTATCTATAAGAACGATGCTCTGGTTTTCTTGAACAAGCAGTTTTGCAAGGTGAAACCCCACATCTCCAGCTCCGGCTATAATAATCCTCATTGGCTATAATTACGGCAAATGTATCGGTATCCGAGTTGAATAACCAAGATTTAAAACACCTTTAACCGTTAACTTCGCAAGACATGAAATTCCCAGGTTCTATCCATTCAAAATTGCCAAAAGTTGGCACCACCATTTTTAGTGTAATGAGCGGCTTAGCGCGAGAAACAGGCGCAGTTAATCTATCGCAAGGGTTTCCCGATTTTTCGATTCCAGAGCGTTTGGTTGAACTCACCCATTCTTACATGAAGAAGGGGTTTAATCAGTATTGCTCTATGCAGGGTGCTCTTCCATTAAGAGAAGCTTTGGCCAAGAAAGTGGAGGAATTATACACGGCTCAATACAATCCAGATACTGAGGTTACCGTTACAGCAGGCGCAACACAAGCCATTTATACTGCTATTTCTGCTTTTGTTTCGGAAGGAGATGAGGTAGTCATTTTTGAGCCTGCATACGATTGTTATGTGCCAGCAATTGAAATGAATGGAGGGATTCCTGTTTACGTACAGATGAACCTTTCAGGTGAATTGATCGACTGGGAGAAGGTGGAGGGGTTAATTAGCCAGCGTACCCGGATGATTATTATCAACACGCCACACAACCCATCGGGCAGAGTAATGACTGCCGCAGATATGGCCAATCTCCAGAAACTCACCGAAGAAACGGACATCATCATTATGAGTGATGAGGTTTACGAACACATCATTTTTGATGGAATGGAACACCAAAGTGTGGCTCGATATCCAAAATTGGCTGAGCGGTCAATTGTGGTTAGCTCCTTCGGGAAAACGTACCACAATACAGGTTGGAAAATTGGACATGTTTTAGCGCCTGAAGAACTGATGAAGGAGTTCAGGAAAGTGCACCAATTCAATGTGTTTTCGGTAAATACACCAGCGCAATACGCATTAGCAGATTTTCTCGGAGACAAAGACCATTACCTAGAATTAGGTGCTTTCTATCAAGAAAAGCGCGACTACTTCAACAAGCTTTTACAAGGCTCAAATTTTAAAATTAAACCAAGCGAAGGCACGTATTTTCAGCTGTTGGATTACAGCAAAATATCAGACGAACAAGACACCGATTACGCTGTTCGATTAACCAAAGAAGTTGGTGTTGCATCAATCCCTGTTTCCGTTTTTTATCATGAGAAAAATAAAGATAAATTTCTTCGTTTCTGCTTCGCGAAGGAAGATGAAACAATGGAAAAAGCAGCTGAAAAATTGATGAAGCTATGATAGACATCAGGGTCACAGTTTGTCAGGTTAACATCGGCTGGCAAGCCAAAAAGCAAAACTTAGCGCGTTATTCTGAGTTGATTTCTCACCTGAAAGGCGAAACGGATATCATCGTTTTCCCAGAAACCTTCACCACTGGTTTCAGCATGAAAAACCCAGAGTTATCGGAGGAAATGGCAGGGTTAACAGTTGAGTGGATGAAGGCTCAATCGGTCAAGCTGAACGCGGATGTTGTGGCCTCCTTCATTTGTAAGGAAGACGGGAAGCTTTACAACCGATTTGTTTGGGCTCGGCCAAATGGAAGTTTAGATTATTATAATAAGCGACACCTTTTCTCATTTGCCAATGAAGATGCGTTATTCACTGCCGGAACAGAGCGCAAAATATTTGACCGAGATGGTTGGAAAATGATGCCTCAAGTATGCTATGACTTGCGTTTTCCTGTCTTTAGCAGAAACCTTAAATCGGACCGATACGATGTGTTGTTTTACATTGCAAATTGGCCCAAAGCCAGAGCCTCCGCTTGGAAATCGCTTTTAGTTGCCAGGGCACATGAAAACCAGTGTTATGTTGTAGGAGTAAACCGCGTTGGTGCTGATGGAAACGGCATAGAATATCAAGGGGATTCGATGGTTATATCTCCGAAGGGAGAAGTACTAGCTCATTTAGAAGAGAACGAAGCCCTTGAAACCGTTGCTTTAAACTGGGGTGAATTGTCGTCTTTTAGAGATAAATTTCGCCCACTGAACGATGCTGATAATTTTGAATTAAGCCTATAATGGAGAAAAAACTTGCCTTTGCCATTTCGGTTGTTTTTCAGCCTGTTTTCGTTCCGCTTTACTCGTTAATTCTCCTGTTTAACGCAGATACATATCTGACTTATGCGGTGCATCCTGATATAAAACTTGCAGTCTACGCGATAACCGTTTTCAACACGATTCTCGTACCATCGGCCATCTTTTACTATTTCTTAAAAGCGGGGATTATTGAGTCTTTTCATATGCACACAGCCAAGGAAAGGTCGCTTCCTTTTCTAACCACAATTGTGTTTCACCTTTCTACACTTTACCTGTTCACACGCATGCCGGTACCAACCTTGTTTTCCGATTTGGTTTTAGGAGCTATTGCCTCTGTTGCCGTTGCTTTTATCATCAACTTAAAATGGAAAGTGAGCATTCATATGCTGGGAATGGGCGGCCTTGTTGGAACGATAATCGGACTGGTTTTGCGTTATCAAGTAAACGAATTGCCGCTAATTATGATGCTGATAATGCTTAGCGGGCTTGTAGGCTATTCTCGGCTAAAGCTGGATGCACACACGCCATTACAAGTGTATGTTGGGTTTATTCTCGGGACACTAATCCTTACTGGGTCAGTTGTCTTTCCTTGATTTCTTAGACTGCCGATTGGGTTCTTTCTCAGCTTCTTCTTCAGCACGTTTCTCGGCAATCATCAACGATTTCATCACTTCTGCCGAAAGCTTGTAAAGACAGCCGCCAATAATGTGATTCATGTTGCTTTCCGTGCCTGCAAACTGCGCGCTAGCCAAACCACCACTTACCTGCTTACCTGTTTTATCCATAATGGTGTAATGAATGGCTACAACTCTTCTCGGGTCTAAGAAAGCCGTTTCTGGGTCGGATAAATCCATCTTCACATCCATCTGGTTGATGAACAAAAAGCGGTTTAAACCATAAACAGAATCAAGTTTGCTGAGAACTGCTTTGTCCTTCAAAAAAGCATTCATGTATCGTTCTGAAACTTGTCGTTCTGCAACCACTTGCCCCTTACGAATACCGACTTCTTTTTTCGGCTCCACTTTTTTCTTGGTCTTCTTAGGTTTCCCTTTTTCGTCCAACTCTTCTATGGCAGGAACAGGAACAAATTTGTAGCCGAGAACCGAATAAATATCAATCAAATCTTCATCGGTAATGCTATCAGTATTGATGAAAGTAGCCGTTTCCATACTGTCTTTTAATGCCGTTTTAAGACTGAGTTGAATCTCGTTTCTAAATCGGTCAAAAATCTGCTGTTGAGTAAGTTTATTGACAACCGTTAAATCGCGCATGATGTCGCAATAGAACAGCTTTTCCTCAAAAGGAATGATGAGAATTTTGGCTACTTCCTTAGCAGTATCTGCTTCAGCAACCTCGTCTTGCGCTTGCGCGAAACACGGGAAGAACGAAAGAAGAAGTACGAATCGCCACATGTTTAATTACCTAACGCACTCATTATTCCCTTGTAAATATCGTTACCATTGGCGAAGATGAGAAGGGAGAAAAGCAGAAGCATTCCAGCAGTTTGGGCAATTTCCATAAACCGTTGGTTTGGTTGACGTTTTGTGACCATTTCGTACAACAAGAACATCACATGTCCTCCATCTAAAGCGGGAATTGGAAGGATATTCATTACAGCCAAAACGATAGACAACCAAGCCGTTCTGCTCCAGAAAATTTCCCAATCGTACTCCCCTGGGAAAATGTTTAAGATGGCCCAAAAACCACCTAATGATTCTGGTGACTTTCCTATCAGTTTAGCTTGCTTCCCGTAGTCAGAAGCTTCAGAACCTGCTTTGCCAAATGCTCTTGGCAAGGATTCGAAGAAACCGTATTGAACCTTCTCAATTTCAAATACTCCTGCCTCAGCAAACTGGTCCATTCCCTGAACGGCATAAACCCCAATTCTTCCCTCATCAGAAACCTTTACTTGAAGCTGTATTCTCGACCCATCACGAAGTACATGAATGGTTACTTCCTTCGATTTGTGATGCTGCACCTCTGTTGCAAACTCATCAAACGTGGTGGTTTCTACTTCATTAATTCCAACAAATCGATCTCCTTCCTCAACACCTCCAGCTTCAGCTCCAGAACCAACTACAAACGAACTAGCAATGAATGGAAAACGCAGGAATACAAAACGCTGACGCTCCAAAATTCGAGCGCGCTGATCTTCCGAAATGGAAAAATTCAATTCTTCTCCATCTCGCATAACTTGAATTGAAGAAGACTCATCGAACAAAACCTTCTTAGTAATGTGAGTGAATCGTTCAACTGGTTCGTTATCCAAACCAAGAATAATATCTCCATCTAGCAAGCCAATTTCAAGAGCAGATGTATCGCATTGCACTCCATAAATAGCGTTAGCTGGCGGTAGGTATTTTTCGCCCATGGCGAAAAAAGACATCCAGTAAATGAAGATGGCCAGAAGAACGTTTACCGTAACACCGCCAATCATTACAATCAGTCTTTGCCAAGCTGGTTTAGAACGAAATTCCCAAGGCTCGGGCGGTTTTGCCATCTGTTCCTTGTCCATGCTTTCGTCTATCATGCCCGAAATTTTAACGTAGCCACCAAGCGGTAACCAGCCAATTCCGTACACGGTATCGCCAATTTTTTTCTTCGCGATAGAGAACCAAGGGTTGAAGAAGAGGTAAAATGCCTCTACGCGCATTCCGAAGGCTCTGGCCGCCAGAAAGTGCCCCATTTCGTGTAGTACCACGAGCAGCGAAAGGCTCATGAAAAATTGGGATGCTTTTATTGCTATTTCCATTATTTGATCATTTCAAGTGCCAACTTGCGCGTTTCCGCATCTGTTGCCACATAGTCGTTGTAATTAGGTTTTTTTACGAAAGACACCTTCTGCATAGATTGTTCGATGATGTCTGACATTTGAAGGAACGATACCTTGTCTTTTAGGAAGGCATCGACCGCAATTTCGTTAGCCGCGTTAAGAATACACGGCTGGTTTCCACCTTGCTTCAACGCTTCAAACGCCAATGCTAGGTTTCTAAATGTTTTTGGGTCTGTTTGTTCAAATGTAAGCTGAGGATAATCCAAGAAGTTGAATCGAGGAAAATCGGACTTCAATCTGTTTGGGAAACCTAAAGCATACTGAATAGGCAGTTTCATATCAGGCAAACCCATTTGCGCCTTCATGCTTCCATCCTCAAACTGAACAATGCTGTGGATGATACTCTGTGGGTGCACAATCACATCAATCTGCTCGTTCTTCAGCCCAAAAAGCCATTTGGCTTCAATTACTTCTAAGCCTTTATTCATCATAGATGCGCTATCGATAGTAATCTTGGCGCCCATTTCCCAATTCGGGTGTTTCAAGGCCTGAGCTTTGGTAACTAAAGCAAGTTGCTCGCGGGTTTGGCCTCTAAAAGGACCGCCAGAAGCAGTCAGGTAAATCTTCTCAATTGGGTTGTGAAACTCGCCAACTAAGCATTGAAAAATGGCCGAATGTTCGCTATCCACAGGATAGATATTTACTCCTTTACTCTTGGCTAGGTCGGTTACAATATCTCCAGCAACAACAAGTGTTTCTTTGTTTGCTAACGCGATGTGTTTGCCAGCTTCTATGGCGGCAAGCGTTGGACGTAAACCAGCATAACCAACCAATGCTGTAAGCACAACATCAATCTCATCCATCTGCACAACTTGCACCAAGCTGTCTGCTCCCGCAAATACTTTAATGCCTTCATCAAACAGCGCATCTTGCACTTTCTTGAAAAGTTCGTCTTTGCCAATAACCACACAGTTCGGTTTGAACTTAAGCGCTTGCTCAATCAACAAATCGGCACTCCCGTGTGCAGTCAGAACTTCTAACTCAAATACATCCGGATTGGCTTCAAGAACCTCCAGTGCTTGTGTTCCGATGGATCCCGTAGAACCCAAAATGGCGATGTGCCTTTTATCTGTGCTTTTCTCAGTCATTCGCGAAGCCGCAAAAGTACCCGAAATGAGAGGATGGGCAAGATTCAGAAGCCACTTGGCTTTTTCCTCGATTTAGGAGGCTTACAAAAGCTGATTGAAGAACCGATTTCCTTGTGTTAAATTTGTTTTCCTACAAAACACCATGCGTATTAGAATTATTCTATTCAATCTAACTGCTGTTTTATTCCTGTCGGGGATGGATGCTGTTGCACAATCTTGCGACCCTGTGCGTTACATCGACCCTATTTTTGAGGTTACCACCACGCTTGGTGTGGAATATCAACAAGCACGACCTTACGGTTCATTCTTTGAGCAACCGTACCGCTTGGATATTTACCAGCCAACTGGCGATACGATGACCTATCGGCCGCTCATGGTTTTCCAATTTGGAGGTGGGTTTCTTATTGGTGATAAACTGTTGCCGCCAGCACCAGCTTACTGTTCTTACTGGGCTGAACGTGGCTATGTATGCGTATCGATAAATTACCGACTCGGTTTTAGTGCGCTTAGCCAAGGCAGTGCCGAAAGAGCCGTCTATCGTGGTGTTCAGGATTTGCAGGCATCATTGCGATTCCTTTCCGAGTTTAGAAATACATACGGAATTGACACCAGCAATATTATTGTGAGCGGCAACAGCGCTGGGGCCATTTCCACATTGCACAGCACTTTTATGGATGAGTCGCAGGTGCCTGCTTCTATTGCAGGTTTTGGCATTGGGT
>JBLHEU010000140.1:0-8238 GCA_047614525.1 Bacteroidia bacterium | reverse complement strand
CGGGAGACATTCCTGCACAAGCAAACGGAACCGTTGTTGCTTATTATGTTGCTTTAGAAAACCTGAACGGCACATTGGCAAACGTGGAGCCTTTTGCCGCAGATTTGATTGCACCTAACGTTCCTAACTACATTTTGGTTGGATACGAGCAGAATAGGATAGAGGACTTCGATAATTTCCAAGATACGGACTGGGAAGAAGGTCTTTCGTCAGATAATAACTCAACTGGCACATGGACAATTGATATTCCAATTGGTTCATTTTCTGATGACGTAATGGTGCAAACAGATGAAGATTACACTCCCGGTAATGGTAATATAGCCTGTGCAATTACAGGTAATGCCGCTGATGAATCTGCAGGTGTAGGCGACAGTGATGTTGATGGTGGACATACCACGTTACAAACACCAGCTTTCGATTTGTCAGGTTTCGAAAACCCTGCTATATCGTATTGGAGATATTATACAAATAGCCCTCCATCTGGGGCAAACCCAGGAGCAGATTGGTGGCAAGTTCTTATTTCTGATGATGGCAATAACTGGGTGTTTGTAGAAAACACCAAAGTATCGGACCCAAGCTTTAGGCGCGTAGCGTTTAGAGCTGCGGATTATGTTGATTTAACTTCAACTGTTAGCATTAGGTTCATCGCTTCAGATAGTATTCGTGCTGGTCAGGAATTAGATGGCGGAAGTTTGGTTGAAGCTGCAATGGATGATTTAGAAATTTGGGAACTGGTGGGTTCTAACCCTGATGGAATTGATGAAACTGAAATTGCCAATTTGAACATCTATCCAAACCCAACAAATGGTACAATAAGCGTTAGCATGAATTTGGAAGCATCAACCAGTATAACGGTGGAGGTATTGAATCTTCTAGGAGCAGTTGTTTATTCATTTAATGAAGGAAACTTGATGGTTGGCAAGCAGGAGCTGAGTTTAGACTTATCAGCAGTTGCAGATGGTATATATCAACTCCGACTCACTTCAAACAAAGGACAATTGGTAAGACGATTGGAAGTGTTGAGGTAACAGAAATACTTACGAAAATGATAAGGCCGCTGCAGTTTACTGTAGCGGTCTTTTTTGATAACTATCAAGCCAATCAAAGATCATTCTCCGCAATTTTGTA
The DNA here is from genome assembly GCA_047614525.1 of Bacteroidia bacterium. Classification (GTDB taxonomy): domain Bacteria; phylum Bacteroidota; class Bacteroidia; order UBA10329; family UBA10329; genus UBA10329. The sequence continues at coordinate 7,110 of JBLHEU010000140.1, read as the reverse complement.
CGCACTTTTGCGTGTAGGAAACTCATGAAGCGAATTCTATTTCTTTTAGCACTTATCTGGCTTTCATTGAGAGTAGAAGCTCAGGTTGGAAATAATTACACCAGCCAAGGCCGCTATGAGTTGAGCAAGGGCCGCTATGCTTCGGCTATCAAGCTTCTCAATAAATCCATCAAGCTTAATTCATTTAATTCTGAGGCAATTTTCTTACGCGGAGTTGCTAAGTACGAATTGGAAGATTTTATCGGAGCAGAGAAAGATTTTGGAAAGTCATTGGAACTAAATCCAAAGAACCACGAGGCGTATTTGTTCCGAGGTGTTTGCCACAGTCAGCTCAATAATTATCAAGCAGCTTTTTCAGATTATAATGAGTCGATTAAATTAAATGATGAGGATTGGCGCGTCTATTCAAACAGGTCTCTTGCTAGTTTACTTTTAGATAGATATGTTGATGTGATTTCGGATTGCAACAAGACTATTGGACTAAAAAAGGAAACCAGTTATACGTATTTGATTAGGGGGGAAGCAAAGGCAGGCTTAGAAATGTACAAGGTTGCCATAGAAGATTTTGAGCGCGCAATGACAATGGATTCTCTAGCCATGCGCCCTGTTTTGCACAGGGGCATTGCTTACGGAAAACTGCAACGTTATGATGATGCAATTATCGATTTTGAACTAGCTATGGTGATGGATACTTCGAATGCACTGCCTGTTTTTCATAGAGGAATTGTTTATTCTGAAATGGGTGAAGTTGACAAGGCGTTACTTGATTTTGAAGCTGTTTTGAAAAAGCATCCAAGTAATGCAGTGGTACTTTTTAATCGAGCAATGGCTTATTCTAGTAAAGACAAATTAAGCTTGGCCTTAGATGATTATAATGAAGTAGTGCGTATCAACCCCAAAAACATTTTGGGTTACTATAATCGTGGAATTCTCAAACACAATAAGAAAGATTTTAACGGAGCACTAGAGGATTACAACCAGGCAATTGAGTTGTTTCCAGAGTTTCTAGATGCACACGAAAGCCGACTTCAATTACTAAAAGTTAAAGGAGATAGAACCACTTTCCAATCTGCCAGCAATGAGTTGAATAGAATTCGAATGATGATTGCTATTTCTGATGATGAAGCAAAGCTGGAGCAGCACGTTAAACTGATGAAAGCCACCGAACTCAAAGGCGAATTTGAACCAGTGCCTCAGGAAGTAGGTAAAATCCAGCATCAGAAAGTAGACGTGCGATTGCTACCGTTTTATCAGATTTCAGGGTTTCCTGAAACGGACCCAGATATATTGGTTTATGATGGCTTTAATCGGCCATATTACGATGGAATAGGCACTATTGCCTTTACAACATATGAAGGTTCAAAACGTAGCCAGTTAAGCATAAGAAATGAACTTAATCAACTTGAATCACAGCAAGAATTGAATAGCATTAGAGCTTCTGTCTTAGCGGCTCAATTGAATGATTTTGAAAACGCCTCCAATTCGTTGAGAGATTGTAAACGGCCAGGTATGGAAATGGTGGTTTGTCATTTTGCCCAAGCCATTTTGGCCCAACAAGAATTAGAACAGATACAAGATGATTATGCTGATATGGTTGGAGCCTTAGATATCCTTGACCCAGATCATCAGACCAAGGTTGAAACACTTTTGGTGCTTGCAGAAACCAACTACCGAAAGGTATTGGAATTAGATTCTGAAATGAGTTTTGCCCATTTCAATTATGGTCACTTATTAGCAACAGCAGAACGCTATGAAGAAGCTGAAACGCAATTCGGATTAGCGGCATCATCGGCTGGGAACTTTATTGAAGCCAATTACAATCGGGGTCTCATCAGAATTCTTCTTGGAAAAATCGAAAAAGGCTGCGAAGACATGAGCTTGGCAGGGGAGTTAGGCCTTACTGATTCTTACAACGTAATTAAGCGTTTTTGCGAGTGATTTACGCCATGTTTCTTATGGTTTTTCGGCAACTTAACTAGTCAGAAGCAACTAGTTAGAACCCACTAGTTAGAACCCATTAAACATCAGTACTAAAAGCTCACGTTAAAAAGTTTGGCACACCATTTGGATTGTGGATACCACACCAAAACACCAACGTCATGAAAAGCTTATTCAAAACTCTCAGTGTAGCTATCGGAGTAACTGTATTGCTAAGTAGTTGTGTATTTGTAATTGATCCGGTTCAAGGACCAGACGGAAGACCTGGAGATGCTTATTTCGGAATTGATTATGATTATTCCCTGCCTTACAGCTACTGGGACAATAACCCAAACATCCCTAATAACCCGATTCTAGGTTCTTTTTATCCAACCAATGCTGGCGTTTTTGAATTCGAATATTTCATTAACCCGTACGAGTACTGGTATGGTACGTATAGAATCTTCCGAAATGAAGGAGGAGCAGGAGGCTCAAATGGAGAAGCTGGAGCACACGGGTTGGATAGTTATCTCATGCTAATCTGTAATCCTGATGGGTTCTATGAAGAGCGTTCGAACAACAAAACGGAAATTCCAGCACCAATGGGTAAAACCATTACAATAGAGCGAATGGTTGGTAACGACAGAATTCAAGTCATTATGACCAAAGCTAATGTGCAAGAACGACCTTCAACCAATGCACCTAAGTATCTTAACGGTCAATCTTAAGACCGACTCTGTAAATTCAAAGCCCCATTGTTAATAACAGTGGGGCTTTTTCTTTGCCAACAAATTTTGGCAATATACCTTTGTAGTCATGGGAAATCGATTATTCGTATCCACTAGAAATGAGTCGCCAAAGATGTTTGAGAACAAGTTTCTCGATTTCTTCTCACGGATTCATTTCACGTCAGTGCCAATTTTGTTTGTTCCGTTAACCGGATACTTCATTTATCGTTCGGCATTCATGTTTGATGTAGCATTACTTATGCTTGCGGGGCTTCTTTTTGCTGGGTATTTTTTCTGGACATTGATAGAATACTGTATTCATAGGTACTTCTTTCATAAAGAGTTTACTACGGCACTGGGTAAGAAAATCCATTATATTGCTCATGGAATTCACCACGATTACCCGAACGATTCCATGCGTTTAGTAATGCCACCAGTCATTAACCTCAGTTTAGCATTTATTTTTTACTGGGCCTTTTACGCGGTGTTCCAAGATAGCGGTCTAGCGGCTGGTTTCTTTGCAGGGTTTATATTCGGATACATGGTTTATGATCTCATGCATTTCGCCTCGCATTTCTACAATTTCAAGAACGCTTGGTTTCAGCGTGTAAAGCGAAGCCATTTGCTCCATCATTACCGAGAACCACATAGCGGTTACGGTTTAAGCACCATTTTTTGGGATCGCGTTTTCGGAACCACACACCCTGATAACGCAAGGGTAGAGGTGCCTAAATCTTAATATTTCCAATCTATTTATCGGGCGATAGTTGAATTGAATGATTCGACCAAACTTACTTTGTGCGTATGAAAAACCTACTCCTTGGACTCGTTCTAATTCTTGGTATTACTTCTTGTAGTACTGAAGGACACAAGAATCTAGCTCCAGAAATTGAAGCTGAACTTATAGATGGAACACCATTCAAACTATCTGAGCTTAGAGGACAATACGTAGTTCTAGATTTTTGGGGTTCTTGGTGCGGTCCGTGCTTGCGCGATATTCCAAAACTGATGGCGCTTTATGCAAAGTATGGTGATAAAGTTGTGTTTGTAACCGTTGCTTTTGAGAAGAATGACAAACGTTGGAAGTCCGTTGCAGACAAGGCAGGATTTACTTGGAAGCATCAAATAGTGGAACAAGCAAAAATACTTCTGGTCTCACCAATTTCGCGAGCCTATGGCGTTGCTGATATTCCTGCAAAATTTATCGTTACTCCTGAAGGAAAACTCATCTCAGGGATGAACTTTGAACAAATGGACGCCTATTTGGCCGCTAGTCTTGCTAACTGATTAACCTTGTTTCTTAGCTTGGTATCGGAACACTAAGGTGGTTATAAAGCCAACGATTGAGAAGCCAACCAACAGCAAGAATACATGCTGATGCCCAACGGGTCCGGGTGAGCTATCCAACAAATAACCCATTAGTGGTCCCATGTAAATGTCTGGTGTATAGCCTAATATAGAGGCCGTTCCTACCGCAGTTCCAGTTACGTGCCACGGAATTTTGGCCTCTTCCATCAAAGCAAAATAGAGCCCCCTGAGTGAAAAAACAGCAATGCAAGTGCTGATAATAGCTACAAATACAAGCCAAGTTAAAGAGGGGCTAGCAAGGCCAGTTCCGATTAGAATTCCTCCGACAAAGAGGAATAAGAAACTCACCAAAATCATTTTTGATGTGCTCACTTTATCTGCAAGTAAACCTGCGGAAATAGCTACAATTGGGCGTAGCCAAAGACTAAGCGTTCCAACTTTGGCAGATTCAATTTCATTGTAGCCAAGCACATCGCTAGCTAGCAAAGAGAAATCATCGGTGACTTTATAGCCTGAATAGCCGCAGACAATGATGAGGGCTTGAAGCCAGATTAGCGGTCGTCCTGCAATTTCTTTGAACTTCTCAATAGAAAAACCGCTTGATGAGGATTGAACTGGAGTTTCGCTAGGAAGAACAAAACGAACGAGAATAGCCGTTAGAAATACAAAACCAGAAACGAATAGAATGACATTCTGAAATGCTTCTTTTCGTTGCTCTGGCGAAATTTCAATGCCATCCATCGGAAGAAACCAAGCCAAAATAACAACTGAAATGGAACCAATAATTGCTGAGACCATTCCACGGCCACCATCTAATAATCCAAAAGCCAAACCTTGCTTGGTGTTTCCTCCCCATTCTCGCGTAGCCTTAAGCAATGCGGCCCAAAAGAGTAGGATGGTAGTCATCCCCCAAAAGCAGTAAAGCAGCTTCATTTGAGTAGGCTCTGGGATGGTTGCCAAATAGAAACCACCAAGTGAAGTGGTCGCTAAAGCAAACGATATCAGGTTAGAAGCTTTGAAACGATCAGCCAAGGGGCCTCCAAGTAAATAGGAAACCATAGCCACCACGCCATAGGCGGAGAAATACGTTCCGAGTTGGAAGTTGTTGATTTGAAAGACCTCTAGTAGAGTTGGACGAAATACTCTTGCGAGAACAAAAGGCAGGATAAAAATTGCTTCTCCTGCTAGTATAAGCACAACTATGGCTATTGCCCGTTGCGCCTTACTTGTGTTCTTAGAAGTTGGTTGGAAACTGATTCTGTGAATATACCAATATCACTTGCTAAATTCCTTTGCTTTGCGGGGGTGAACCTCACCAGTCTCCATAAAATGCTTGAATTCTTGATGGAGTTTGCCCATTTCTTTGGTCATGTTCTTCTTTACAATACCATTTAATAGCCACCCAAAACCGGTAGCTGTTTGCGCTTGTAGGTGCATATGTAGTGTGGCTTTTCCATCTGTTTCAGAGAATTTCCATTCATTTTTGACGCTTGCAATAACAAACGGCAACCCAATTACTTGGTATGTAAATGCGCGTTCTGCATTGCTGAAATGAATGAGCTTTTCTGAAAATGTGATTCCTGATGTTTTGATTTTACGTGAACCAACTGGAGAATCTCCGAAGGGTTGGCCTTCGGCATCGGAACTTGTCAAGGCCGATTTCCATTTGTAGATATCGGTATAACCGCCACCAAATATGCTCCAGCATTCGTCTGCTGATTTGCCAATTTCTGTCTCAAGCTTTATTTCAATCATAGTGTTAAAGTAGATGAATTAGCAGCTAACCTAATGTTCATTTACCTCTAGCATGTTTTCATGACAGAACACGTTGGGTGCTGTAGCTCTATTATTGATTAGATTTCATTCTTTAAATCCATAGCAGTACATGACCAAAGGAATTAAAGCACAGGTTTCTGAATTTGCGGAAACTCCGCTTGAAGGAGTTGAACATTATTTGAGCATTGTAGAACAAGAGATTCCTAGTTTAGACCAACTGGGAGATGACGATGTGTTGATAGCCGTTAAAAGCTCCGCCATTGGTTGGGTGGATTTGATGATGACAAGTGGTCAATATCAGCATCAGCCTCCTTTGCCATATACTCCGGGTTTAGAATATTCTGGAGTTGTTTTATCGAAGGGGAAAAACGTGTTAGATAGTGATGTGAAGATTGGAGATAAGGTACTTGTAGATGGGTCTATGACTGGCCCGCGGTCTCCAGGAAAGTATCAAACCTACGGTGGGTTTGCTAGCTACGCAATTGCTCCAAAAGAGGCGGTTATACTTATACCAGAAAGACTGAGTTTTGACCAAGCTTGTAATCTACTTGGTAGTTATGAAACTGCGTATTACTGTTTGATTACAAGCGGTGAGTTAAAAGCTGGAGAAACCGTTTTAATTCATGGAGCTTCTGGCGCAACAGGCATGGCAGCTATACATGTAGCTAAATTGATTGGTGCTACAGTTATAGCAACTGGAAGGTCTGACGAAAAGTTGGCCGTTGTAAAAGCGCAAGGAGCAGACCATGTCATCAACACGAAGGCTACTGACCCAGAAGAAAAATGCAGCAAGTTTAGAACGGAAGTAAAGGCTTTGACGGGTGGAAAAGGTGTTGATGTTGTTTATGATGGAGTAGGAGGCGCTGTTTCTGAAGAGAGTTTGCGTTGCGTAAAATTTGGTGCGCGGTTTCTTATTGTAGGTTGGGCATCTACTCCTTTTGTGGCTAAAGGAAAAGGACAAAGAGGCGCACCCAATGCAAACCGATTACCTACCAATTTGATATTGATAAAAGGGCTAAAAGTATTGGGAAGCCCAATGGTTATTGCCACACAGAACAATCCGAGCATTCGTGCAAAACGGCTTGCAGCTATTTTTCAATGGGTAGAAGAAGGCAAGATTACGCCTTACATTTCTCACACATTCTCGTTAGCTGATGTTAAGGAAGCAATGCGGGCTAAATGGAACGGTCAAATTATTGGTGGAGCGGCTATTCGGCCGTAGCTTCAAAATTCTATAATGACGGTCTAAAGAGCCAATTCGTTTCCAGAAGGGTCTGAGAAATGAAAGCGCTTTCCAACTGGGAACTCGAAAATGTCTTGCGTGATTTTACCGCTAGATTTGAGAATGGTGGCCTTGATTTTTACAAAACCATCAAGGCTC
>JBLHEU010000139.1:0-8278 GCA_047614525.1 Bacteroidia bacterium | reverse complement strand
ACGGCATTGAAACATATCTAGCCGAGGTTGACACCACGACTGGAAAAGTTGCTTTTCAGGTTCGGAATACACACTTTTCTCCATTTTACATCAATCAAATCTTCTATAAGGATTCGGTAATTCATCACCTAGAAAAACCAATCCTAGTTCAATCTAATAGCAAGTCTGCAAACACCGCTGTAGAGTTTGAATTGGTGCTTCCGCAAATACTTGTTCGAAAGAAAAAATTCACCGAACGTGTAAAGGTTGGTTACTCAATGATTGGAGGAACCGAAGCCTTCGTTTCCACACCGTTTCCTTGGTCAGAAAGCAGTTTTGCAAAAGCAACCGCTATTCTAAAAGCCAGAAAATCGAACTATAATGAGTTCTCGTTCTTAGAAATAAAAAGTGAGTCTGTCACCATACCAGCTGGAAAATGGACCATAAGTAAGCTACTTACTATTGATGCATCAAAAGCTTTACTGGTTCTACCAGGGGCAGACATCACCCTTACAAACGGGGCTTCAATTCTATGCTATGGTGGCGTAGAAATGATTGGCACATCGCACAATCCTATCTCCATTCATGCAAAAAATGAAGGCCAAGGGCTGGCAGTAATTAACAGTAAAAAGCACTCTCAGTTAAGCAACGTCAACTTCTTTGGTCTACAACGTTTTAAGATAGATAGTTGGGAGCTTCCAGCTTCAGTTACGTTTTACAATTCTAACGTTACAATTGACCAATGTAAGTTTGAAAAAAACTTAGTTGGCGATGATTACCTAAACATTTTTCGGTCAGAATTCATGCTATCTAATTCAGAATTCAAGAACTGTTTAGCAGATGCGTTTGACGGAGATTTCATCAATGGAACCATTAACCAAGTGACGTTCAATAATGTTGGTAACGATGGAATTGACTTCTCGGGAAGTTCAATTAAAGTGAACAAGGTTTCGTTTAACGGTGTAGGCGACAAAGCGATTAGTGTTGGAGAAAGAAGCCAATTATCAGCCCAAAATGTATCCATTATTAATGCTGAAATTGGAATCAACAGTAAAGATGCTTCTGTGGTAAACGTTTCAGAAACCACCATAGATAGCACTCGAATTCCACTTATCGCGTTTATGAAAAAGGCTGAGTATGGTGCTAGTTCAATTTATGCTGAGAATGTAACTATGCGGAATTTCGAATCATCCTACATGCTAGAAGGTAAATCTCAAATTGTGATTGATGGCGAAGTAAAACCCGCTACGCATGAGAATGTAAAGTCCCTTTTATACGGTGCCGAGTTTGGAAAAAGCAGTAAGTAAAACTGCTTAGACTTTCCCACAAGGCAGATTGAATAACTCAAGTGAGGTTCGGTTGATTCTCTTTGGGGTGCTGTAACTTTGACTCTATGTCGCCAATCTTAATTCTATCCATCATTGCCATCTATTTTGCAGTGCTTTTCGTTATTGGAAAAGTTACTTCAAAAGGTGCCGATAACAACTCATTTTTCATCGGCAATAAACAGTCTCCATGGTGGATTGTAGCCTTTGGAATGATTGGCACCAGCCTGAGCGGTGTCACCTTCATTTCTGTTCCAGGATGGGTCGGCACATCGCAGTTCAGTTACATGCAAATGGTATTCGGGTATCTGGTTGGATACACAGTAATTGCAACCGTTTTAATGCCGCTTTACTACCGTTTAAACCTTACTTCTATCTACACCTATTTAGATGACAGATTTGGGGTTGCCAGCTATAAAACAGGCGCTTCTTTTTTCCTGCTATCGCGAACAATTGGTGCGGCATTCAGGCTTTATTTGGTTGCGGGAGTTATGCAACTCACCATTTTTGATGCTTGGGGCGTGCCGTTCGTTGTAACAGTTATTGCAACTATCCTTTTCATCTGGCTTTACACCTACCAAGGCGGTATAAAAACCATTATTTGGACAGATACTTTGCAAACTCTATTCATGCTTTTGGCCGTGGTTTCTACAGTCATAATCATCAGCAATAATCTAGGACTTGAATTTGGTGAAATATTCAGCACAATTAAAGACAGTGATTATTCTAAAGTGTTCTTTTTTGAGGATGTAAATCATCCCAAATATTTCTGGAAACAGTTTATAGCTGGCGCGCTTATCTCTATTGTAATGACTGGACTGGATCAAGACATGATGCAGAAAAACCTCAGCTGTAAAAACATTGGCGAAGCGCAAAAAAACATGTTCAGCTTCAGCGTAGTTCTAGTTGTAGTAAATCTATTTTTCCTTTCACTTGGGGCCTTACTTTATCTGTTTGCTTCTGCAAAAGGAATGGACCTTCCTGCTAAAGCCGATGACCTCTACCCTATTATTGCCACTGGCGGAGAACTTCCAATTATTGTTGGGGTTCTTTTTATCCTTGGCCTAATTGCCGCGGCATATTCTAGTGCCGATAGCGCTTTAGCAGCCTTAACTACATCTGTTTGCGTTGACATTATTGACATCGAAAAGAAGCCCGAAGCGGAGCAAACTGGACTGCGTAAGAAGGTTCATGTTTTAATGTCTGGAGTATTGGTTATCACCATCATGATTTTTCATTGGATTGGTAATGACAGTGTGATTGCCCAAGTATTCACATTTGCCGGATACACCTACGGCCCGCTACTTGGTTTATATTCTTTCGGAATGATGACCAGGCTTAATGTGCGCGACAAACTTGTTCCAATCATCTGTTTGGCTTCTCCCGTCTTAACCTACATCATCAGCATCAATTCTGAATACTTACTTGGAGGTTACAAGTTTGGATTTGAGCTTTTAGCTTTAAACGGCCTAATCACGTTCATTGGCCTACTTCTTATCTCAACTAAGAAAAAAACACCGACTAACGCCATAACCAGCTAGTTTAATCTCAAACACGTGAGACATAATCACAGATTTCGTAACGGGATGTTGCATGAGCACTAACTCCTGATTCCCATCGACAAACAACTATAACTTGTTAATCCCAACCTGAGTATCTTAATACAGAATACCGGGAACCATGGAAAACAAATACTCGATTGCCCCATTAATTGTAGCACTCCTTTTGTCAACAAACTTGATGGCTCAGAAGAAAAAGAACATAGATTCTGAAAGAGGATATGCCTTTGAAGGACGAAACCTAGTCGTACAATTAAGCTCTGGATTTTTCGGAGATTCCTACGGATATGGGAAGTTAAGCGGTACGCCTCTCAAACTTCAAGTAGAATATGGGGTGCACAGATATGTTGGTTTAGCACTTTATGGCGGAATGCTTCATCGCGATCCACAGTTTGGAGAGCAATCTTTCCAAATGGATGTGTATACAGGTGGACTTCATGTCAACTTTCACCTTTACAACTTCATAGATGACCTCACTAAAAAGAATCTCAGAGGAGATATCATTGATGTTTACGGAACCTTCACTGTTGGCATGGATTACTTTGACACCAACTTACCTTTTAGAAACAAGTACGCGTATTTCTTTACTGGAGGACTTGGAGTGCGGGTTTACCCGATCAAAAAAGCCAAGGACTTGGGCTTCAATATGGAATTTTCACCAATTCTAAGCCCTTGGTTAATTGGACTTAACTACAGGTTTTGATTAAAACTGAAGTTCAGACAAGAGCACTTGATGTGTTAGAACTTCCGTTCCGCTTACATCAATTACTTTGAAATCAATCGTTGGATCTCCCAATCCCCAATTTATCTCAATTAAACCTGCATTATTGGCTCTAAAGGGTTCTCCAATTCGATTGTCATTCGGTTCCGTTGAGCCCCATTCTTGTGTGATTCCGCTTGAAGTGATGTCGTAAAGTGGATAGCCGTTTTCAACTTCTTGTTTAGAAATTTCGGCCCAATGCACATCGCCAGAAATAAACACAACCCCGTTAGCTTGAGTCTGCTTTATAAGACCTATAAATCGCTGGCGTTCTATGGGCACATTTGCCCATGCTTCCCAGCCGTTGTAAGTAATTCCAAATTGATTGCTACTCATCACAATTCTTAAATCTGCTGGTTCTTGTAAAACCGTTTCTAACCAAGCCCATTGTTCTGCACCCAAGAAGGTTGCGGTGCTGTCATAATTAGGCTTATAATCGTTCTTCCACTCAGGGCCATCATTATTCAAAAGTGGGTCTCTGAAAGTTCGAGTATCCAACATGATGAACTGAACTTTTTGTCCTTCCAAGCCATGTGTTTCAGAATGATAAATCCCCGAATGATTCCAACGATCAGAGGTCTGCGGTTCGCTCCAAAAATCTAGAAATATATCTTTCGATGCTTCCTTCATCGGATACTCTTTTCCAGCATCGTTTGCACCGTAATCATGATCATCCCAAACAGCTAGAAAATGAGCTTGAGAATTCAATGCTCTAAACTCAACCTTACAACCCAAATTCGAATATTTTTTGATGAGGGTTTTCATGTTCTCAGTATCCCCGTAAATGTTGTCTCCTAGCCAGCAAAAAACATCAGGCTTTCTTTCCAAAACTTTCAAAAGAACTGGTTGGTTTTGGTTTTGATTTGCACAAGACCCAAAGCCAATTTTAGTAATGGATTCTACTTTGGTTTGGGTGTTTACATCTCCGCAATAAAGCGCGTCTGTTTGGCAAGACGCCACAGAGGAAAACAATAAGAAGGGACTTAAAAATTGACTTAAAAACTTCATACCGAAATTTCTTGCATTTGTTGTTCCAAGGTTTGGCGTGTATTCCCTTCCTTTTGAGGAACCAAGCTCATGGCATATTCACTTAAAGCTGTAATTGTAAGGCTTGGATTTACCCCAAGATTACATGGAATTATCGACCCATCCAATACGTACATATTTGGATAACCGTGCACTTCAAACTTATCGTTTACAACACCCGTTTCTTTCGTTTGCCCCATTGGACATCCGCCTAAAATGTGAGCGGTTGACGACATGTTGAATAATACTTCTGAAGTTGCATTCATGGCGGTTCCGCCTGTTTTTTCGGCATAACGATGCATCACATCTTGCCCGATTCCAATAAATGCTGGCACCTGATTTTTGTCGCCATCAGCAACCTTCAAACTTCCACCAAAAATCCCTTTAGACCATTTCATCTGCAACGCATTATCTAAAGACTGCATCACCAAAAGAATAATTGAATGATGCGCAAAATCTCGCTTAACAACATTGAAAGCCTTTCTAGGACTTGTAACAAAATTCCAAAGCATTTTCATAGTTCTCACAAATGCTGGTCCATCGCCAGCGGCCATTACAGATAGCAAACCCATTGCTCCAGAACCATCTCCGTACTTCACCAACTCGATATGCGTGTTTTCGTCTGGATTAAACACACGACTAATGGCTAAACCGTGGTTCATTTTCTTTTCAATTCCTGCAATTCCGCAAAGCGATTCGGAATTGGTTCTAAGATTCCCACCCAATTTATCGGAGAGATTTGGAAGCGAATTGAACTCCTGCTTTTGCCTAAAAAGTAGTTTCATTGTGCCTAAAACACCTGCAGAAAAAACAACCCCTCGACTTTTAAAAACTCGTTTTCTCTTATTAAAAAGTGATGTTGACGATTCGGTGTGAATGTGATAGACTTCATCAATCAGCTCCACTTTCGTAACCTTGGTCTCAGGTTCAATTTTCGCCCCCCATTTTTCAGCAAAATAGAGGTAGTTTTTATCTAATGTATTCTTGGAATTATACCTACACCCAACCATACAATTAGCGCATTCAATGCATCCTTTTCGCATGGGGCCTAAACCATTGAAATACGGGTCTTTCTCAACTTTTCTATCGCCCAGATAAACCCCGACATGATCAACAGGTTTGTACGTGCCAGATTGGTTCATATCGGCCGCAATTTCCTCTAGCACTTTATCCTCAGGCCCTTCCTTGTCGTACTTGGTGCTACCAAGCATAAACCTCGCTTTCTCATAAAAAGGTGCTAGCGTTGATTTCCAATCACGTAAGCCAGACCAAACAGGATTATTGAAAAACGTATCTGGCGGAAACATGTGGGTATTGGCGTAAACCAAACTGCCACCTCCAACACCAGCGCCACCAAGCACCATAATCTTATTTAGAAAATCAATTTTTTGAATTCCGAAAGCTCTAATTGCTGGCGCCCATAAGAACTTACGTACGTTCCAATTGGTTTTTGGGAAGTCTTCACTTGCCCATCGCTTGCCCATTTCTATCACCAGCACATCATAGCCTTTTTCGGAAAGACGCATTGCCGAAACGCTTCCACCAAAGCCAGAACCAATTACTATGTGGTCGTAGATTTTATCGTCAAGCATTAGTGTAACTTACGGTTGTACATAAGCAAAGGAAGTGTTGGTGGTTCAATTGGAAGACCATGGAGATTGGATTCGGTTTCTAATACATAGGTCACTTTATCCAGTTTTGTGATTTTGAACTGAGCATCAACAAATTGATCTAAATCCATGTTAACAACATCTGGCTCAGACAGGCTCCAAGTGCCTTCCACCATATAATTGAGTGTGTCTGCAGCATAATATTCTCCTGTGCACCTGTCGTTATCATAGTAGTTCACAATGTATCGAAACCCAGCGCTATCTACTTGGTAACCTGGCAACATAATCGTCAGCAAGTTCAAGTCGCTTCCCGGGAATCTTGATTCATAAAGTTCAAATGAAGAGAACTTAAGACCGAAATCAACGAAAACCTCACAGCCTGAAAACGAAATAACCGTAACAAGAAACGCAAAGCTTCTCATTAAAAACCTATTTCTGAAGCTAGTTTTAGACATGATAATTAAATTGTGGAACGCTCAAAAATAAGGATTGAAGCGGGGTATTATTAAGCTATCGTTTATGAGCCATAATTCATAATCTGCAAGGCTAATTTCTTTACCTTTGTATGAATTTTATTCGCAAAGATAAATTCGCTCATGTCGTTAGATTCAACAAAGTTCTTAGGTGAGGGACTTACCTATGACGATGTTCTCCTAGTACCAGCTTATTCTGAAATAATGCCTCGCGATGTGAATATCACGAGCAAGTTCAGTAAGAACATCAGTATTAACGTACCAATTGTTTCTGCCGCAATGGACACCGTAACCGAAGCTGCCATGGCAATTGCCATTGCGCAAGAAGGCGGAATCGGTGTTATTCACAAGAACATGTCTATCGAAGCTCAGGCTCAGGAAGTTCGCAAAGTGAAAAGAGCAGAAAGCGGGATGATTTTAGATCCGGTAACGCTTAAAGCTGACGCTCTTGTTGGGGATGCAGAAAAGATGATGGCCGAATATAAAATCGGTGGAATTCCTGTAGTTGATGATGAGCATACACTAGTTGGAATAATTACCAATCGAGATTTGCGTTTTGAAAAAAACATGAAGCGGCCGATTAGTGATTTGATGACTTCAGAAAACCTCATCACCACTGAAGAAGTTGAAGATATTCAGAAAACAGAATCCATTCTTCAGAAACATAGAATTGAGAAGCTTCTTGTTGTAGACAAGGATTACAAACTTGTTGGGCTTATCACATACAAAGACCTTATCAAAACCAAGCTTCGTCCAAACGCATGTAAAGATGAGCACGGAAGATTGCGTGTGGCTGCCGCTGTTGGTGTTACTGGAGACATGCTTGATCGAGTCGCTGCATTAGCAGGGGTTAACGTGGATGCGATAATAATTGACACTGCCCATGGTCACTCAAAAGGTGTTTTAGTCGCCCTTAAAAAGGCGAAAGAAGCGTATCCAAATTTACAAGTGATTGTAGGGAATATTGCTACTGCCGAGGCCGCTTTAGTCCTTGCTGAGCATGGCGCAGATGCTGTTAAAGTTGGAATTGGCCCAGGTTCAATATGTACGACACGAATTATTGCAGGTGTTGGAGTGCCTCAACTAACTGCCGTAATGAATGTGGCCAATGCGCTTAAAGGAACAGGTGTTCCTGTTATTGCTGATGGCGGAATAAAATTCACGGGGGATATCGTTAAAGCGATGGTTGCTGGTGCCGATGTAGTTATGGCGGGAAGTATGTTTGCTGGAACCGAAGAGTCTCCAGGCAGAACTATTATCCTTGAAGGAAGAAAGTTTAAAACTTACCGTGGCATGGGTTCTTTAGAAGCTATGCAACAGGGTTCTAAGGATCGTTATTTCCAAGATGCAGAAGAAGACATCAAAAAGTTAGTGCCTGAAGGTATTGTTGGAAGGGTTCCTTATAAAGGGACACTAACGGAAGTAATGTATCAGGTTATTGGCGGATTAAGGGCCGGAATGGGATACTGTGGTGCCACCACGGTTGATGACCTTAAAGATGCCAAATTCATCAAAATCTCGCCTGCTGGATTCAGAGAGAGCCATC
>JBLHEU010000138.1:0-8314 GCA_047614525.1 Bacteroidia bacterium | reverse complement strand
AGTAAGCCCAAAAGACGATCAGCTTTTTAAGGAATGGGATCGAGTACTTAGAAAGTACGAGCCTATTGCAAGCGAGTTGCCCTCTAGAATGAAGTAGTCTTCTCACCAGAAAAAATTGAGCCGACCTGATTGGGAAACCAATAGGTCGGCTTTTCTGTTGATATAGTCTGCTAGGACTGTAATTTATGACCCCTTCATTTGTAAGCAGAGTTGAAGTTTAATTAATTTCATTAGGCTGGCGCTGAAATGCTTGTGGTTGTAGTAGTCGCCATGCTACATTGCTCCAAAATCAGCCAACATAAAGAAGATTACAAGCACCTAATTATTCTATCCTCGGCATATTCCGCCTTTCCTCAATGCGCGCCATCAAGAGCCAGCGCTTGTCTAGATGTAAACAACGTTAGAGAAAGAGGAATTCCATCTCAAAAATAAGCTGAAGGAAAAACAGGTTGAGTTGATACAATACGAGAACAATATGGCGTTTTTTGCCAATGCCAAGCCAGATAACCCGTTGTTAATCAATGCACAGAAGAGCATCGAAACCATGCAAAAGGATGTGGATATGCTCAACGATAAACTGCGGTTGTTAAAGACTTCTTTACGGAAGGTTAATTGATATTCCGCGTGCGAAAACCATTTACTCAGCTTCGTTCACATTCAGTAATCTTTTTCTGTAACCTGCGAGGTTATCCCTGATCCACTCGGCATTTGAGTATATTGACCTTATGTGCTGGTTACCTCTAAAAAAGAGGTTTTCCAAATAAACCTTGTTCTCCAAATTATGTATTTCGTTTTTCTTTTGCGCAAAGAAACCCTGTAAAAAAGCATCAGACGACACACGCTCTAAATGGTCTAAATAGGCGAGAACGAAATTTTTATCAGAAAACAGTTTAGACCATTTTATGGAATGTAGAAGTTCATCATCATAAGCAAAGGCTGATAATAACCCCCAACAGGACCCATCGAAGCCGATCGGTTCCAGTTTTTCTGATGACGAATTGTAATAGAATCTGTTGTTGTGCCACCGCAATGCATGATGCGTATTTGTCAGGTCGGAAATGGCGTAATGGAATGCCAAACGATTGATGTCGAATACTTCGCTTGCTGTCTTTGTGTTTTTTCTAAAATCATTCAGGAGGTTCTTGGCTTTTTTAACCAATACAGAATCTAATGGTGCATAATACTTGAATGCTTTTAAAGGTGATCTTCGATAAATTTCTTCTTCACTGTGATAAGTTACGGAGTCATTTACATGTCCATTCTTCCAAAACAGATCTTCGGAAATACAGATTATGGGCCCTCTCGGTCTGCTGAACCTGTCGGTTAAATGATAAGTGAAATGTTCTTCAAAAGAGTAAATCGCCTCTGAGCCATTAATAACTAGACGTATGACGTCCATTTTCAGTGACAAAACATCTTGTTGAGACAACAGGTTGAGATAAAGCCATTCTGTGAAAAAATTTCTCATGGCGAAAGACTGAACCGAGAATTTATTCATTCCCAGAAAGGTCTTGTCCTTCAGAATTTTAATGCGGTAAGAAGGTGGGTTTGTTTGGTAGTGATCTAATTGATCGCCCTTCAATCGAATTTTTATTTTTAAAGTATCAGTGTCACGGATTAACGATGCGGTCACGTATCGTTTATGCGATTGTTTGACAATAGAGGTATTTAAAACATCGGAACGGAGCGAATCGAGTAACGCGAATTTTTGCTCAGGTATTACAATTTCGAGTGTTTCAATTTCGGCTGATAATGATCGATAGTAGTGATAAGGTTTGATCAATAGGTCTTGCCTGAAAAGTGTCAATATTATACCAACACAGATAGTAATAATTAGAATTACACGTTGGTGTTTGATTAGAAACCGGATCATGAGTTAGATTGAACTTTGCATTTGTTAATTGAATAACCTGATTCCCCCGCAAGATACCAGTGCGTTCATTGATTACGTTGAAGCAGTATTTATTTGTGTCGAACATTAAAAACGAGAAGAATGAACGTACTACATTTTATTGAGGTGGTCCCAACTGAGCAAAGCTGTCGGGAAGATTTTCGCCTCTAGCGCTAACATGAAGGGGTTAAATGCTAGCAACCGTTAGCGTATCAACCACTTTTAATCAAGCCTTTGCAAAACACAAAAAAGTTGAATTAACCTGCTCCGTTCAGGATGCCGAAATCTTTGCCAATGGCAAACTAGTAGGCACAGGAAGCGCCATAATTTTGATCCAATCAAAAACACAACAGCTTGTAGAATTTAAGAAAGTGGGGTTTCTAAAGATCACCAAAGTGTTTTTCAATATGAAAAACCAGCCAAAGCCCCAAGAGGTTTCATGCAACTATTAAAGCAGATGATGCATTTGAAGCTTCTACTCAAACGGATGTTGCCAACGTAAATATTGAACTTCCAACTCATCATACAAAAGATGAAGCATGGCAGATACTAAATAGGGTTATTCTATCCTACATGGATGTAATTGAAACGAGTAATAGGTCGGCTTTTCTGTTGATACAGTCTGCTAGGACTGTAATTTATGCCCCTTCATTTGTAAGCAGTGTTGAAGCGTAATTTATGCCGTTAAGCTGGCGCTGAAATGCTTGTGGTTGTAGCAGTCGCCATGCTACATTGCCCCAAAATCAACCAACATGAAGAAGATTGCAACCCTCTTAATTATACTGTTCGCGGCATATTCTGCCTTTCCTCAATGCGCTCCGCCAATAGCCAGTGCCTATTTAGATGTAAACAACGTTAGAGCAAGAATGAATGTTGGCGGGTCTTCTTGGTGGGATGCCCAGAGTATTGCCCAATATGAAGTGCCAGCGGGTAGCGGGAAACATAGTTTTTACGCTGGCTCTTTTTGGATTGGTGGATTAGATGAATTCGATGTTCCGCATGTGGCAGCTATGCGTTTTGGGCAGAATGGTCAAGATTTTTGGCCAGGTCCGTTGGATGAAAATGGACAGGTAGACTCTACTACTTGTTCGGCTCACGACCGTATTTACAAGCTAAACCGTTGGGAAGTTGATGAAGCGCGGGAGAGATACAACCAAGTTGGATATGTAATGCCACAGGACATCTTGGAATGGCCTGCTGAAGGTAATTTGTATGCTGATGTAAATGCTGGTGCACCCTTTAGAGATGTAAATAATGATGGTGTTTATAATGCCTTTGAAGGAGATTATCCGGCCTTCGCTTTTGATGAACCAGTTGATAAAGATTTCCACCTCTTAGGAGACCAATGCCTATGGTGGGTAGAAAATGACAACGGAAATATGCACACCGAGACCAATGCCGAACCTCTTGTTGTTGAGTTAAAGTGCATGGCGTATGCATTTGCTACGTGTAATGCTTTAAACGACCAAACATTTTACAGATACACGATAACAAACAAGAGCAGTATCGCTTACCACGATACCTATGTAGGTGTTTGGGTCGATGCTGATATTGGATTTGCCGAAGACGACTATTTGGGTTGCGAAGTAATGCGTCATCTTGGTTATGCATATAATGGTTTTGAGATAGACGGAACGGGAGGCCCTCAACATTATGGTGCTCATCCTCCTGCCGCTGGTATTGGAGTTTTAGAGGGGCCTTTGGCAGATGAAAATGACGGTGTAGATAATGACAGAGATGGTGTGATTGACGAAAGTGGAGAGCACAATATGATGTCGCATTACAGCTCTTTTACAGTATCGGGAGGCGTAATCGGTGTACCACCAACATTTACTGGGTACTACAATAACTTGCGGGGAATATGGGCTGATGGCACACCAATGTGCTACGGAGAAACTGGTCACCCCATTGGCGGTTGTAACACTGCTGTTCCCGCTCAGTTTCTGTTTCCAGGAGATTCTGACCCTTTGGGTTACGGAACAGAAGGAGTTCCTCAGCCGGTATGGACAGAACAAACCGCGGGCAACCCGCCATTAGACAGAAGGTTTCTGGTTTCCTCAGGACCATTCGATTTTGATTCGGGAGACACGGATATCATCCATTATGGCGCTTTATGGGCAAGAGACACGAACGATATAAACGACCCGTTTTCTTCAGCAGAAGCACTTTTCCTGGCCAAAGATTATTGTCAAGAAAAATTTGAGGATGGCTTTTCAAACTTGGATTGTTGTCCACCTGTGGGGATTATAAGTCAAGTTCAAATCTCAGCCTATGAGAACCTTTTCTCTTCTCCTGAAGAAGGAACCAGCTATTTGTGGGATTTTGGAGATGGGACAACCTCAACAGAACGGTTTCCTCCATTGCACGAATATTCAGACGATGAAGAATATACCGTAACGCTAGTGGTAACTAACTCCTGTGGTTCGGAATCTACTACCATGCAAGCAGGCGTCTTCTTTTTTGGCTTAGACGAACCCAAATTAGCGGAATTGATTTCCATCTATCCTAACCCCACCAACGGTAGTATTTCTTTGAGCGTTTCCAATCCAGCCATCAAGTTAGAGTTGCTGAAGGTTTATAATGCTGTTGGTTCGCTCGTTTATTCTGATGAGGATTTACTTGGTCAAGAGCTAGAACTGAATGCCAAACCAGGAATTTACTTGGTCTTGCTTCAAACCAATAAAGGGAGCGTGAGCAAGAAGCTTCTAGTTAACTAGCCGACAACTTCAAAGAACTGCACACGTCTGTTATACTGCTGGCTTAACTAATAAGCTAACTTGCCTCAAACGTTTGTACATGAAAAGGAATTTTATTGCTCTACTATCGCTCAGTTTTCTAGCGTTAACCACACAGGCTCAGGTTGTAGTCAACGAGTTTTCGGCCTCCAACCTCAATCAGTTTCAGGATAATTATCTGCTTTATGAAGACTGGGTAGAGCTTTACAACACATCTAGCTCTAGTGTAAATATTGGCGGTTATTTCTTGTCGGATAACGATAACAAGCCAGATAAGTGGCGCATCCCGTCAGGTACAACTATTCCCGGAAACGGATATATAGTTTTTTGGTGCTCAGGAAGAGACGAAGTAGCTGGCGGTGAGTATCACACAAACTTTAAGTTGAAGCAAACCAAAGACACCGAAGAGATTGTTTTTTCTGACCCAGATACGGTTGAGCTCAACAATATTCCTCTGGGAAGAACACAGCTTAGTCACTCGTTTTGTAGAGATATAAATGGTGGAGCAGCTTGGGTTATAGACATTACCCCAACACCAGATGCTAGTAATGGAAACTTTGGCCACCGAGCCGATTATGCCGAAAAACCTACAGTAGATATGATGGGCGGTTTTTACAGCGGATCAACTACCGTGCAAATGACCAACAACCCAGTGAATGCCACGGTACGATACACCGTTGATGGAACCTTGCCAATTGCATCATCTCCCGTTTTTTCAGGATCAATGAATATTACTTCAACACAGGTTTTGAAGCTAAGATCCTTTAGTTCTGATAATGATATTGAACCAAGTTTTGTAGAATTCAACACCTATTTAATTAACGAGAACGTATCGTTACCAGTTTTCTCTGTTGCCGCAAACGAGATTATCGATTTAGCCAACGGAGATCAAAGCCTTAGGCCTCACGGAAGTGGAGAATACTTTAATGCCGCTGGTGTAAGAACAACTATTGCTTACGGAGAGCTTAATAGCCACGGACAAGACTCGTGGGTAAACTTTCAGCGAAGCTTAGATTGGATTTGTAGAGACGAGATGGGATATGCGGCAGAGCTGGAAGACACCATTTTCGACTATTACGATAGAGACAAGTATCAGCGTTTGGTACTAAGAGCATCAGGAGACGATAATTACCCTGCAAATAATGTTCCTGCCAATTCAAATAACGTGCATGATGGAGGTTGTCACGTTCGTGATGAGTACGTACATACATTGGCCAAAAATGGTGGGATGAAAGTTGATGTGCGTTCCGTAGAACGAGCAATTGTTTATCTCAATGGAGAGTATTGGGGAGTTTACGCCTTGCGCGAAAAACCAAACGACCACGATTACACCGATTACAACTACAACCAAGGGAAATACGACCTGCAATGGCTCTCTACTTGGGGCGGCACAGAAACAGAATATGGCGGACAACAAGCATTTGATGATTGGGGAGTGCTGAGAGACTTTATCTTGGATAATGATATGGGAAACCCTGCCAATTATCAGATAGCGGATGAAGAGTTGAACTTCAAAAGCCTTATCGATTATATGGAAACTAACTTAAACGTGGTTGCCTCAGATTGGCTTAACTACAACACCGCTTGGTGGCGTGGAACTAATCCGGATGGAACCCACAAAGGTTGGGGTTATATGATTTGGGATTTGGATGCCACCTTCGATTATTACATCAACTATTCTGGTGTGCCCAACACAAATGCAGATGCAGAGCCTTGCGATATAGATGGCATAGCCGATTTCTTGGATGATTGGGGTTGGTGGGATGGAGAAGATGTTGGAAAGCACGAGCAGATTTTCCTCAAACTATTAGACGAAAGCCCAGAATTTGAGCAGTTGTATTATTCGCGCTACGCGGATCACATGAACACCATTTTCTCTTGCGAAAACATGTTATTTACCTACGATAGTATGATAACCACCATCGCTCCAGAAATGCCACGCCACATACAACGCTGGGGTGGCACCATGGCAGAATGGGAAGGTAACGTAGAAGAAATGCGCGACTTTATTGAAGCACGTTGCGCCAACCTTGAAGGAGGAATGGTTGGTTGCTACGACATTACAGGCCCATACGATTTAACCGTAATGTGTAGTCCACCAGAGGTGGGAGATGTAAAACTCAACACCCTTTGGCATGAAGAATTGCCTTGGACTGGCGCCTACTTTGGCAACATGGATAACCTGTTAGAAGCCCGCGTAGCCAACTCCAGCATCACAGCAGAATTTTCGCATTGGGAGTCTACTTCGGGTAACGTTATTTTCCCAGATCAGGATAGTATAATGGCATCTGTAGTAATTGCAGGTACTGACACAATTATTGCCGTATTTGATGTTGATTACACTACCGTAGATGCACCTTACGACCAAGTAATATTTGAGGCATATCCGGTTCCCGCAACAGACAACCTTACCATTAAACTTAACCTGCCAGCAGCAGAGCAATTTGATATTGTGTTGTATGCTATTGATGGAAAAGAAATGCTGAGAAAAAGCTACAACCAGCAAGCATTGCAAACAACGGTAGAAACAGGCCAGTTAGCGCGAGGGCTTTACATACTGTCTTTAGAAGGCGCTAGTGGTAGTAAGCAGCTTAAAATTCCCTTGGTAGAGTAGTAGCGCTCAGACCTCCAAGGTTTTAGAAACCTCGGAGGTGTTGATAAAAGCGTGGAGGTTACCAAATCAACCGTAGCTTATAGATTCGTCAGCCCGAACTCGTTTCAGCATCTATCATTTGGCGTACTCAGGCCCTGAAATAAATGCATATTAATTTAAGGTAATTGCTTCCCCGAATAAAAGTGGCGTATAACAACCTTTTGTAATTGGCGCTTTAGAATAAGGTCGGTAAGTTGACCGATGGCGTTTGGAGTTTCTTCTTTTCCGAATAAAATTTCCTTGACTTTGGTTTCGCTGAGGTCTATACCGTAAATCAAATTCCAGAATTTTTCTGTTTGATTTTCTAACATGTATTCGATTACCGGAACAAGTTGAGAAGAGAGCTCTTGATAGGCCGTGTCTCCTTCGCCAGAAAACTCAACATCAAATCCGCTGAGACGAAAGTCCTTGTTGATTTGCGCCACCACATCTTTCAATAATGAAACGTTTCTCTGGTAACGTTCGAAATCCTGTTTTGAAAGAGGAAGATCGTTCATGTTGGTAATAAAAAGGCTAAGATTCGCGATGCATTAGGTTATGAGAGAACTGACGGAGGATTTCAATCCAGTTCTTGTTTCCCTCAACCTTTTCTAGGCTGGCCATTCCTTTATTGTAGAACTCCCACATGCGTGCTTCTGCCAATTGACGAATTTTTAATTCATCATAAATTTGGGTTACAGCTGCTACCTTTTCTTGCTCTGAAGAGTTGCCCAATTGTTCAGCCAATTCTTTGGCAAGGCTGCCTGTTGCTAGTTCTTGCGCTTTTAGGAGTAAGAAGGTTTTCTTGTTGCATATAATGTCTCCACCTTTCTGCTTGCCAACCTTGGCACTTTCTCCGTAAACGTCAAGAATATCATCTTGTAATTGAAAGGCAATTCCAGCATTCAAGCCAAAATCGTACAGCAATTCTGATTGCTCTTTGCTAGCACCGCCAATCATTCCTCCAATCTGAAGAGAAGCCGCCAATAACACAGCAGTTTTAAGCCGAATCATATCTAAGTACTCTGCTATTGAAACATCATCTCGCAGCTCAAA
>JBLHEU010000137.1:0-8448 GCA_047614525.1 Bacteroidia bacterium | reverse complement strand
AAAGCAAATGCAACAGACGAAAATGCCGTTGCGGTTGAAAGAATGAGCATTGAGCAAAATGGTAATGTTGGTATAGGAACCACCAATCCAGCTTCTACTTTTCACATTTCTACAGCTCAAACAGGAAACGTTTCTAAACTGCACAATCCTACCTTAGGAAATGGGTCGTTGGTAGGGCATGAGTTTGGTAAAGCAAACAGCACGAACAACATGGCAGAGGTGCGCTACAATCACATTGCTGATGGTAATGCAGGCAACTGGCTAAACATGGGGTTGTGGGGTAATGCCAACACTCTAAACGTAGTTGGTACTGGTAATGTTGGTATAGGTACTACCGGTCCGGCTCAGAAATTAGAGGTTGCGGGTAACACTAGAATTACTGGCTTAGCTGGCGGTGGAGACCGTATTGTCTACACAAATAACAACGGTGACCTATATCCTTCGGTTGGACTTCCTGCTAACGATGCAGATTACATCTGGAACCAAAACGCAGCCAATCAAGGAGCCAATTTTAGAATTAGCGGTACTGGACAGATGAGCCAAACCATAGCCACCGCTAGTGGTAACTGGTTTATGCGTGGAGGAGATGATTCCGAACTCAGAGACATAAACGTTGCAAACTACCTTGGTATTTGGGGTCGTCAAAACTCAGACCGCGCTGGTCTACAGCTTGGTTCTGATAACAGTTACATTTTTGGTGATAATGGAAACATTGGAGTTGGCACTACTGGCCCAAGTCAAAAGCTAGATGTTGCAGGTGCAATCCGTTCAACAGGACATCATTACATAAACAATACTAGTCCTACTATTTATTTTCAGGATACTGATCACGAAACAGGTATGATTCATATGAATGGTAACCTAATGTATTTCCTAAGTGGTACTGGAGCTAATTCCACGGGATGGGCTACGAATGGTTCGGCATGGCCATTAACAATTAACATGACAAATGATGATTTTACGTTTGGAGGAAGAGGGTTGTTTACTGAAGGAAATGTTGGTATAGGAACCACCAATCCAGGTCAAGCATTACAGATACAAGGAACTGCTAGAATAAGCAACCTTGACCAAAATGCAAACCGAATTGTAATGGCAGATGCAAATGGCGACTTGTATCCAAGTGCTTCTTTAGTTGGTACTGGTTTAGGCGATAACCTGGGCAACCACACAGCTACACAAGATCTTGCTATGGCTGCAAATAACATAACCAACGTAAATCTCGTGTCTACACGAGGTACCAGTTCTTACGATAAACTACGTGTTTATAGTTCTAGTGATTATAGCATTGGAATGCATAGCGCAATGTCTTATGGCGGCTTGAATGATTGGGCCATGACTTTTACAATGAATAATGACTCAGACCGAGGTTGGGTGTTCAGAGATGAATCTGATGTGCAATCTGATGGTGCAATGAGTCTTACGACCGCTGGTGTAATGCAAGTAAAAGGTGTGGTCAGGTCTGATGGTGGTTTCAATGTAGATGGACTCACGGTTATTGATAATAATGGTGGATGGCACAGAACTTATGGCAATACAGGATGGTACAACCAAACCCACGGTGGCGGTTGGTATATGACTGATGCAACCTGGGTAAGAACGTACAACAGTAAAAGCGTTTGGACTTCACAATGGATGCAAGCGGATGAAGGAATGCGTGCTCGAGTATTTGATTTTGGTTCTTACGACAATGGACTTCCCGCATTTACTGATGGACAATTCTATCGTACTAGCGGGCAAGCAGAACTTAGAGTTGACGACTGGTTCTATATGAGAGATAATGATAATCAGGTAACTATTCGATTTAATACTGACGAATCGGCTATCTATCTACATAACGATGGAAGTGGTTCGGATCGAAGTGTAATCGACCATCATCAATATGGTCGATTTGATGGAGCCAATGGCTTCAATTTCGGGCAGCGCGGAATTCATATTGAAAATGATAATGGAGAAAGTGGCGGTTTTCATGCCGATGGTGACAATGCCGACATCTGGAGCCCAGGAGATGGCAGTAGGTTATTGAGAATCTGGGACGAAGACGGTATGAATGAACGAGCCTATGTAGATGGTGGAGGTCGAGTTTATTCCGACTTGGGTTTCTCAACTTTTTCTGATATGAGATTAAAAAAGAACATTGCCACCATTGATGGTGCTTTAGGAAAAATAATGACCATGCGCGGTGTGAACTACGACATGCGAGACGAAATTCTTATGAAAGGAGAGATTGAAGAAGGAAAAGACTTTGATGCAAAAGCACTCAAAAACCAAAGTGGTTTCATTGCTCAAGAACTTCTTGAAGTATACCCTGAAGTTGTAACCTATGACGAAGAAAAAGGCTACTACGCGGTTCAATATGATGGTGTTATTCCAGTATTGGTTGAAGCAATGAAAGAACAGCAAAATCAGATTGAAGCGCTTAAAGCTGGTGGAAGCGCAACTGAGTTGGATGAATTAAAGGCCGAAATTGATGAACTCAAAATGATGCTTAATAAAGTATTAGAGAGCAAAAAATAAGCAACGTTAAATTTCTATTTAGCATTTAGATTAAAGCCACCCATTGGGTGGCTTTTTCTTTTTTAAGCGCCTTTTTCGTTGTGAGTGACAACCTTTTAGTCGAAAAATGGTCATTTTAATTACGTTTTATGGTTCTGTCGCGTTAATCTTGCAAAATCATGATGGTTTAGATTTGGCTTCAACCAAACACGACCAGAATGTACAAGCATCACAGATTTCCCAAAGCAATCATTCTTCAAGCAGTGTATTTCAAACTGAGGTTCACTTTGAGCTATCGAGATGTTGAAGAACTGCTCAGAATAAGAGGTGTGAAGGTTGATCATTCTACTCTACAACGCTGAGTGTTCAAATTTTCACCTCTGATTGAGGCGAATATGCATAAGAGAAAGCGCAGTGTCTGCGATAGTTGGAGAATGGACGAGACTTATATTAAAGTTGGGGGGAAGGAGCAGGTATCTATATCGGGCTGTTGACAAGTATGTAAATACGGTTGATTTCCTACTTACAAAGAGGAGAATGAAAGGTTCTGCCCAGAAGTTTCTCAATAAGGCCATCGGAAACAACGGAAGACCAAGAGTAATTAACATCGATAAACGCGGAGCGAATTCTGAAGCTATCCGAACCGTAAATGCAAGGAGTTTCAGCCGCATCAAACGTAGAAGCTGTAAGTACCTGAACAATATCGTAGAGCAAGACCACAGGAATATCAAACGAAGGAACTGCATAAGTACGGGGTTCAAAGAGTTCGAATCTGCACAAAGAACCTTGGCAGGAATCGAGGTGATAAACATCATACGGAAGTGTCAAATGACAACTTCGAAATCTACCCATTTTGAAACTTTCAAGTCGTTAGCTCCTTAAATACTGGTAAGATCGTAGATTTAAGAAACCACAAAGATTAATGCGACAGAACCCTTGACAATTAGTTTAATGTACAGTTGAATCTTTAACGAATCACTCTCTTCCAACTGAATAGCCTTGTAAAGGTCTTGCTCTGTTGTCTGTCCAAAGGAAATAAGAGGAGAGAGTGTAACTACACACAAAATAAAAATGGCTACAGATAATCGTTTCATATCCAACTCTCTTTAGCGGTCAAGAACAAACGTATAGCACCTAGCTCGAAATTTGTCGTTACTCTAACGAAGGTAATCCCCTGTCTATTACGGATGAAAGACCTTGAACAAAATTGTCCAAGGCTTCAAAACTGAAACAAAAACTGAAACATTTCTACCTCCAAATACTTCCAAACAACTCCAAATGGAAGGTTTTTGATAACGAAACGTGTTGAAAAACAAAAAACCACTTCAAATGAAGTGGTTTAGTGTGACCCCGGAGAGGTTCGAACTCCCAACCCTCAGAGCCGAAATCTGAGATTCTATCCAGTTGAACTACGGAGCCGTAATTAAATGCAAATGTAACTGTATCGGCAATGGAGAACAACCTCCCTTTGTAGTTTAACAAGCAGATTTGCAATTGTGCGATTAATTACAAAACTTAGATTATTCAATCTAAAACAAATGACCAATGAAACACCTATTTACAGGCTTATTCTTAATGCTTTCTGTGGCTGTCTTCGCTCAGTCACCAAATGCATTTAACTACCAAGGCGTTGCTCGCGACAATGGCGGAAACACACTTGCAAATCAAGCCATTGGATTACGAATCAGTATTGTGAGCGGGTCTCCGACAGGAACAGTTGAATATGTTGAAACTCACGCTGTTGGTACTAATGCTTTTGGCCTATTCAACGTGGCCATCGGAACTGGCTCTGTTACTTCTGGTTCTTTTGCAGGAATTGATTGGAGTTCTGACGAGCATTATACTAAAGTTGAATTCGACCCAGCGGGCGGTTCTTCCTATTCAAACCTGGGTACCTCGCAACTACTATCGGTTCCATATGCAATGTATGCTGCGGAATCAGGTACTAGTGGGGCAACAGGCCCTATGGGGCCTCAAGGTCCTAGTGGTTCTGACGGAACGAACGGGAGTAATGGAGGAACAGGCGCTGCTGGACCTTCGGGAACGGATGGGTCTGATGGGGCAACCGGACCAACTGGTGCAAACGGGACAACCGGAGCAACAGGTGCTACAGGTGCTACAGGTCCTTTGGTTGCAGGGACAACAAATCAAACCTTAAGATATAATGGTTCGTCATGGGTTTCTGATGGAAACCTGACAAACAGTGGAACTTTAGTAAGCGTTGGGGGACAGCTGAATGTTGCATCCAACAACGGTCTGTTATACAATAGCGGTTCAAACTTTAATATAGAAGCGAATGCGAATCTTAAACTGCGAACAGGTGGAGTAGGTTATGATGTTGGAATTTATGGTGGCGTTTCGGTAGCTCCGTTTGCCAATTTTGAAGGTGGCAGCGAATCTCTTGGAATTGGCACCAGCTCTGCAATTCCGGTTGAGAAGTTAGAAGTAAATGGAAACATTGCCCTAAGCGGTGCAGCTAGGTCGATATTTGGTAC
Source organism: Bacteroidia bacterium (assembly GCA_047614525.1). Classification (GTDB taxonomy): domain Bacteria; phylum Bacteroidota; class Bacteroidia; order UBA10329; family UBA10329; genus UBA10329. The sequence continues at coordinate 3,460 of JBLHEU010000137.1, read as the reverse complement.
AAGTGGAGCGCTAAACATATCCAGTACTAGTGGTATTGACTTTATTATCGATAATGACGACAACTCAACTAATTCAGTATTCAAATTCAAGAGAAACGGAGACGATGCCGAGACTCTTCTGACCATACTAGAAAGTGGAAATGTTGGTATTGGAACCACTGCCCCTGCCAGTCTGTTTGAGGTGGACGGAACACTTTCTGTGGGTGAGAACAACGCTAACTCCACCTTTTACGGCAACCTTTCGGGTTCATCCAATGCACTAAACGCTTGTGGAAATACCACCGGTACACCTGGCGGAACAAACCGTGCGCGCGCTTTGCTCGCAGGCAGAACCGAGACTGAGCCTGGCCGCGTGGCTGGAACCGATTATTATTATGGAGCTTGGGGACATGCCTACACGGGATCACCATCCTACGGTGTGGTGGCGAGCTATGGTGCAGACCCGGACAACGCAGACAACGCGGCCTATTTGGCCTCAGCAGGATATGCAGGCTATTTTAATGGGAATGTGGGTATCGGTAATTCTTCACCGAGTACAAATTTGCATGTTGAGCACGGTGGTGGAGCAGGTTCTAATGGCATCAGGATTGAAAGAACTGGAGAAAGTTATTGGAGTTTATATGCAGGCGATAATAGCGTAGGCTACAACCTGAGGCTTTACAGGGAAGGTACCCTCCTCGGTGAATATGATGGGACATCCGGAACTTACAGTGCTATATCTGACAAACGCGTAAAAACTAATATTACGAACATTGGCTCAGTAATTAGCAAGGTCATGAACCTTGATGTTAAGCGATATAATTTTAGTTCCAATCCAAGCTCCAACCAACATATAGGTTTGATTGCACAAGAGGCCAACGAGTTATTTCCAGAACTTGTAAACCACCAAAATGGGGATGGCGAAGAGCTTTATTTGATGGATTATAGCGGATTCGGTATTGTTGCAATAAAGGCGATACAAGAGCAACAAGCGATAATTGATTCACAGCAGAAGCAAATTGACGAGCTTCTAAATGCAGTTCGAGAATTACAGAAAAAGTAATCCGCTCATGGTACTAATTCAAAGCCCAGCCAAATTGGTTGGGCTTTTTTTATTCTGGGTGATAAACGCGTACTGCGTTTTTGTAGACCTCTTCCTTATCCAAACTCATTATCTTCATTTCCTCTCTTCCGAAACGAGACATCTGATCTGTGTGATGAGGTGATTCTTTAAGGCTTGATGCACCGAACGGGCTTGCACTTTCTATAATTGGACCATCTTCTGTAAACTGAACTAACTGGAAATAGCCATCACCTGCCACCATTCGGTTTCTACCGTCCTCCATAAAGTGTCCAAATACTGCTCTTAAAGCATCTGGTCCGCCACTCATAGCCACCGATTTACCATTTCTCTCTAATACTTGAAGCTCACGCAAAGCAATGTCGATGGTTCCAAACTTGTCAATCAATTTGGTCTGTGCTTTAGTAATGCAATCGACAAATAAGGCAATACGTTTTACCGAATCATTGGCGGCTTCATCGCGTTTTTTACCGTTGTAATCCAATAGCTCATAGATGGTCATTAACAACATTGGGAAATTTCTATCAAGCGTATCCGCTGTTTTGTCAAAGTCCGCAATACGTTTTACAGCATCCGCTATTTCCGGGTATTTCTTTCCGTCCAAAGCGAACATTTCGTCCATCCAAAATTCCCCGCGATATGTCATTCTTTGCGGATAAGTATGGTCTAGTTTAAGCTTCTTGAAACCTTCATAGTCGATTTTCTTATCGGCATATTCACCTTCCAAAATCTCGTAAGTTCTTAAGCTTCGGTTATTGTATTTGTTGTGGTAACCAATGTGCGGATTGTAATCTTCCAGCTTTCCATTTTCTGCTTTAGCTGTTGCTTCAAACCCTGAATTGTTCGTATTAAAAACCCATCCACATTCTGGGTTCAGAAATTGAGCAAAACTGTCTACTGGTAAATATGTGTCCCAAAGTGTTGCGGAAGTATCGCCTGGCACTACTCTACTCCAATCGTATCCATCAGCACGGTTTGGGATACGCCCATTTGAGATGAAGTAAATCGTGTCGTTCTTATCTGCGTAGGTGATATTCATACGGGATAACCCTTGAATATCTATTGCTTTTCTGAACTCGGTAAAGTTTTGTGCCTTGTTCATTCTGTACCATTGAACAATAGGATATATGTTCATAAGAGCAGGCATTCTGAGAGAGAAAAACCCATGGTCATTTTCTAAGGTTGGTCCATACATACTCTGATAGAAAGTCTTACCAACAGTAATCTTGAACCAGCCATTCTTGCCAAGAGCAACTCTCAGTTTAGCTCGTTTCTTCTCTAGTTTGTGCCATTCTCCATCTACTGAGTACCAGCGCTTTTTCTTCGGATGCATTTTGAGTTTAAAGACATCCTTCTCATCAAGGTTCCCTACTGTGTGTGCCCAACCTAAGTTTTCGTTTGTACCCAAAAAGATGGTCGGAGAGCCATGAAAAAGGCCACCAACCATATTCCAGCCCTCTTCGGAACAAACATGCGCTTCATACCACGATAAAAGGCCTTCAATGGGCTGATGTGCATTAACAGCTAGATACGTATTGCCATCAGCCGTTTTATTTGAGTTAAACGCATACGCATTTGATCCAATTCCATCCTCTGGTTTTGGAACATAATTTTGAATGCTGCCATCAACCATTTTCTCTACTGTTCCTTGTACTCCACCCATTAATCCCATGGCTAGCATGTAACCAGTCACAAAATCTTGTGGCATAATTGGAAATAGCTTCTTGTCCCACGCCATTTCTGGATGTGCTGTAAAATATGCGTTAGCCCCTGCCGCAGCTCCTTCCACCAATCGCTTTAAATCCTCCGGAATACTTTCTTCATAGTGTTCATCAACATAATCGACAACGCCAAAAAACTGTACTGCAAAATCAATCTTTGCCCCGTCAATTCCTTGTCGTCTTCCCAACAAACCGCGCATCGCGCAAAGCATGAATTGAGCATTATCTACGTCATCCTCGGCAGTAGCCCATTCTAGGCCATATGCTACTTCAGCATCGGTTTTAGCAAATATGTGTGGCACACCATATTCATCGCGGACGATGTCAATTTTCTTTGGGTCGAATTGTTGTGCGAAAGTGCTTGATGTAAGAACAAAAGCACTTAGAAATAGGATGGTTTTCTTCATTTTGAATGCATGCATTGAATTATAGCGAAAATACATACTTGACTCCTTTTTATGTCACAAAAAAAGGAGCACAGTTTCCTGCGCTCCTTCAATCAATTTATAGTTATTCCTATTTCAATATAGAAAGCTTAATCACATCAGCAGAATCATCGTTAACAAGCAGCTTTACGAAATACTGTCCATCAGTAAGGTCTCTTACGTTAAGAAGTGTTTCTTTTTGGCCTGGAAAAATCATACCTGGAGTAACTGTCTTAGGTGAGACGGCTCTTTAA
>JBLHEU010000136.1:0-8494 GCA_047614525.1 Bacteroidia bacterium | reverse complement strand
CCATTGGCGCCACCTAAAAAAGCATCTCACGTTACAATTGCGTTAAAGAAAATGAGCAAAGGAAAACCACGAGTAGTTAAGGATTACGATAAACTTGATACTCAGATTCAGGAAATGATCAAACTAGAATATCCATACGGATTTGAAGCTAGTTTGGTCACATTTACTAATGCAAAAGGCATGCGTGTTTCGGCTTTACCATTTGAAACGGATGAGAAATACTACTTGGTTCGTATGACTATGGATGAAGCTCAGGCCATCATTGAAGAAGATGATGATTATGATGAAGAAGGAAACCTGACTGATGATGCCAAAGAAGAATTAGAAGAACGCGTGGAGGAAGAATAGCTAGTTGCTCGTTTCGTTAGGCCTTTAGCTTCACGAAATACATTCTGGACATGCCTTTAAACAGTGATTGCAATCGATAACTTTGCACCCTTCAAAAAAGCACACTAATGAGCGAGATCGCTGCTAAGTACGACCCAACACAAACCGAAGACAAATGGTACAGCTACTGGATGGAGAATGGATATTTCCATTCTGAGCCAGACGAGCGTGAGCCGTACACCATAGTCATTCCGCCACCAAACGTAACGGGCGTTTTGCACATGGGGCACATGCTCAACAACACCATTCAGGATGTATTGGTGCGAAGAGCCAGAATGCAAGGCTACAACGCGTGCTGGGTTCCTGGTACAGACCACGCTTCTATTGCTACTGAAGCTAGGGTTGTAAACAAGTTGAAGGAAGAAGGAATTCGTAAGTGGGATCTTTCTAGAGATGAGTTCATGGAACACGCTTGGGAATGGACGCACAAGCATGGCGGAATCATCCTTGAGCAATTGAAAAAGCTTGGTGCTTCTTGCGATTGGGAACGTACGCGTTTCACGATGGAAGATGACATGAGCGAAGCTGTTATCGACACGTTCATTGATCTGCACGCCAAAGGATTGGTTTATAAAGGTCACCGAATGGTGAACTGGGATCCTTCTGCACTAACTGCCGTTTCTGATGAAGAAGTGAACCACCAAGAGGTTAACTCCAAGTTATACTACGTTAAATATCAGGTTGAAGGAACGGACGAATGGCTAACCATTGCCACTACCCGACCAGAAACCATTTTGGGTGATACCGCTATCTGTATCAATCCAGATGATGAGCGTTTTAGGCACTTGCACGGTAAGCGTGCGATTGTGCCGATGGTGAACAGAAGCATTCCCATTATTTTGGATGATTATGTAGATATGGAATTCGGTACAGGTTGCTTGAAAGTAACGCCTGCACACGATGAGAATGACTACAATCTTGGAAAGAAGCACAACCTCGACACCATTGACATTCTTAACCCAAATGGAACGCTAAGCGAAGCCGCTCAGTTCTACATTGGCGAAGACCGATTTATCGTTAGAAAGAAAATTGCCAAGGCTCTTGATGCTTCTGGGAATCTGGTGAAGGTTGACGAATACATGAACAAGATTGGTTACTCTGAGAGAACCGATGCTGTGATTGAACCACGTCTTTCTGATCAGTGGTTTGTAAGCATGAAAAAGTTGGCCGAGCCAGCTTTAGCGCATGTTGTAGATGGAAACGTTCAGTTTCACCCGCCAAAGTTTGTGAACACGTACAAGCATTGGATGGAAAACGTACGCGATTGGTGCATTAGCCGTCAGTTGTGGTGGGGACAAAGAATCCCTGTTTTCTATGCTCCAAACGGAGAATATGTAGTTGCAAAAACGGCAGAAAGTGCGGTTGAGAAATTCAGCGAGAAAGGAGAAAGCTATTCTGCTTCTGACTTGAAGCAAGACGAAGATGTACTTGATACGTGGTTCTCCTCTTGGCTGTGGCCAATCTCTGTTTTCAACGGTTTCAAAGACCCAGAAAACGAAGACATCAAGTATTACTACCCAACCAACGACCTTGTAACAGCTCCAGAAATTCTATTCTTCTGGGTTGCTAGAATGATTATGGCGGGCGAAGAATACAGAGGCGAAATTCCATTCAAGAATGTTTACCTCACGGGAATCGTTCGCGATCAGAAGCGTAGAAAAATGAGCAAGTCGTTGGGTAATTCACCCGACCCAATTGACCTCATAAAGCAATACGGAGCAGATGGCGTTCGTGTTGGAATGTTGCTTTCATCTCCAGCAGGAAATGACCTTCTTTTTGATGAAGCGCTTTGCTTGCAAGGAAGAAACTTCAGCAACAAGATTTGGAACTCATTCCGACTGGTTAAAGGTTGGGAAATAGATGATAATATTCCACAACCAGCCGAATCTAAAATTGCCATTGAATGGTTCCATTCTCGTTTCAATAAAGAGTTGGAAATTCTGAATGATCATTATTCAAAGTTCAGGTTAAGCGATGCGTTGATGACCACCTACAAGTTGGTTTGGGACGACTTCTGTTCCTGGTATTTGGAGATGGTGAAACCAGCTTACCAAAAGCCAATTGACCGAGCTACGCTTGACGCTACGGTTCAAATTCTAGAAAAGCTTCTAAAGATTCTTCATCCTTTCACTCCGTTTATAACCGAAGAGATTTGGGATAACATGGGCGAACGAACTGCTGAAGAAAGAATGATTATTGCGCCTTGGCCAGAGGTTGAGTCTGTAAACAAAAAGCTTCTTTCTGGTTTCGAATCTGCCGAAAAGACGATTATGGAAATCCGCAAAATCCGTAATGAGAAACAAATTGCTCCAAAGGAGAAATTGAACTTGCTTATTAAAGGAAACTGGAATGCAGAATTCAACCCTGTAATTCAGAAACTTGCCAATTTAGAAAGCATAGAATCAGCTACTGAGGCACCAGCTTCTGCCGCTGGATTTGTTGTAAAAGGAGTTGAGTTTTTCGTTCCATTAGAAGGTATGGTTGATGAAGGGGAAGAGAAAGAAAAGCTTGAGAAAGAATTGGAATACACGAAAGGGTTCTTGAATTCTGTGACTAAGAAGTTGAGCAATGAGCGTTTCGTTTCGGGCGCTCCAGAGCAAGTAGTTCAATCAGAAAAGAACAAGCAAGCAGATGCAGTAGCCAAGATTAAAGCCTTAGAAGAGCAGTTGGCAGGAATGGCTTAAACTTCAGTCATTCTAAACTTGTTTCAGAATCTAAGTTGGTTTGAAACAGACCCTGAGACAAGTTCAGGGTGACATCAATGTTTCAAAGTTTCAGATGTAACCTCGCACTTTGTAGCTAGCAAAGCCAATCCATTCGTGGATTAGGGCCGACCATTTGTGGAAGTTAAAAACCCGAGGGACAAGCAGATGATCTATGTGAAACCGTCTACTTCCAACACTTTTCATAACTGGGTGCGGCACAACATTTATGCCTTGCTTTTCAAAACAAGCAACCGCTCTTCGCATGTGACTTGCTGAAGTAATCAGTAAGAATTTCTCCTCGCCTAATTCATCAAGAATGGGTTTTGAATAGAGTGCGTTTTGATAGGTATTGAGGCTTTTATCCTCAACCAAAATATCTGCAGAATCAACGTTGCAAAGCAAGTAAAGTCGTTTAAGCATTTCTCCTTCTCTCACATTCTGAGCCAGATAGTTAGCCCCTCCACCAGAAACTAAAACTTTAGAAATTCGGTTTTCATGATACGGCCGCAAAACACCTAAATATCTATCGGCATTTCCGCCATAGGTAACCACATCTGTAACGGCATCATAATACACACCTCCACCCAAAACGATGGCGGTTTTTACATCTGCATCAATCTCCCAAACTGGCACAACATCCATTTCCCAAACGCGCACAAATTCATCAACTATAAATGTGTTGGAGAAGAATAAAGTGAAGGCAACTGCCCAAATTAGGCGCTTTCTGCGCTTACGGTGGTTGTAGGTAAACACTGCCAGCAGTAATAGAATAATGACCCAAGTAAATGGGTGAAGTAGAAATTCTGTTCGTCTGATTAGAAACTGGATGGATAGGAGCATGGACCGTAAAGATGGGACTTCTGCGGTAAGAGTTTGATGCACGTATGGTAAGGGTTCGATGCATAGAACCCTTAGAACCCTACATTGCAGTATGGAATGGCAAAATTGGGCAGGGAATATCCGATTCAGTCCAAATAAAATAGCGCGACCACGAAACACGCAAGAAGTAGTTGAGCTTGTAGAAACGGGTCGGAAAATTCGTTGTATTGGCAGTGGTCATTCTTGGAGTGAATTAGCACCCACCGATGACATTCTAATGGCCACGGATGCTTTAAATCGTATTCTTTCGATTAATAAAGTAGAAAACACAGCTACAATTCAAGCTGGTGCAAAGCTGGAGGATTTAAACATTGAGCTTTGGAATAAAGGCTATGCTTTTTCTAACCTAGGCTCTATTGCCAGACAAAGTTTGGCAGGGGCGGTTTCTACAGCAACACACGGGACTGGATTAAATCATAAAATTCTAGGATCCATGGTTACTAGTTTCAAGTTGGTGAAAGCCAATGGAGAAATTCTTGATGTGGATAAAACCAAGGATTCTGAACTATTCAAAACGGCACTCATTTCTCTTGGTTCTCTTGGTATTTTTACCGAAATGACCATCAATATTGTTCCCAAGTTTCAGTTACATGAACGTTCTGGACTGATGAATTTTGAGGAAGTGTGCGACAATATTCTAGATTGGGTAAAGGAAGAAAACCACATTAAAATGTGGTGGTTTGCCCATACAAATAAGATGATGGTTTATCGGTACAACAAGACCTATGAGCCTGTTAATGATACAAAGTTCCGACAGAAGTTGATGGACGAATGGGTGTCTGTTTACTTCTACCGCCTAATGCTTTGGTGGAGCAATCGAAAGCCTATCCGCAGAAAAAAGATGAACCAAAAAATTGTGAATGGACGGCTGCCTGATGTAAATCGAATTGAGCGGGGCTACAAGGTTTTCAATGTTCCGGAGCCACCTGTGCACCGAGAAACTGAATGGGCGTTTGATATTAACCTCGCTCCTACTTTGCTTCGCGAATACAGGAATATGATTGAGGAGAAAGGTCATTTAATCAATTTCATACAAGAAATACGTTTTGTAAGGGGCGATGATTTTGCTCTGAGCCCATGCTACGGACGAGACAGTGTTTACGTTGGAGCATACAATGCCGATAATCGAGGTTGGAATGAGTTACTGGCTGACTTTGAAGAACTTGCCATCAAACACAACGGCAGACCTCATTGGGGAAAGGAGTTTAATGTAGGAACGGATTACTTGAAATCTGTTTATCCGAAGTGGGATGAATTTGTTGAGTTGAGAAAGGAAATGGATGCTGCGGGGTTATTTGCTAATCCTATGATTGAGAAGATGTTTGGTCAATAGATTTGGCCCGCGTTAAGGATGGCAGTGGCATCCTTTTTCCTTCATCTACATTTTCGAGCCCGCCCCATGTCTGATGGAAAAAGATAAAACGGACAGCCTGACCCGTAGGGGAACGCCCAAAGGTGACATAAACGGCTAAATCACGTACTTTCGCGCCTCGAAACATGGCAAAAATTTCAAAGACAAATCGTGCGTCCGTAATTAAGGACTTGAAGAGCAACGATGAGACGGTTGCGCTTAAGGCGATAGAGAAGGTTAAAAAAGGCGGTGATGTTAGTTACATGACTGAGCTGCTTGATGCGCTTACAGCGACAACTGAAGCGGGAATTGAGAGTTCAATTTCTCAGCTACTATTTGACCTAAAAGACAAAGAGGCGATTGAAGAATTGGTGAACCAATTGGTAAATCCTGCTTACGATGATATTAGGGTTATTATGCTCTCTGCTTGTTGGCAATCTGGAATAGATACGAGCCATAGATTACCAGATTTTGTAACTGTGGTGTCTACTGGTTCTTACATGGAATGCCTTGAAGTACTGACGATTATTGAGAATTGGGAAGATTTCTCTAACCAAGAAACGCTGGATTTGGAGCTTCTTAGACTTAGATCTTTACTCAGCGAATCTGACAAACCTGAGAACGATGAAATGGTTTTCAGCATTATTGAAGTGCTAGAATTGTTTATTGTACAATAGTTTAAACTCTTGACCGTTAGCGAGCCAATAGCAACTGTAATGCCTAAGTGTTTCCTCCTTCTTTCGTTAATTCTAACCTTGATTTCTAGCATTGGAGCGTTGGAAACGAAGGCTCAAATTTCAAACGATAGTCTTCTTCAATTTTCTGGTGTTTTGCTTACGCGAGATAGCTTAGAAGCGGTACCATTTGCCAATGTGCTCATAAAGGGAACGCACCGAGGAACAATGTCTGATTACTTCGGCTATTATTCTTTTGTTGCAGAACGTGGAGACACGATTCAATTCTCTTACGTTGGATACAAAAATGCGCTGTTTGTAATTCCAGATTCGCTGAACAGAAAGCAGTATTCTTTGATTCAGATGATGGATATTGATACTATTATTTTACAAGAGGCCATTATTTATCCGTGGCCAACAAAAGAGCAATTTCGTCAGGCTTTTCTTGATTTAAGATTACCAGAAGATGATAAGCAGCGTGCTGAGCGCAACTTGGCGCGTGCTGACATGAAAGAGCGGATGGAAAATATGCGGGCAGATGGTAGTGAAAGCTACAAAATTGCCATGCGTAATTATGGAAATCAGCTTTATTATGCTGGGCAATTACCACCAAATAATTTACTGAATCCGCTTGCATGGGCCAAGTTTATCAAAGCTTGGAAAAACGGTGATTTCAAGCGAAAAAGAAAGAAACGCAGATAGCTTTTGTTCAAATCCTCCCTCATACATTTTACCACTCTCCTTCTGCTTTTTTTTGCTTTAAGCAATGAAGTTTTGGCCCAATCAACGGCTACCATTTCGGGTACACTAAAGGATGAGGACAATCAGGGAATTGACTTTGCTACAGTAGCTGCCATAGGCATTGCGGGAGGAACCTCTACTGATATACTGGGAAATTATTCGTTGGAAATTCCTTCTGGTGTAGATATTAAACTTTCGTTTTCTCACGTTAGATTTGAGCAGCAGACTTTTCTGGTGAACCTTAAAGCTGGGCAAACCAAAAAGCTGAATAGAATTCTAAAGATTAAGGAGAATCTAATTGACGAAGCTGTGGTGGCTGATGATGTTAACCGATCTTCAACCATGCAACGGGTAGACCCTAGAATTGCGATGGAAATACCAACAGTTGGTGGTGGTATTGAAGCAGTTTTGAAGACATTCCCTGGAGTAAGCTCTAATAACGAACTGAGTTCTCAGTATAATGTGCGTGGCGGAAACTATGATGAGAATTTGGTTTACGTAAACGACATTGAAATTTATCGTCCGTTTTTAGTTCGTTCTGGACAGCAAGAAGGTTTAAGCTTTATTAACCCAGATTTGGTTGGAAGTTTGAACTTTTCGGCAGGCGGTTTTGAAGCCAAGTATGGCGATAAAATGTCTTCGGTTTTAGATGTAAAATATAAGCGACCAAGGAAGTTTGCCGCAACTGTTGCTGGTAGTTTATTGGGTGGACGTGCTCATGTTGAAGGATCATCGAAAGATTATCGATTCTCATATTTAGCTGGTTTCCGTTATCGGTCTAATCAATACATTTTGGGTAGCCTTGATACAGATGGAGCTTATCGTCCGAGATTTATGGACGCTCAGGCACTGCTGAACTTTGACATAAACGACAAGTGGAGCGTTAGCACACTCTTTAACTATGCGCAAAATCGGTATCAGTTTGTTCCTGAAAACAGAGAAACAGACTTTGGTACTATTAGCGATGCTCTACGATTTACTGTCTTCTTTGATGGTCAGGAGGTAAATACTTTTGAGACTATAATGGGTGCTGCAACCTTGGAATACAGGTTGTCTCCTACGCTAAAAATGAAGCTAATTGCTTCTGCATTCCGCTCAAACGAAACAGAAACGTTTGATGTGCAGGGCCAATATTTCTTAGGTCAGTTAGAGAATAATTTTGGTTCGGATGATCTTGGTGAGGTTGCTTTTAACAGAGGAATTGGGACCTTCTTAGACCACGCCAGAAATTACCTTACGGCCAACGTTGTTTCTGCCAAATACATTGGCAATTGGCTTGATGGCTACCGTGTTTTAGACTGGGGTCTAAAGTATCAGTACGAGTCCATCAACGATAAGTTGAGTGAATGGGCCATGATAGACTCATCAGGTTTTTCAATTCCGCTTAACTCTAATGAATTGCGGATTACTGAAGTCTTGAAAACGGAAATCAACCTAAATAGTAACCGTGTTACCGGATTTTTACAGAACTCTTGGCGATTTTCAGACACGTCAAAACACACATTAACTGCTGGAGTACGTTTCCATTATTGGGATGTAAACAAGCAGTTTATTGCAACACCAAGAGTCAATTATGCCTTTGACCCACAATGGGAAAAGACAGACATGATTTTCCGTGCTTCTGGTGGATTATACTACCAGCCTCCTTTCTACCGTGAACTTCGAGATTTGAATGGAGAAATCAACAAGAATGTTCGTGCTCAGCAATCGTATCATGCGGTTATTGGAATGGACTACAACTTTAAAGCTTGGAAGCG
>JBLHEU010000135.1:0-8503 GCA_047614525.1 Bacteroidia bacterium | reverse complement strand
CAGAGTCGGAGTTTCCGTTCGAATGCGATTCCAGTGCTCTATATCTTGGGTTAAACAACACTGACATCACCGGTGGAATGTCCATTTACCCAAATCCCAATTCTGGCAACTTCAAGGTTAGAGTTCAAGATGTTAATTCAGGTAATTTGGTAGTTCAGATTTATGATTTAACTGGACGGCAAGTTTATTATGAAACCGACATTGAGGAAAAGAGTGGCGAAATTGAAGTTTCAGCGAACAGATTGGCCTCTGGTATCTATACCTTAAGCGTAAAATCTGGGACACAAACTTTTACCAAGAAACTGGCGCTTCAACCAAATTAATCAACTTTTTAGTGAATCGACCATTCGGTGTTTCAACCATTAAAAAGGAGAGTCCTTTTGGCAACTTAGGCAAGTGATTTTCACCTTGTAATGTTTCTGAATCAATCAATTGACCAGAGGCTGAGATTATTGACCAACTGCCTTTCAAACCGCACCTGTTTTTTAGACTGAAACTTGTTTGATTGAACTCAAAGCAATCGACAAATCGATTAGAATTCGACTGGTCATCAACTTCCAAAACGTCCGTCATTCGAGCAACAAACGCATCCCCATGGTCTGCGGCACCAATCGTATTATTATCAAACTCAGCGAAGTAGAAATAGTAACCAGTTAAATACAAACTCTGGTCTGGCCCGAGACAAGCAGCCATGCCAATATCGGCACTTGCAGCACCAGCGGAACGCACGTATTTAACTTGACCATAAGAATCATGTACCAGCACAAAAATTTCATAACCATTTCCCGAACTAGAGTCTGTGGCAGTAATAATTTGTTCCTCAAACATCCCAGTCAAATACGTTGTGCCATCCCAATCTACAGCCAACCCAGAAGCGTTGTCTAAACCCCAGCTACCTGCGGAACTCAGCCAATTGCAATTTCCTTCAGCATTAAATTGTGCAACAAAAACATCGTTGTAGCTAATGGCCGTAGCCAAATGATTTTGAAAAAACGTTGTTCCTTGATAGTAGCCAGAAACGTACACTTTTCCATTAAGGTCTGTTCCAATTGCGGTGGCCACATCAACACTGGTTCCCCCATTTGTTCTTACCCATTCCATTGTTCCATCAGGTTGAAATTTGGCAAGAAATACATCTGAGCTACCAGCGGCTTCAATTTCCTCTTGCTCAAAATTGGCCTGTCCGTAAAAATCTCCTGCAATATAAATTGAGCCATTGGTTTGATTAACTGCTACAGATGCTGCCATATCGTGCTCTAATCCACCTCCCTTTTTAGCCCAATGTGCATTCCCATCAGGGTCAATCTTAAGCAGGAATGCATCTGTTAGTCCTGTCGACAAAAGCGCTGTAGTTCCAAACTTGGCGCGTTTCTCAAAACCTCCGCTTACGTATAGCTTTCCGCTCCATTTATATCGGTCTATGTTGGTGCCGGTGTCATTGCCCAAGCCACCAGCCGTTAGATTCCATAGGAGGTTGCCATTTGCATCATACTTCGCCACAAAAACGTCTTGCATTCCTTCAGACTTTGCGGCTATTGTATCGTTTTGGGTAATGCTAAAAACCACTGTATCTGTGAAGTGTCCGACAACGAAAACGTTACCCAGGTTATCCGTTATAAGGCCTCTTGCCATGTCTTCTGCTGGACCAGAAATTACCCTTGCCCATAGAAATTGGCCTTCAGAAGTATACTTAGCCATAAAGGCCTCCATGCCGCCATAACCTGTTAAAAAAGTATCTGCAATGTGTGTTCCTCCTGTAAATGAACCAGCCACGAAAACGTTTCCATTATCATCCGTAGCAATAGCTCGTCCCACATCTAAGCCAAGGCCCCCAATACTGTTTGCCCAGTCAAACTGTTGGGCCTGAATATTTCCAATAATCAGGCACAAAAAAAGCGACCAAAAAATTGATCGCTTTCTTATTGAACTAAATGTTTTCATTTAGAATTATGCCACAATCCAGCCTCTAATCTTATCTATTTTGCTGTAAACCACTTCCATCTTTTCAGTATTTACCACAGCGTCTTCTCCCTCTCCTTCTTTCAGGTCTCCTGCCGAAAGCAGGGCAGAAAGTTCCTCTAATTTGATTGCCATTTCCGCTACCAAGGGGTCATCGTCAATCATGTTCATTGAAGTAATAATCTTTCCAAGAACCACCTCTTGTTCTAAAACCCTCAGCGCAATGATATTCTCTGGTCTTCCACCTTCGTCTCCTAAGTTGGCCGCCAAGTACATGGATTCTACCCAACCGCCAGCCATCATTAACACCGAAGTATTCATACGATTGTTTTCCTTCAAATACCGATTGGCCATATCGTAAGACGAACTTAAGATTTGTAGCAACGAATCGCGGTTTTCAATATTCGCTTGAACTCGCTCGAACATCAATTTATTAAAAGCGTCAGAAAGGCCTATGGCATCAGAGAGCTTTCTCACATTATCCAGAAAAAAGACGGTTTCCTGAGTTTGCTTGTACAGCGATGTGTACCCCACATCGGAACTGTAGATGCCCATATTAAGGGTCTTCTTGCCGGTTGTCAAATAATTATCAATGTTCTTTAAATCGTTCAATAGATCCGGATTGTACTCACCTCCTGCATGCTTGACAAGTATTGCCATCTCTATGGGAGAGGGCATATTCTTAATCATGGCATCTGCCTCAGCAAGATCTTCCTCGGTCATTTCCTTCTCTACCTCAGCCACTTCTGGAGCTGGTGAATCAGCCTCTATTTTTGGCTCTGAACCACATGAGACCAAGGCCAATGCAATGCAAAATGGGAGGGTGTTTTTTAGGGGGTTAGTTCTCATTTCTCACTATTTATTGATTGGTGGGTAATCAAATTTAACATTTCGGTCAGAGTAAACAAGTTGTTAATGTGCCTCAAGCCAATTCTGACCAACACCCATGTCTACGTCCATTGGCACTTCAAGTTTCACTGCGCCAACCATTTTTTCCTCCACAAGTAATTTGAGGTCTTCTAATTCGTCTTTGTGAGCATCAAATACGAGTTCATCATGCACTTGTAAAAGCAGTTTTGACTTCATATTGCGTTTTTGCATCTCTGCATGCACGTTAATCATTGCCACTTTAATGATGTCTGCCGCTGAGCCTTGAATGGGCGCGTTAATCGCATTCCGCTCTGCAAAGCCACGCACCGTTTGGTTATTGGAATTGATATCACGCAAGTATCGTCTACGGCCCATAATGGTTTCAACATACCCATGCTCTTTGGCAAATTTGATGTTGCTATCCATGTAACTTCGGATGGTTGGAAACTGCTTGAAATATTCTTCAATAATATCTCGTGCTTCTCCTCTAGAAATCCCCAAATTATCGGCTAACCCAAATGCCGATTGACCGTACATTAAACCGAAGTTGACAGCCTTGGCTTTACTTCTCATATCTCGGTCAACTTCTTCCAGTTTCACCCCAAAAACCTTGGCGGCAGTTGTCGCATGAATGTCTTGGCCATCCTTGAAAGCTTCAATCATTGGCCCATCCTTACTCAAAGCGGCAATAATTCGTAGCTCTACTTGCGAATAATCCGCGGCTAGTAAAACGTAATCTTCGCTACGCGGGATAAATGCTTTTCTGATCTCTCGACCACGCTCGGTTCTAATGGGAATGTTCTGCAAGTTTGGTTTGTCCGAACTCAATCTACCCGTTGCCGCTACCGCCTGATTATAACTTGTATGAATCCTGCCTGTGGTTGGGTTAACCAATTCTGGAAGCGTATCAACATACGTTGATTTCAGTTTTTGTACTGAACGGTAATCCAAAATTTTGGCAACAATCGGATGCTTGCTAACCAGCTTACTTAAAACCTCCTCACCTGTTTTATACTGCTTCGTTTTACCCGTTCGTTTGGCTTTTTCGTCAACCTTCAGATGGTCAAAAAGCACTTCGCCTAATTGTTTTGGTGATTGAATATTGAAATCATCAACCCCAGCCAATTCTTTAATCTCTCCTTGTAATCGCATGAGGTCTGTATTCAACTCTTCAGACATCGCCTTTAGGGCAGGAACATCCAAGTTAATTCCTTCCATTTCCATGGCTCCTAGGACAGGAATGAGCGGCATCTCAACTTCGTTGAAAAGCTTGCTTGCTTCAAGTTCTTCCAATTTAGGGCCGAACTCTTCAAATAATTGGAGCGTGATGTCCGCATCTTCACCCGCATATTCCGTCACTTTTTCCAACGGAACATCTTTCATTGTACCTTGGTTTTTACCCTTTTTTCCTATCAATTCAGTGATTGATTGAGGCTGATAACCCAAGTAGGTTTCTGACAATAAATCCATTCCATGACGCATATCTGGGTTAATGAGATAATGCGCAATCATGGTATCAAAAGTCTTGGCAGAAATAGTCACATCATAGCGAAGCATGATGCACAAATCGTATTTCAAATTCTGCGCAATCAAGGTCTTTTTACCATCTGAAAAGAGATCTTGAAATTCTGCACAAACTGCTTTCGCTTCATCCTCATTATCAGGAATAGAGACATAAAAAGCCTTCCCTTTTTCTATTGAGAAAGCAATGCCCAAAAGTTGAGCTGTGCGCGTATCTAAACCTGTTGTTTCTGTATCGAAACAAATCGTTTCTGCGTTAGAAAGCGTTACAATAAGCTCCTTTCGCTTTTCGGGAGTATCAACCAACTGATAGTCGTGATTGGTAGTTTCAAGCGTTTTATAGCCAGAACCTTCAGCAGTTTCAACCACCGTATCGTTAGAAGCAAACATATCTATCTGGCCTGCGGGAGCTGCTTTTTTCGCGGGGCTCGTTGCTGGGGCAGTAATCGCTATTCCCTGACCTAATATTCGTTTCGCAATGTTTCGGAACTCCAATTCTGTGAACAATTCTCCAAGCGCTTCCTTGTTTGGTTCTTTCATAATGAGGTCGTCCTCATCAAATTCAACCGGAACATCCAAGATGATGGTAGCGAGCATTTTCGACATAAAAGCTTGCTCTTTATTGTCTGCAACCTTCTCCTGCATTTTGCCTTTCAGCTTGTCCACGTTTTCGTACAACCCTTCCATAGAACCGTACTCTTGAATGAACTTAATGGCGGTCTTTTCTCCTACTCCAGGAATACCCGGAATATTATCGACCGCATCGCCCCACATTCCTAAAACATCAATAAACTGTTCTGGGTTTTTAAGACCATATTTCTCACAAAACTCCTTTGGCCCTACAATGTCAATTCCATTGCCCATTCGAGCAGGTTTGTACATGAATATTTTATCTGAAAGAAGCTGCCCGTAATCCTTATCGGGAGTTACCATATACGTAGTAAAACCTGCTTGTTCTGCTTTTTTGGCGAGTGTTCCAATCACATCATCTGCCTCATATCCTTCTATCCCAATCACAGGAATATTGAAACCCTTAACCAATTCACGAATCGAAGGAAGACTATCCCTCAAATCGTCCGGCATTGGAGCCCGATTGGCCTTGTATTCGGTGTATTCTACCTGACGATGTGTACCTCCCGGCATATCGAAAACCACGGCAATGTGAGACGGTTTTTCCTTTTCTAGAAGTTCTAAAAGCGTATTGGTAAACCCGAACGTTGCAGAAGTGTTCTGGCCTTTGGAATTGACCATGGTGTATCCGGGAGATCGAACGCCATGACGGTCTACCCGATTGCCCGCAAATGCGAAATATGCTCGGTAAATAAGTGCGAAAGCGTCAAGTAGGAATAGTCTCTTGTCTTCGGAAGGGTCTTGTTGTGTCATATTGATTTAGAGGCCCGCGCCTATTTTTATTTCTTCAACTACAGAAGGGTCAAGCAAGGTAGATGTGTCTCCTAAGTTGGATACATCACCTTCCGCTATTTTCCTGAGAATTCTTCTCATGATTTTGCCGGATCTAGTCTTTGGTAAACCAGTCACTACTTGCACCTTATCTGGCTTGGCAATTGGGCCGATTATTTCAATTACAACTGCGTTGATTTCCTTGAGAAAATCATCCATGTTGGCTGGCGCATTATTACAAATAACGTAGGCATAAATCCCTTGTCCTTTGATATCGTGAGGATAACCCACAACTGCGGTTTCTACCACGTTTGCATGCTCGTCAATTGCGGCTTCAATTTCTGCTGTTCCAAATCGGTGACCAGAAACATTAATTACATCATCAACACGACCAGTAATTCGGTAGTAACCATCCTTGTCTCTTCTACATCCATCGCCAGTAAAATACTTACCGGGGTAAGTTGAGAAATAGACGGTTTTACACCGTTCATGATCTCCGTACGTAGTTCGCAACATACTTGGCCATGGAAACTTCATGCAGAGATTTCCCTGCACATCATTTCCTTCGATTTCGTTTCCATCAGCATCAACCAAACAAGGTTGAATACCCGGGAGTGGAAGCGTAGCATAGCTTGGCTTTAGCGGTGTAATTCCCGCCAATGGCGAGATAAGAATTCCTCCTGTTTCGGTTTGCCACCATGTATCTACAATCGGACAATTTCTTTTTCCAATATGGTCATTGTACCAATGCCAAGCTTCTTCATTTATAGGTTCTCCTACAGACCCGAGTACTCTCAAACTATCCAGTTTGTACGGCTTCACGAAATCCAATCCATGAGCTTCTAAGGCTCTAATTGCGGTTGGAGCGGTGTAGAATAAATTGACTTGATGCTTGTCACAAACATCCCAGAAACGGCCAGCATCTGGGTAAGTCGGAACACCCTCAAACATTACTGTTGTTGCGCCAGCTAAAAGTGGCCCATAAACGATATAGGTGTGCCCGGTAATCCAACCAATATCAGCAGTACACCAGTACACATCTCCCTCTTGGTATTGAAATACATTTCTGAAGCTATACTCAGCATAAACCATGTAACCTCCGCATGAGTGAACCACACCTTTAGGCTTGCCAGTAGAACCGGATGTGTAAAGCACGAAAAGCTTGTCTTCGCTGTCCATTTCTTCCGCAGGACAATCATCATTTACTTGATTTAATTCATCATCCAACCACACGTCTCGTCCATCTTTCATGATAACGGAAGCACCTGTTCTTTTCTGAACAATGCACTTCTCAATTGAAGGACAAGTCTCTAACGCTTTGTCCACAATTCCTTTCAATTCTATGGTTTTTACTCCGCGATAAGCTCCATCACCAGTAACCACAATATTGCAGGTAGCATCATTAATTCTGTCTTCTAATGAACGTGCTGAAAACCCAGCAAATACAACCGAATGAATAGCTCCAATACGAGCACAAGCCAAGGTGGCAATTGCCAACTCGGGCGTCATTGGCATATAGAGACAAATTCGGTCGCCCTTCTTACCGCCATTTCGTTTTAGCACATTCGCGAAAGCACAAACTCTACTGTGTAATTGCTTGTAGGTAATCTTTTCAGCTTCTTCCCCTGGATTATTCGGTTCAAACAGAATTGCAACTTGGTCTCCTCTAGTTTCTAAATGTCGATCTAAGCAGTTCTCTGTAATGTTGAGCTTTCCGCCCAAAAACCATTTTACATCAGGTGTCTCAAATTCCCATTCGAGAGTTTTGTCCCATTTCTTTTTCCATTGAAAGGTATCCGCTTTCTCGTTCCAAAAGTCCTCTGGATCTGCAACTGCTTTTGCGTATTGTTGATGGTATTCCTCAAGTGAATTAATCTTCTGCATCATGGGCCATTTTTTGAGCGGTTATCAAATATAGAAAATGCCCCGACCTATAGCAGGTCGAGGCATTTTAAAATAACTCGGTTGAAACGTGACTACCAGTCTAACAACCACGCAAAAATAAGAGGAGCTACAATGGTGGCATCAGATTCTACAATAAACTTTGGGGTGTCAATATCTAGTTTTCCCCACGTGATTTTCTCATTTGGCACAGCACCAGAATACGAACCATAACTAGTTGTGCTATCAGAAATTTGGCAGAAGTAGCTCCAAAAAGGAATGTCTTTCATCTCCAAATCTTGATACAACATTGGAACAACGCAAATCGGAAAATCGCCAGCTATTCCGCCACCAATTTGGAAAAAACCAACTCCTTTTCCCCCAGAATTATTGATGTACCAATCGGATAAATAAGTCATGTATTCAATCCCAGATTTCATTGTTGATGGGTTCAGTTCTCCTTTTATACAGTAAGAAGCAAAAATATTTCCCATAGTGCTGTCTTCCCATCCCGGACAAATGATTGGAAGATTTTTCTCTGCTGCTGCTAACATCCATGAATTCTTCGGGTCTATTTGATAGTATTGTTCCAACTCTCCACTCAACAAAACCTTGTATAAATACTCATGCGGTAGAAAGCGTTCGCCAGCATCTTGTGCATCTTTCCAAACCTTGAAAACATGCTTCTGTAGCCTTCGGAAAGCTTCCTCTTCGGGAATGCACGTATCTGTAACTCTATTAAAGCCACTTTCTAAAAGCTCCCATTCGTCCTGTGGGGAAAGGTCTCTGTAGTTAGGCACGCGCTTGTAATGATTGTGCGCTACAAGGTTCATTAGGTCTTCCTCCAAATTGGCACCCGTGCATGAAATAA
>JBLHEU010000134.1:0-8537 GCA_047614525.1 Bacteroidia bacterium | reverse complement strand
AAAATTGAATTCCGAGTTCAGATTGGTGCTTTCGCTGAAACACTACCTAAAGATTTACGCCAGTTTTATTTCGATGTTGACAAGCTTAAAGAAGTGCATGAGAATGATTTGACCATTCTCACCGCAGGTAAATTTGAAACATATGAAGAAGCCCAAGCCTACCGAGATAAGCTACAAGATGGCGGATTGCTGGACTGCTTTGTAACTGCGTTTAACAGGCGCAAAAGAATTCCTGTAAGCATTGCGCTTAAGCACTTGAACAAAGACAAGAAAGAAGAACTTGTTCCGCAGAAACGCGGGAAGAAATAGACTTAATAAATTACGTTTCTAACCCGTATTACTTTCTCAAGTATTGCCTCAAGTTTACTAAGCTGAAGCATGGTTTTTGAATCGCTTTTAGCCATAGCCGGTTCTGGATGAGTTTCAATGAACAGGCCATCAGCACCTGTTGCAATAGCAGACAGTGCGATGGTCTCAATCAAATCAGGGTCACCACCTGTTACGCCTTCCGTCAAGTTTGGCTTTTGTGTGGCGTGCGTGCAATCCATTATAACCTTGATGCCATGCTGTTTCAATCTGTGAATCGCTGTTGCATCAACAATTAGATCGTTGTACCCGAAGGTTGTTCCACGTTCACAAAGCCAGATTTCTTTGCAGCCAGTGCTCAGTACCTTTTCTAACGGAAAACTCATCGCTTCTGGCGATAGAAATTGTCCCTTCTTAATATTCACACATTTAGCATGTTTTCCTGCAGCCAATAAAAGATCAGTCTGTCTGCATAGAAAAGCTGGAATCTGCAAATGATTAACGAATGATGCTGCAAATTCAGCCTCATGACTTTCGTGCACATCGGTGATGGTCTCAACCCCGAATTTCTTACCTACATCAGCTAAAATTTGCAGCGCAGCTTCATCCCCAATCCCAGTGTAACTATTCAAATCTGTGCGATTGGCCTTTCGGTACGAACCTTTGAATATCAATCGTAGATCAAACTTATCCGCAAGCTTCTTTAGCTCAGAAGCAATCGTAAAAGCACCATCTCTATCTTCTATCAGGCAAGGGCCAGCTATTAGAATCAGTTTATCCATTGTTTCGAGCCTTATGTCCTAAGTAACCACTGTGATGCCTCTTGGCATAATCCTCTTTTGTAAAGCCTATTTTCTTGATGAGCGCAACCACCAACAAATCACCGATAACAGTCATTACCGTAGTTGATGTGGTTGGCGTAAGTCCCAATGGACAAATCTCATCAGGCTTACCTGTTAGTAAAACCACATCTGCCAATTCTGGCAATTCCCCTTCTCTGTCGCCTGTTAAACTGATAATTTGAACATTGGCATGTAGGTTCATCACCAATTTGGCAAGCATAATCACCTCATTCGTAACCCCAGAATTTGAGATGAGCATTACCACATCATTTTCCTGAATCACTCCAATATCACCATGTTGTGCTTCTCCTGGATGAATGAAGACAGCAGGAGTTCCTGTAGAACTAAAAGTGGTGGCCATGTTCATACCAATTTGCCCCGCTTTGCCCATCCCAGCTATAACCACCTTACCTTTTTTAAGATGAACTTGTTGATGAATAAGGTCTACCGCATTCAGCAAAGTCTCATCTACAGGAATACGCTGTAACGCCTCTATTTCCTTTTGCACCAAGCCTTTAAGCTCTTCCACCTGTTCGTTTTTCACGATGCGAATTTACATCTTTCGAAATTCAACTTGTTCGTGTCAACCATCTCAACCCGAGACGCTAATTATTTAACTTCGCCCCCTCTTAAATCTCTGCCATGACCCATCAAGACGCTTACGCAACGCACAACATTAAATTTTTAGTCCTCGATGTTGATGGTGTAATGACCGATGGCGGAATGTATTACACGGAAAGCGGAGATCAGTTCAAAAAGTTTAACACCAAGGATGGAATGGGTATAAGAACGGCCTTGAAAAACGGTTTAGAGGTTGCCTTTTTAAGTTCAGGAAGTACAGAACACATCGTTCAGAATAGAGCTAAAACGCTTAAGGTAAATCGCGTTTATGTTGGTTCTAGGCCCAAAATTGAAGTGCTAAACGAATGGTGCGATGAACTTGGCATAACCCCAAGTAACGTGGCCTATGTTGGAGATGACATCAACGACTCTCAAGTTTTTGACGTGGTTGGACTTTCTGCTTGCCCCGCAGATGCCGTTAAATCCATTGCCGCTAAAGCCAACATCATTCTAAAAAGGAACGGTGGCAATGCTTGTGTTCGCGAATTTATCGATGAACATCTACTAAACTGAAGTTATTGACTTACGCATGAACTGGCAAGACTTCGACTTTCATAATTATTTACTTCTCCCGTTAATCATCTTTCTGGCTAGAACTATAGACACTAGTCTTGGTACGCTGAGAATTGTAATGATTAGCCGAGGCAACCGAAAGGCCGTTCGGTTGGTTGGTTTTGTAGAGGTATTGCTTTGGATAATTGCCATCGGACAGATTATTCAAAACTTAAACAATTGGGCAGGTTATCTGGCTTGGGCCGCAGGTTTCTCGGTTGGTAGCATGATTGGTTTCAAGATTGAAGATCGTCTGGCTCTTGGAAAACATCAACTTAGAATCATTACTTCTCAACCAGTTGATAGATTTCTATCCGCATTGAAAGAAATTAATCAAGGATTTACGGTGTTTGATGGCATGGGTGCAACTGGCCCCGTAAAGCAAGTTTTCCTCATCCTTAACAGACAAAATAATAAGGAAGTAACTGCTTTGGTAAACAAGCACATTCCTACCAGTTTCTGTTCGGTAAGCGATGTAATGGCCACTGACAGCGGTGTGTTCAATTCCAAAAAGCGCGAACTATTCAATTTATCTGGCTTACTACTTCCATTGAAAAAAAAGTAGGGCAAACTTTACAGACAACATTTCTTTACGGAAGGTAATTCCCACGGGACACGGATTTTCTAATTAAAGGTTGGGGTCTTCCAACTTTTTAGTCAAACACAGTTTTTGAATCTTACCTTTGAAGTGTCTTCGGTTTATGGTGAACTGTCGATAAGCTTGAGAAGCCGCAGAAACCCCTCACAGGTGGAGCGGCTTCTTGTGTTTAAGCCTTTTCCGTGACCATCCCATACGAATCACGTAGTATTTGCTTTGCAATACAAACGCAAAGTATGAAGGTTCAATCTCTCATCAAGCCGCTTAACATCCTTAGTAGAAGTTAGAAGTTGGAAGACCTTATGAGAGAAAATGAAGTTTTGATGGTTCGTGCAGAAGACTTTAATGCTGATGAGTGTGATAAGGTATTATCCGAGGCTGAAGCAAACATATTATCCATTCTTGGAGAGAAAAAACTCAAGAAACGGATATTCTACATTTTAGTAGAAAGTATGCAGAACATTACTCGTCACAAGGCTGCTGATCATGTTCCTTCAGATGGTACCATCCCTCTTTTAATAATTGGCAAACACGGAAATAACCCATACATACTCACAGCAAACCCTATTGAGAATAGCAATATTTCTTATTTGCAAGAAAGAATAGATACAATCAACTCCACTGGGGTTGGAGAGCTAAGACAGCTTTACCGAGAAACATTGAATGAAAGAAAATTCAGTGATGCTGGAGGAGCGAACCTTGGCTTAATTGACATTGCAAGAAAAGCAGGAGGTGAATTACAGTATGGTTTTGACACAATAGATGACAAGCACTCCTATTTTATTCTAAAAATCAATATTAACGCTGAGCTGTAAGCCGGCTTCAACCAGCTACAGCTGATCTACAATTTGTCTAAAAACGTGGCGCCATCTTATACGCTCTGACTTCAACTTATTCTCTGAGTTACACATAGACACGATAATCACCCTTTTTTCTGGGTGAACGTAAATGTGCTGTTTGTATAAGCCATCGGCCATGTAATCCCCATACGCCTTTTCGCCAATGTGCCAGCAGTAATTGTAGCCAAAGCTGCTTCCTTCGGTTGTGTCTCTTGCAACAGATTTGGTTACCCAATCTGTTGATACAATTTGATTACCATCCCAATTTCCGTTGTTAAGAAACAGCCTACCAAACTTGGCGTAATCCAAAGCCGTTGCACCCATACAGCAATACGTTAGATCATTGCCTTTCTTATCTACCGTCCAACTAGCATTTGAGCACATCTCCAAAGGCTTCCAGATTTTTTCAGTCAAATATTCTGAAGGTTTCTTACCTGTTGCACGATGAATAATAAACCCAAGTAATTGAATATTAATGTTGAGGTATTCTTGAAACGTTCCTGATTTGGCTGAGAACTCAATGTGCTTTAGTGCTTTATTAACATCGGCTCCATAGTACAGAACTGCATCCGTTTTCAATTTGTACTTAATGCCAGAAGTCATATTAAGCAGATGCTGGATTCTTAGTTGATCTGAACCAGCAACTTTCTTCAGTTCAGGCAAATAATCAATTACAAAATCTCGTTCACTTTTAATCAAGCCCTCGTCTATAGCTATTCCAACTAGGGCTGAGGTAAATGATTTAGCTACTGAATAAGAGGCGTTTAAATCTTGCGCATCGGTTCCTTCTCCGTAGTAGCTATAAAGAAGCGTATCGTTCTTAATTACGAGTAAACTTCTTGTAGCATGATTAGCTGCGAGCTCATCTAAACTCACAAAATAGGGCGAACCACTACTCCACTCATTCACTTTAATGCGGTTGGCAATTCCAGAATTATCTTGCTGAAATTGAAAGCAATCACCTCCAGTTAGAATTTCTGAAGACTTGAACCGCTTTATATCGTTCTTATCTGGTGCGCCTAGAAATACGGCTTTAGCAGGTATGCAACCCATTAATGAAAAGGCGAGGTAAACGGCTATAATTACTGGATGAAAGGAGTCAAACTTTAATTGGGGCATTAATATCTTTCTTCTGAAATTTTTAAATGATGCTTCATATGGTATATGGTGAAATAGAGCATTTTTCTTAACGTGAGTTTACCAATAAGCGGATGCGGAACAGCGGTATTATCCAAGTTCTTTTCTGACCACTTATGAAGGTTATTGACAAGAATATTCATTTCGGATTTGAACCTGTTAACTAATACATTTCTTTCTGCTTTGCTTATGGCTCTTGGTACGAAAACACCGGTTGCTTATCCGCCAGCAGAAATGGCATCTGTGTATTTCTTTACAAGCTCTTCATAACCTAGACCAAGTGCGGTTACTTTCCCAAACTTTAATCGGAGAATTAGTCTTGGATAACCTATTCCGACTGCAAGCGGCTTGGTGCTTTTTATCATATGTAACAAATGTTGACCAGTTGTCCAGGCGCCTTCTGGCCCCAACTCTATTACTTCTACGGGTCTATCTACATACCAAGAAGTAAGGTTTTGTGCTCCCTCGGTTAAGAATTCAATAATTTCCTTTTTAGAATACTCCATTTGACGAAGATATTCTTTAGCGGGTCAATGCTCCGCAACCTACGCGTTAAGGGTTGTAGCGGCATCCTTTTTGGCCTTTTAGGCAAAAAGATACAGCGAAAAACCTGACGCATTTTGGTGTTTTAGAGCCAAAATGGGTAACGACCAAAAGATAATTTTAAATCTTTTATGCTGATTATCAGGTAGTTAAAAATAAATATGGTACTTGGCTTTGCATAGTACCATATAAATGACATACATTTGTCCCAGTACTTTGTAATACAAGGTATTGTATAAAGAAAAAAACATGAATATTGAGAGAGTAAAATCGCAGATGAGAAAGGGAGTTCTCGAGTACTGCATTCTCTCCATTATCAGCAAAGAAGAGGTGTATGCCTCGGATATTCTTCAGAATTTGAAGGAAGCAAAGCTGATTGTGGTGGAAGGCACACTCTACCCACTTCTTACGCGGCTCAAGAATGATGGGTTGCTCAATTACAGATGGGAAGAAAGTACGAGTGGGCCGCCCCGCAAATACTACGGACTAACTGAAATGGGCCGAAAATTCTTAACCGAAATGGATACTACTTGGGGCGAACTTGTAAAAGCTGTAAACCTCACCACCTCTAAAACCAAGAAAAAATGAATAAGACGATAACTAGCAATATAGCAGGCTACGTTTTTCATATTGATGAAAACGCCTTCGACAAGCTCGATGCGTATCTAAATACGATTAGAAGCTATTTCAAAGATTCGCAAGGAAAAGATGAGATTATAGCAGACATTGAAGCTCGATTAGCAGAAATGCTACAAGAACGTATTGGTGATGTAAAACAAGTTGTAACGCTTGATGACGTGAATCACGTAATTCAGATTATGGGACGGCCTGAGGCTTTCTTAGAAGATGATCCGGACACGGCAGAATGGGCTGAGCAGAAAACCGAATCAAAATCATCAACAACTTCCGCGAAACGCTTGTTCAGAGACCCTGATAACCGTGTAATTGGTGGCGTTTGCGCTGGAATAAGTAACTATTTAGGATTGGGAGATCCAATTTGGTTGAGACTTGCTTTGGTAATCTCATTCTTCTTCTTCGGAACTGGATTCCTGCTTTATTTGATTCTCTGGATTATTATTCCTGAGGCTGTAACCACCGCAGATAAACTGCAAATGCGGGGGGAGAATGTGACCGTTTCCAACATAGAAAAGAAGGTAAATGAGGAATTGGAAACGGTCAAGAATAAGTGGAACGACCTCAATGCAAATAGTTCTGGCGCTAAAAAAGTTGGAAATGCCGTTCACAGATTTGTGTCATTAATTGGCAATCTGATAGTGATGTTCTTGAAGTTCTTTGCCAAGATTATCGGGTTCGCATTTTTACTTGCTGGTGTTATCGGTCTTATATCGGTAATAAGTGTTCCGTTAGGCTTACCAACCATGATTAGTCTTGGCAGCGATGGTGTAATGAGTGCTGTAGCTGTACAAGACATTATGCATAACCTGGTGGGCGGAACTGCTATGCTTACTTGGATTATGATAACCGGAATATTGGTTTGGGGTATACCGATGATTGCACTTGCATTCTTAGGTATAAAACTACTATTCAACTTTCAATCTAAGAACAAAGGCATTGCGGTTTCCTTTCTAGGACTCTGGTTAGTTGGGGTCTTCATGTCATTTGCAATCTCAATGATTGTCATGACCGATTTTTCAAGTGGGGGAACCAAGACTGAAACTACTGAGTTGCAATTGAGTAATGATCCTGATCAAGTTATTCAGCTTGCATTAAACCATGAACTTGGTGAAGACGAACCAAGCTTTGAAGCTGACATTTTCAATCTCAATCTGTTGAGTTCAGGTAGTTCTACCGAATTGTACGGCAAGCCAGAATTAGACATTGAAATGGCGAAAACTGGTGGGCCTAAACTTGTGATTAAAAGAATGGCACGAGCTCAGAAAAAGCAGGATGCTGTTGAACGAGCCAGTAAAATCGATTATGGGTTCATTGTGAACGATACAGCTCTTCTTCTCAACGGATATTTCGGAATTCCTGATACTGAATTATGGAGAACGCAAGAAGTCGAATTGGAGCTTTTGCTCCCTGTAGGATACACGGTTTATCTCAATGATGACCTAGACAGAATCATCTATGATATTGACAATGTGACCAATACGCGCGATGGGAAAATGCTAGGCCGAAGATGGATAATGACTCCTAAAGGGCTTGCCTGCGTTGATTGTGATGGGATAACGGATAAAGAGCCGGAAGACATTGATGATTTGCTTGAACACGAGCTTGAGAAAAAGCAAGAACGGTTGGAATTAGAGCAAGAAAGACTTGAGCGAGAGATGGAAAAACATCAGGAAGAATTGGAAAGAATTGAGGAAGAATTAGAACGAGAGGTTGAGCCTTCGGATGCATTTGAAGAGGCTTCTTTTGATTCTGAAGAAATACTTCTTAAACGTGTTATTAATGCAAGTTACAAGCTTAATTCAACAACGTTTAGAAACACAACAGTTTCTTATCCAGGATAAACGTTTTCCATTTGGTTCGAAGAGGCGGCTTTAGGGCCGCCTCTTCTTGTTTATGCAACTGATTATCAGCATTTTATAATTTAACAGTAGTTGGTTTTGGTTAACACCGATTAGATGTTTTTAACATTTGAATCAAGGACATTAGTTGTATCAAAATCAACTAACCAAAACACCATGAAATCAGTCACTTTTATCACCAGTTTTATTGCGAGTATTTTCCTCACACCCACTGCGTTTTCATCCAATTGGATGCACTACAATCAGGCCAACTCCCTTCTACCGTCAGACCATGTAACAGCGGTTCTTTGCGAAGGCGATAATAACTGGATTGGCACAGACAATGGCCTAGCTGTTTTTGATGGACTCAATTGGACCATTTATACGAGCGAATATTCTGATTTGCCAGATGATTACGTTAGAGATATTCACAAAGACAACTACGGAAATATTTGGGTTGCCACAGACGGAGGGTTACTCAAAATTGCCGATGACGGAATGGAAAGCTTCACGCTAACTAATTCTAACATCCCTTCTGCAAACATCCGTTCTGTTAATACCGATTCTGAGGGCAACGTTTGGATTGGAACTTGGGGTCAGGGCATTGCAGCCAAGCACGGAAGCA
>JBLHEU010000133.1:0-8730 GCA_047614525.1 Bacteroidia bacterium | reverse complement strand
TGTTCTTTCGTAATTATTAATGGTGGCGCAATAAAAATCCAATTCCAACGGACAAAGGTGAACATGCCGAGTTCTTTCATTTTTGCAGCCATGCGCAACGTTGGCTCCATTTCACCAGGTGAAGCGTTCCACGGTGTAACCGGTTCTTTTGTCACACGATCTTTAACGAGCTCGATGCAACCAAGTAACCCCGTATTCCTAAAATCTCCAATTGAAGGATGTTTCTCCATCAATTTTCCGACCTCTTGCTCCAGATATTCGCCCATTTTTGCCGCATTTTCCACCAGGTGACCTTCTTCGATTACACTAATGTTTTCGAGCGCCGCAGCACAGGCGACCGGGTGGGCTGAACAAGTGAGACCAAGTACCAAAGGGATATCATCGAAATGTTTGGCAATCTTATCGCTCACCATCATGGCTCCAAATGGAATGTAGGCTGAAGTGAGGCCTTTTGCCAGAACCATGATGTCTGGAGTCGTCTCATGATGATCAATGCCAAACATTTTACCTGTTCTTCCAAAACCGCTCATTACTTCATCATCGATGAGGAGAATCCCATATTTATCCGCTATGATGCGCAACTTTTTCCAGTAATTTGGTGGATATTTTATGCATCCAGATGATCCGGATTCACCTTCAAAAAGAATTGCAGCAACGCTATTTGGATTTTCAAATTTGATGACTCGCTCTAATTGAGCCAATGCCATTTCTCCACACTCTTCAAGTGATCCAGTCCCCCATGGGCAACGATAAGCGTATGGATTTTCCACGTGCACAAAATGAGGTGCAACACTAACATTCATTGGAAACCTGCGCGGATCACCTCCAGCAGACATTGCACCATTGGTTGCGCCATGATAAGAACGATAATGGGATATGATCGTATGCCGACCCGTATACATTCTGGCCAATTTTATTGCATTTTCTATACCTTCGGCGCCTGATACAGTAAAAAATGCCTTGGTTAGGTTTCCCGGCGTAATTTCCTTAAGTTTTTTTCCAAGTTTGCCTCGGATTTCAGTTGCCATTCCTGGATAGACAAATGATAGTTTTTCCATTTGATCTGAAACAGCTTTTGTGATGCGTTGATTTCCGTGACCAATATTCACATTCATTAATTGTGATGAAAAATCTATAATTCTCGATCCATCTGCTGTGTAGACATATACTCCTTCGGCTCGTTCAGCGAGAATGGGGTTCAAACCAGCCTGCTTAGACCATGAAAATAGAGTGTAATCCAAATTATTCTGAATCACCTCCTTTGACGCTGTATTCAACTCGCTCATGATTTTCAAAAAATAACATTAGTAATTAGCTCATCCAGTTCGTCTGAGCCTCTGGATTCCATTTGATTGTGGTCTTTTTATTTTGCGTCCAGAATTCGACCGAACTTCTTCCAGTAATGTCACAGACGCCAAATTTGGATTCATTCCAGCCTCCAAATGAAAACGGCTCTCTCGGAACTGGGACACCAATATTAACTCCGATCATTCCCGCACTTGCACGTTCTATGACTTGTTTTGCCCGTCCACCGCTTTGTGTAAAGACTGCAGCTGCATTTCCATAGTTTGAACTGTTTTCTATGTCGATCGCCTCATCTAAATCTTTTGCGCGAATTATTGAGATCACTGGACCGAAAATTTCTTCAGACGCAACGCTCATTTCTAGAGTAACGTGATCAATAATTGTGGGTCCGACGTAATATCCACCTTCTTTTCCGGCAACACTTGCTCCACGACCGTCAAGTAGAATAGTCGCCCCCGCCTTTTCAGCAGCAGTGATATAACCCTCAATTCGTTCTTTGGCTGCGGCACTAATCACTGAACCTAGGTTTTCACCTGGTACGATCTTTTTTGCTTCTTCAACCATCTTATCGATAATGTGCTGGACTTTATCGACGCCCACCATGACCGAAGCGGCCATGCATCGCTGTCCTGCGCAACCCGACATGGAGGCAACTACATTTGAAGCGGTCATATCTAAATGTGCATCAGGCAACACAATGAGGTGATTTTTTGCTCCGCCTAAAGCAACACATCGCTTAAGGTTTGAAGTCGCGCGTTTGTATACAATTTTGGCCACATTTGTAGATCCAACAAACGAAACAGCTTTGATTCCAGGATGATCGCAGATTGATTCTACAACTTCTTTTCCGCCGTTGACAACATTAAAAACACCATCAGGAAGTCCAGCTTCTTTTAACAATTCAGCGATACGCACCACGCTTAATGGAACAAGTTCCGACGGTTTCATAACCATTGTATTTCCCAGCATTAATGCATTTGGCATCGTCCAGTGAGGAACCATAATTGGAAAATTGAAAGGCGCAATCGACGCTACAACTCCGATAGGTCGTCGTTCGGTACGACATTCCACACCGGAGCTTACTTCTTGAACTTCATTATTTACAATTTGGGGTAGCGAAACTGCAAATTCACATAATTCCATGCTTTTTTCAACTTCAGCTTTTGATTCGCCATAGGTTTTTCCGTTTTCAAGGACATTGAGTTGGGTTAACTCATGCATATGGGCTTCAAGCAAGGACCTATATTTAAAAAATATTTGGGAGCGCTCTTTCATGGTTGTAGCTGACCAGGTTTTATACGCTTTGGATGCTGCTTGAACAGCTTGATCTACATCAGCGTATGTTGAAAGTGGAATCGTCGAAACAATCGCACCGTCAATTGGACTCTCCACGTTCAACTGCTTTTGTCCATTTCGCACAAATTTTCCGTTGATGAAGTTTTTCACCTCATTCAGTTTCTCTTTGGTCTCCATTGTAAGTCATTTAATTTTTGGCAACAAGTTTGATCATTAATTGCGCTGTAATACTCCGTAATATATATGAAATAAAACGATTTCTAGCGGAAAGTACTGAGGAGTAGAGCTAGTCAGCAGTCAAAGATTTAGTCCGAGGAAATAATGCGAGCTCTGACTTTTTTTTAGTCTAGCAGGAATTTCGAGCTTGGAAATTGCCTAAGTTCACGTACTAAACGTTGTGCGTCATCAAAAAACCGAAAATGAAAATGAAATTTCCAAAAACAATATGTTTGGTTACGGTAAATTAGGTGGCTCTGTAAGTCCGACTGATAACAAATCAGTTCTTGTAGTAATATTGTCGTGCTAAGTGGAGTCTAGAACCCACTAAAAAAACAGAGCGAAATTGAAAAGCCTTATGAGTCAGAATAATAAAAAGGAATACAGATGAAAAAAGGAATGATTAAATTAAGTGTGATGTACCCAAATGGAGAGGGTAAAACTTTTGACATGGACTATTATTGCAACAAACACATACCAATGGTGGCTGGTTTGTTGGGAGATGCTGTGAAAGGCGCTACCGTAGAATCAGGATTAGGTAGCGCAGCACCCGGATCGACAGCTCCTTATGCGGCTATGGGTAATATGTATTTTGAATCTATGGAATCCTTTCAAAACTCATTTGGGCCAAATGCAGAAGCTATTATGGCTGATGCTCCTAATTATACTAATGTTGAACCTAGCGTGCAAATTAGCGAAGTCATCGTTTAGAAATGCTTATGATCGAGTAGGCGGCCCTGTCAGTAAATACTGACAGGTTGCGCCTTTCACCCCACCATACGTAGGTTATCGTATACGGCGGTTCACGGAGCATGGCAGATCTGATTATAGTATCCATGGAAAGACAGAAGTCTTCTCTGTTTTTGGTTTTGCCAAGGTAATCGTAGTTCGCAATATCCGGCTACATGCCCCCCCCAGCAGCCCAATACGGGTACTACTCCATGCATAAGCCTTACCCTCGGAAATCACC
This sequence comes from Bacteroidia bacterium, assembly GCA_047614525.1. GTDB lineage: Bacteria > Bacteroidota > Bacteroidia > UBA10329 > UBA10329 > UBA10329. The sequence goes on along the minus strand of JBLHEU010000133.1, from coordinate 4,943 downwards.
AACCGTATGGGGTTGATAGTGTCGGGATTTTATTATCCCTTCACCTCTTCCAGGTGCTTCGACATGTGAGACTCCAACTTCTCCGTACCGAGGCGATCAATGTTGCCTGCTCCTCCATTCCGCTTTACGCGTAAAGTTGCCCGCCTGATGTTGTCCGTACTAATCTACGCATCCCGTTTACTTCAGATGTCGGGTCACCCGACCACTCTTGCGGCAGGCTTTGCTTTGGGTCGTTACTCCCGCGCACAAGGGACTTACACCCTTTTGGGACATTCTTCTCAGATAACTATATTTACCATTCAAGGCACACACAATGTGTACAGTGCACAGCACCGTGCGGGATGCTACTACACGATGCACTAACCGCTGGCAACAATATAAAAACGGTAGAATCCTGAAACCAGTTTTTCCGAATTCAATCCAACATTCCAACCAAATTTTTTATAGAGCCCAAATAGTTTATTCTATCTCTATTAATCTTTGATTGCTGACTCATTCCTATTAAAAAGGTTAACGTCATTGCTGAAATCGATTTGGCTTTTTTAGGTTTAATTTTCCCTCGCTTCAGGTATGCAACCAGTATCTCTTCAACATTATTATAATGTTCCGCAAGTTTTCCAAATAAAACGTCACTTTCTCCATGAATTTCGGAACAACTGTTGGCCATAAAACACCCCTTGTGCTTGCTGTCACTAATGAAGTGTTCCAAGTTAAATTCCAATAGTCTTTGCAATCCAATTTTCACATTTGGCTCAGAGCTTAAAAGTTCTTGCAGAAGTGACACATTTGTACTCCTGTAATCATCAAAACAGGCGTGAAATAAATGCCGTTTGCTATTAAATGTCGCATAAAAACTACCTTTTCCTATCCCTAGATGTCGAGTTAAATCACTTAAGGATGTAGCAGCATAACCCTTTTCCCAGAATAGTTTCAACGCTTTTTTTAAAGCTTCCTCCTCGTCAAATAATTTCACTCTTGGCATCGGTTATTTTCTTCAAAAGTAAGAAATAATTAATTATTTGTACCGATTGGTAAAATATTGATTAAATTCGCGCATATTGGTACAAACATAAAACAAAATGAATAAAAGCATTCTAATAACAGGGGCAAATAGCGGACTTGGAAAGGATACCGCTCGACAATTGGGTTTGATAAAAGGAACAGAAAAAATTTATCTAGCTTGTCGTAATGAGACAAAAGCAAAAGCCGCCAAAGCAGATTTGGAAAAAACGACGGGGCGTTCGATTTTTGAGATAATTATAATGGATGTCTCCAGTCCTGATTCGGTAAGATTAGCTGTTGCCGGACTAAAAGAACCAATCGACGCATTAATCATGAATGCTGGAGGAATGGGTGGAATTAGTCCTATGGATGTAACTTCTGATGGTGTTACATCGTTGTTTGCTGCTAACCTACTTGGTCATGTGGTTCTAATGGATGAACTCCTCAAAGGAAAAAAACTTAGTAAAGTTGCTTTATATGCCGGTTCCGAGGGGGCCAGAGGAGTTGAAGATATGGGGATGAGTCGACCTGCCTTGAAAACCTCATCGGAAGATGAGTTTGCTAAAGTAATTGACGGAGCCTTCTTTGATGAAAAAACAGATCCAATGGAAGCTTATGGTTACATAAAATATATAGCGGCATTATGGATGTCATCAGAAGCTCGTAAGAACCCAAACCTTCGACTTATTACTATGAGCCCGGGATTTACAAGTGGAACTGCTGTCATGAATGATCTTCCCTTCGCAAAAAGGATAATGTTTAAATACATTATGTTACCAATTGTGGCGCCTCTCAAGGGAATAGTGCATAAATTAGAGAAAGGTGCAAAACGATTTGTAGATGGAATTGGTGACGACTCTTTCAAAAGTGGTGTTTTCTATGCTAGTAAACCTAAGCGTCTGACAGGACAGGTAGTTGATCAAAGTACTATTTTCCCTGATTTGAATAATTCTTCTTTTCAGGACAATGCGAATGGTGCAATTCATAGATTCATCAAATAGAATTAATTGTTGCCAATCGAATAGACGCCCCTGTCAGTAAATACTGACAGGGTGCGCCTCTCGCTCCACGTACGTATGTTGTCGCATACGGCAGCTTCACTGATCTGGCGGATCTGATTATAGTATTCATCGAAAGGCAGAAGTCCTCTCTGTTTTAGTCTTGCCACAGGAATGGTAGTTTGCAATATCGAGCTACATGCCGCGACTAGCCGCTGATACGGCTGCTACTCCATCCATTTGCCTGGCCTTCGGAAATCCCCGACCGTATTGGGTTAATAGTGTCTAGATTTTATTTATCCCTTGGCATCTTCCTGATGCTTGGACATATGAGACTCCCACTCCTCGGTACCGATTCCGTCAATTCCGCCTGCTCCTCAATTCCGCTTTACGCGTAAAGTTGCCTACGTGATGTTGTCCGCAGAGAATTCCATCTAATAATCCCATAATCGAATTGACTTGCTCCCACTCCCCATGGGCGCTGCAATCTGCTCAACTTTTACAGCTGTGGTCACGTTTTGTGTGCTCTACCTCGCTGGTAGCGCATAATGTTCGGTCCTTCCTCGACCAATGAGTCCTCCACCTATATACTTGCGGTGACGGCTCGCAGCCATCAAGTACTACGAGCTCGGCTGACTTCTCTGCTCCGCCAACCTGTGACTACAGAGATCTCCCTAGGTGAGATAAATACCCTTCGATCAATCACTGCCGGATCTTCATTGGTTGCAGTACACGGAAATTTCGCTTTTTTGGGCGTTGGAATGATGTGCTACCTTATCAAGCCAACAACACCTCATGTCGGATTCCTGTTCGTCAGAATCGATCTGAGCATCCCGCTTACTTCAGATGTTGGGTCACCCGACCACCCTTGCTGTTGGCTTTGCTTTGGGTCGTTACTTCCGCGTATCAGGGACTAACACCCTTCGGGACATTCTTGTCAAAGAACTATATTTATCATTCAAGGCCTACACAAGAGCAAAAAAATCATAGCTGCTTCATTCATCGCAGTCACGCTTTTGGCTACAACGTTGGCTGCAAGCTTGGACGATATTTTCGCGATTGGTATTCAACCTTCTGCAAAACGTATACAATAAAGCAAAGCCGCCAAAGTACCTTTGCTTTGAAATAAAAAACCTTTTAAAATGGTAAAGTCAAATTGGAATGCAGACGACATCCCTGAGTTGTCAGGAAAAGTTGTGATTGTTACTGGAGCAACAAGCGGTCTTGGTAAAGAAGCGACAGAAATATTAGCAAATAAAAATGCTAAGGTCATTATGGCCATCAGAAATATTACCAAGGGACGACAAGTTGTCGATGAAATTAAGCGGAAAAACTCTAATGCCCAAATAGAAATGATACACTTAGACCTATCAAGTTTAAGTTCAGTTAAAACATTTGTGGACGGATTTGTTGCAAAATATGATCGCTTAGATGTCTTAATAAATAATGCGGGAATAATGTTTAGTCCGTACGAAGAAACTACAGAAGGATTTGAACTACAAATGGGGTCTAATCATTTTGGACATTTTGCGTTAACCGGTCAACTGCTGCCTATCCTAAGGAAAACACCTAGTTCTCGGGTTGTTGCCACATCTAGTTTAGGGCACAAGATGTCAAAAGGAATAGATTTTCGAGACATTAATTGGAATAATAGGAAGTATCACGAAAAACAAGCTTATTTTGATAGCAAACTAGCGAACACCTCTTTTACCTACGAATTTGCCAAGAGATATAAAAATGATAAAGATGCTCCTGTAATTGCAATGGCACATCCTGGATGGACAAGTTCAGGGTTGCAGCAACACTCTCTAACCATGCGAATCTTAAATAAATTCTTTGGCCAAGGACCTAAAGATGGTGTATTACCAACGTTAAGGGCAGCTTTTGGAAAAGACACTGAATCTGGAGATTTTTTTGGTCCATCTCGTTTCTTTGAGATGCACGGGAATCCGATATTGGTGGATTCTAGCAAATTGGCAAGAGACTCTGCTCATTCGAAAAGATTATGGGACTTATCTGTGGAATTGACTAACGTAAAATACTGACTGTGAAATTCATTCCGCATGCATTGAATTGGGAAAAAGAGAAATTATTTGAAGGTAAAATGTTGCCGTAGTCGGCTTTGCTATTCACCTTTCTTCTTTTCTGTACTGGAAACTGGAACGTCACCAAATGCCAGAACATTTGTTATTCTTCTTTTGGTTGTGGTGTTATTGCCGATAGCGTGGCGTGCCAATGGTTTTTTCCAATCAAAAAGGATTGCTTGATTTTCGGTCCAACTGTGAAGAAGATCCCGCAGCATTCATTCGGTCTGAAAGAACGGGGAAAGGACTTTCAGGATATGTACGAGACATCATTTATTACAATGGTTGTCAGCCGCTACGGCAAGGCAGAAATCATCAACTCCGATCAAGGATCGAAGTTCACCGGTGACGGGTATGTCTCCTTTGTCAAGGCCTAGGAACGGGGCGCACCTCCATGGACGGCAAACGGCAGGCCGTTCACAACGCGATTGTCGAGCGGTTCTTCCGGTCCATCAAGTATGAAAAGCTGTAGATAGAGATGCCAGAAACAACCGCAGAGGCGCTCAGAATGTGCGCGGAATTCATTGCCTACTACAACTGCAGGCGCGATCACTCCTCATTGGGCAAGCGCCACTGATGAGCGTTTACGAGCAGGCCGCATGAAACATACGAACAAACCCAAATAAAACATAACTTGACCTCAAATCTGTCCAGTGGGACCGAGCCACCTCACAACAATAAAAAGGAACTATGGCAATAATCAAAAACAAAAAAGTAAAATACATCACATTGGGATTTCTATGTGCTGTGTCACTTTGGATAATAATATCATTGATTACTGTATTTACAAGTTCCCAACCACAAGCCTTTAAGAATGTAAAGCTGGAGAAGTTTTCGTGGTTGACAGGGCAGTGGGAAG
>JBLHEU010000132.1:0-8804 GCA_047614525.1 Bacteroidia bacterium | reverse complement strand
TGCAGGTTTGGACAGTATCCTATCAAAGCCTTCACTATGTGATGCTTGTAGGTTTAATGGGGGTCGCAATTTATCATCATAAACTACTGGTAAACGTTTTAGCTGGACTTGTAATTTTAGCAACGACTGTTTTCAACTTCAACGTAAATCTTGGTATCGGCAATGAAATAGCAAGTGACGAACTTCGCAAGATTCAGGAGTTCACATCTTCTCAGCAAGAAGGAATAACACACTTTGCTTACATAGGAGACGCGCGTTACGGAAATGATGGTGCGGGAGGGCTGTTTGACCTATCAACGGATATTTTTTACCCGTTTCGTGAACTAGGTATCCTTACTTCACCATATTCTAATGCCTGCCTTTCGGTATTTGATATTCCGTTAAGTAGTAACCTGGAACAGCGGGCTAAGCAGCAGCGCGTATTAAGTCATGGTCCGTTCTATCAATACGTGGAAAAACAAACAGATGTCGAAAATTTATCCGAATCGGATTTGGCTAATTATAAGGCTCGGTTTATTCAGGAATTTGACGTGAAATTTATTGTTGTGCCGTTTGATCAAGAACTAACAACTGAGCTAGCTAATCTTGTTGGAGAGTTTATTGAGGTTAACGATGGTAGAATTTACCGCGTGTTGTAAACGGTTAAAGAAGTGTTAAACCGAGGTTTGTACTTTTGGGCAATAAACCTATTCAATGCTTGAAAGACCAAGAAGAAATCGTGCATCCGAAACCATTAGAAGCATGGTTCGTGAAACACGGCTCGACTTAGCCAATTTGATTTTTCCTCTGTTTGTTGTCGATGGAAAAGGCAAGAACGAACCAATAGGCTCTTTGCCCGGCATTTCCAGATTTTCAGAAGACCAAGTAGTTAAAGAGGTTGAGGAATGTATGAACTTAGGCTTGAAATCATTCGTGCTTTTTCCTGCGGTAGAAGACAGCTTGAAGGATAAAGTTGCGAGCTATAGTTATAGCGATAAAAACTTCTATTTACGCATCATTTCAAGGCTAAAAAAAGAATTTCCAGAAAGTTGTTTGGTAAGTGATGTGGCTATGGACCCTTACAGTTCTGATGGCCATGATGGATTGGTTGAGGATGGTCGAATTCTAAATGATGAAACGCTGGATATTCTTGGCAGGATGGCTGTCGCACAAGCAGAAGCAGGAATAGACATTATAGGACCATCTGATATGATGGACGGGCGCATTCAGCATATCCGTGAAGAATTGGACGATGAAGACTTTGAAGATGTTGCCATAATGAGCTATTGCGCCAAGTATGCTAGCGCATATTACGGCCCATTTCGCGAAGCTCTGGGAAGCGAACCTAAATCTGGAGATAAGAAGACATATCAGATGGACCCAGCCAATAAGTGGGAAGCGCTTCGCGAAGCAGAATTAGACGCAGCAGAAGGAGCAGATTTTCTGATGGTAAAACCAGCCATTTTGTACTTGGACGTTATTCATTTGCTCAAAGAAAAATTTGAAATTCCGATTGCCGCTTACAACGTTAGCGGAGAGTACGCCATGCTAAAAGCAGCAGCAGAGAAAGGCTGGCTTAATTACGACCAAGCAATGCCAGAAATGCTCTTGAGCATTAGAAGAGCTGGTGCTACATCAATTCTTACCTATTTTGCCAAAGAGTATGCGCAAATGATAAAAGAAGGCCGCCTTGCTTAAAATAGACATGCACACGCATATTATGCCCCGAAACATGCCAGATTTTAGGCAGAAGTTTGGCTATGGCGATTTTATTATGCTGGATCATGTTGAGCCTGGCATTGCTAATATGAAGCAGGGCAGAAGGTTTTTTAGGCAGATAAAGGAAAACTGCTGGAACCCGGAAGTCCGTATTTCAGAATATGAAGAATTCAACACACAAGTCCAGGTAGTTTGTACCATTCCTGTGCTGTTTTCGTATTGGGCCAAACCAGAAGACGGAGCAGAAGTTGCCAGGTTTCTGAATGATGATCTTGCTGATTCAATTCGGCCTTATCCTAAGAATTACATCGGTTTAGGAACCTTGCCAATGCAAGACACAGACTTGGCGATAAAGGAATTAAGACATTGTAAGGAACTAGGCTTTCCAGGCATTCAAATTGGTTCTAACATCAACGATAAAAACCTAGACGAGCCTGAGTTTTATCCAATTTTTGAGGCTTGTCAAGACCTTGGAATGGCAGTTTTCGTTCATCCATGGAACATGATGGGAATGGACCAAATGAAGAAATATTGGCTACCATGGTTGGTAGGAATGCCAGCAGAAACATCACGTGTAATTTGCTCTATGGTATTTGCTGGAATCTTTGAAAAGCTACCTGATTTAAGAGTTTGTTTTGCTCACGCTGGAGGGTCTTTTATTCCTACAATCGGCAGAATTGAGCACGGTTTTAATTGCCGACCAGATTTGGTAGCAATTGATAGCGATATCAACCCAAGAGAATCTTTAGGTAAGTTTTGGGTGGATTGCATAACACATGATACTCAAGCGCTAGAGTATATTATTGACAAGGTTGGATCAGAGAAAGTGTGTTTGGGTAGCGACTATCCATTTCCTCTGGGAGACCTAGAAATAGGCAAATTCATAGAGGGAATGAATCTTCCTGAGAACCAGCTTTCTGATATTTATGCAGATTCTGCTTTGAGCTGGTTAGCGTTAGACAAAAAACAGTACTGCTGATTATAATCCGGCATGAAAATCCCATTCAATAAGCCGCTTGTTCTCGGAACAGAGATTGAAAACGTAAAGGCAACGGTAGAATCAGGAAGCCTCGCGGCTAATGGTGAGTTCTCTGCAAAGTGCCATCAATATTTAGAAAAGGAGCTACATTTTCGAAAAGCCCTCTTAACCACGTCATGTACTTCTGCTTTAGAGCTTGCTGCGCTACTAGTGGACATTCGGCCAGGAGATGAAGTTATTGTGCCGTCTTATGCATTTGTGACTACGGCAAACGCGTTTGCTACTAAAGGAGCAAAGATTGTGTTTTGCGATAGCAAGAAAGACCACCCAAACATTGATGAGACGCTTATTGAAGAACTAATTACACCTAACACAAAGGCTATAGTTGCGCTTCATTATGGCGGGGTTCCTTGTAATATGGATGCAATTGTTTCTCTTGCCAGCAAACATGGCATCAAGGTAATTGAAGATAATGCCCAAGGAATAGGCTCAACCTATAACGGCAAACCGTTAGGAGGTATTGGCGACTTGGGAGCAATTTCTTTTCAAGAAACAAAAAATGTGCATTGTGGAGAAGGAGGAGCGCTTTTAGTGAATGGTGAAGGGTTTGCTAAAAGGGCACCGGTAGTTTGGGAAATGGGAACAAATAAGGCTGATTACAGAAACGGAAAAGTGAGCAGTTATGGCTGGGTTGATGTTGGCTCTTCATTTTATCCTTCCGAGTTAAACGCAGCGTATTTGTATAGCCAGTTAAACCATTTAGGGGAGGTTACTTCTCAAAGAATGGAGATTTGGAAACGATACTATGATAGCCTTGCTGATTTAAGCACAAAAGGACACTTTGAATTACCAATCATTCCTAAAGGCATAACTCATAATGCACACACATTTTATTTGACTACTGATTCTCAACTCAAAAGAGATGCGCTCATTAAAGTGCTTGCGTCCAAGAGGGTTTCTGCTGCATTTCATTTTCAATCCTTGCATAAATCTGCCTATTTCACGGATAAGCATGATAGAAGAGAATTGACAAATTCAGATAGGTTCAGTAATTGTCTCGTGAGACTTCCATTATATCATTCGCTAACTCTAAAAGAGCAGCAATATGTAATTACCGAAGTAATCAATCACTTCGAAAATTAGCGGCTATTTCATCGGTATGATTAAATCTTAGCTTTGTTCCAATGGCTGAAAAAGTAGAGCTTTCGGTAGTAATTCTTTGTTACAGGTCTGGGGCCGGAGTTGTTGATTTCATCAACAAAGCCGAGAACCTTATAAAGACGCTGACTGATAGCTATGAACTTGTTCTTGTTGCCAACTATATTGAGGGCTCCGGAGATAGAACCCGAGACTATGTTTTGAAACTTGCTGACGAAAACCCTAAATGCATTGCTCTTTGCAAACCAAAAGAGGGAATGATGGGCTGGGATATGCGGTCTGGAATGGACGCTGCAAACGGAGAATACATCTGCGTAATGGATGGAGATGGTCAGTTTCCTATTGAAAGCATTTCTGCTTGTTTTCAAGAAATTAGAAATGGACAATACGACCTTGTTAAAACCTATAGGACTAAACGAGGGGACGGGGCATACCGAAGATTGATTAGTAAAGTTTACAATCTCCTGTTCTCAATAGTTTTTCCTGGAATTGGTTCTCAAGACGCGAATTCTAAGCCTAAGATTCTAAAAGCATCGGCTTATGATCAAATGAATTTAAAGTCGGATGATTGGTTTATTGATGCGGAAATCATGCTAAATGTTCGAGATAAGAACATGTCGTTTTACGAGCTTCCAATTGAGTTTTATGAACTTGAAGGAAGGTCTTCGTTTGTAAAGCCCGCTGCAATTTGGGAGTTCATTAAGAACCTGTTTACGTACAGGCTCGGCAAGTAAATAATGGAAAACCGGAAGCACGTTTTTATAACTGGAGCTTCTTCCGAACTCATGCGGCAAGTTTTGAGTCGCTTAGATTCAGAAACTTACCTCGTAACCGGACTAACTAGACTCAAGAACCAAACCGAATCGGGGTTAGTTAAATGGGTTTTTGGCGATATAAATCAACCAGACACGTACAAAGCTGAATTATCAAAGGCGGATGTAGTCATACACGCAGCAGCCTTAACGCATAGTAAAAAGCAAGACGCATATTTTAAGGTCAATGTTGAAGGAACCAAAGCCTTGATTAATGCATTACCCGAAGGCGGAAATCCCAAGTTTGTATTTATTAGTTCGCGAGTTGCGGGTGAGAAAAGTGGAGCATACGGTATTACTAAACTCAGGGCAGAAGAAGAAGTCAAAAAACTAACTGATTGGATTATTATCCGACCTTCAGAAGTGTATGGCGGAACGAAGACTGAAGGAATAGAAAAGACCATCCATGAAGCCATAAATGGAGGTGTTCAACTTTGCCCGGTAGGCGTTGAAAGTAAAATGTATCCCATTCACATTACAGATACCGTAAACGTAATTTTTGAAGCCGCTTTTGGAAGTACAACAGGCAACAGAACGATTACTTTAAATGGCCCGCATGGATATTCATTTAAGGAACTTCTTACATTAATTGAGCGGGTTTCCGGAAAGAAGATGACAGTCATTCCAATTCCGAAATGGTTTTTAGGTCTGGTTGGATTTGCATCAAAATGGATTCCAATGGATATAGGCTTTGTGCCAGACCAAGTGGACCGTCTTTATTCAGTTAAGTCACACAATGAAGCAACCACGGCATCCATTGACTTAGAAAACTATATCCGAGGCATCGTTAAGAGTCAAAATGGATAAGATATCCGTTGTAATTCCGTGCTATTTTAATCAAGGAAACATTGCTCTTCTTGCCAAAGCGCTGATTGAAAACGAAGGCGCATTTAAACAGTCGGCTAGCTTTGAATATATTTTGGTAGATGATGGTTCTGAGGATAAAACATGGGAAAAGATTCAGCAGTTTAAGGCGGAGTTTCCTGACAAGGTTAAAGGAGTTAAGCTTAGTACTAACGTTGGGTCTTACAGCGCTATTTATGCTGGTCTTGAGCGAGCAACCGGAGACTGTATTGTAATTATGGCCGCTGATTTACAGGACCCTCCAGCACACATAAACAAGCTATTTGCTGAGTGGAAGAAAGGAAGTAAATTGATTCTTGCGAATAGATTAAACCAAGCTGGTTCAGCCGGAACGTATTTTGGTTTTCTTAGAAGATTCGGATTAAAATCATTGCCAAAAGGAGGGTTTGATTTCTGCTTATTTTCTAAAGAACTCAAGGAAAAGCTCCTTCACTTTCAGCCAAAAGGAGCGAATAGCCTTTACCACCTTTTGCAATTAGAAAGGGAACCAATATTAGTCCCGTACCAAAAAGAAGAAAGAAAAACTGGCCGTTCAAGATGGACGTTTTTTAAGAAAATGGCCTTGGCACTTTGCACTATAGACAGGTATTCGTCTTTGGGGTTGGTTCATATCTCCGTCTCTTTATTCTTGATTTCAGCAACTTTTTTATTGGGAGGAGTGTTTGTTCCCGGTATGTCTGCTTTAGGAATTCTGAGTATGATTGGCGGGATTGTATTCGAGATTGTCAGGGGAATCCTCCGCGGAAAACAACAAGATTTAATAATCGTTATAGAACAAGTCATATAGTTATAAAACAGACTATTACTTTGGCCCTCGAAACAGGAACTGACTACAAATTCAACATGAAAAACCAATTTCTCTTAAGCCTTTTTGCGATTGTCCTTTTGGCCAGTTGCGACACATCAACCACAACAACAGAATCAAGTATGAAAGCACCAATAGCGGAGGTTAATCCGCACGAAATGACCATTCATGGCCATACCAGAACAGATAATTATTTCTGGCTGAAAGAGAGAGAAGACGAGAAGGTTATCAAATATCTTGAGGACGAAAACGCATACACGTCTGACGCCTTGGCTGATACAAAGCAGTTTCAGGAAGACTTGTATAATGAGATGCGAGGCCGTATAAAAGAAGACGATGAGACGGTGCCGTATATGGATAACGGCTACTTCTACTATACGCGCTACGAAGAAGGCAAAGAATACAAGTTACACTGCCGTAAAAAAGGCTCTTTAGAAGCGGATGAAGAGGTTTTTATTGATGAGAACAAGCTGGCTGAAGGCCATGATTATTTCGCATTAGGCGGAATAGAAATAAGCGATGACAACAAGATTGCAGCCTTTGGAATTGACACGGTAAGTCGTAGAATCTATACTATTCACTTTATCAACTTGGAGACAGGCGAAATGTATGCCGAAACCATTTCTGGCTGTGCTGGAGGAGGCGCTTGGGCTAAGGACAACAAGACATTCTTCTATATCTCTAAAGATTTAGAAACACTCCGGACAAACAGAATTCTACGCCATGAGCTAGGAACTGAGGTGGCTTCTGACGTTCAAATCTTCAAGGAAGAAGACGAAACATTTACTTGCTATACATGGAAAACCAAGAGCAAGGATTTGATTATGATTGGTTCGTTCCAAACGGTATCGTCAGAATTTCAAATGCTCGATGCTGGAAATCCAACGGGCGATTTTACCATGATTCAGGCTAGAGAAAGAGATCACGAATACAGCGTTTCTCACTACGAAGACAAGCTTTACATCACGACCAACTGGGAGGCGAAAAACTTCCGATTGATGGAAACAACGGTTGATAAACCAGGTAGGGAAAACTGGAAAGAAGTAATTGCACACAGAGAAGAAACGCTTCTTGAAGGCATCGAAATCTTCCAAAACCACATGGTGGTTAACGAACGTTCTGGTGGGCTTTCTCAGCTTAGAATAATCAATCACGAATCAGGTGAGGAGCACTACTTAGATTTTGGTGAAGCGGCTTACACCAGCTATATCGGCACGAATATGGATTTCGACACTGAAGTGCTTCGTTATGGCTATTCGTCTCTTACAACACCTTGGTCAACGTTGGATTACAACATGAATTCCAAGGAAAAGTCGTTGCTGAAAGAGCAAACTGTAATTGGTGATTTTGACCGAAACAACTACACCACCGAAAGAGTAATGGTAACGGCTGATGATGGAACAGAAGTTCCGATGTCAATCGTTTACAAAAAAGGCCTCAAGAAAGACGGAAGCAACCCAACCTTGATATACGCTTACGGTTCTTACGGTTCAACCATGGACGCATATTTCAGCTCTGTTAGACTGAGTTTATTGGATAGAGGGTTTGTTTACGCATTGGCCCACATTCGTGGAGGTCAGGAAATGGGCCGTGGATGGTATGATGATGGAAAGCTTTTGAATAAGAAAAACACGTTTACTGACTTTATCAATTGCGGAGAATATCTCGTTGAAAACAAGTTCACGACTAACGAGGGCCTTTTTGCAATGGGCGGATCTGCAGGTGGATTATTGATGGGAGCAATCGTCAACATGAAACCAGAGCTTTGGAAAGGAGTTGTGGCGCAAGTTCCGTTTGTTGATGTGATTACAACGATGCTTGACGAGACGATTCCGCTTACAACTGGAGAGTACGATGAGTGGGGAAATCCGAATGAAAAGGAATACTACGATTACATCTTAAGCTATTCGCCTTACGATAATGTGGAAACTCACGAATACCCAAATATGTTGGTTACAACGGGACTTCATGATAGTCAGGTTCAGTATTGGGAACCAGCGAAATGGGTTGCTAAACTAAGAGTGAATAAAACGGACGATAATTTACTTCTACTTCATACGAACATGGAAGCAGGACATGGTGGTGCTAGTGGACGGTTTGAAAGTTTAAAAGAAACAGCCATGGAGTATGCCTTCATGTTCAAATTGGCAGGAATTACAGAATAATATGAAAAGAACACTAGGAACAATTTCTCTAATGTTGACAACCGTTTTTGGGTTTGCCCAATACGGCTATTGGCAACAGCATGCCTCTTATCAAATGGAGATTGATATGGATGTTGAGAAGAACCAATATACTGGAAAGCAGAAATTGGTTTACAGCAACAACTCGCCAGACGTGCTCACAAAAGTGTTTTATCACTTGTATTTCAATGCATTTCAGCCAGGAAGCATGATGGATATAAGGTCTCGCACAATTGCAGACCCAGACCCTAGGGTTGGGGAGAGAATATCTCGATTACAACCAGAAGAAATCGGATACCACACTA
>JBLHEU010000131.1:0-8862 GCA_047614525.1 Bacteroidia bacterium | reverse complement strand
GGGTTATTATATCTACCTACCTGCCGTGTTTATTTACGGTGGTTTTGAAGATGTGCCATGCGTAAATGGTTGCACCACAGTAGAACGTAACGGAAGCAAGTACACGTTTACCAAATACACGTATGGTGTTTCACTGATGGAAGCACCTTTTTTCGCGATAGCACATCTAATTAGTAAACCTTTGGGTTATGCAGGAGACGGCCGCTCGCTGCCTTATATCTGGGCGGTAATGCTTGCCGCGATATGCTATATGCTTGCTGGTTTAGTTCTACTGCACAGGCTTTTAAAAGAGCTTGAGTTCGAATTGGTTTCCGTAATGGTGCCCGTTGGCCTTCTTCTCGGAACCAATCTTTTTTATTACACATTTCGGGAAGCAGGAATGTCTCATGTTTATTCTTTTTTCCTGTTCACCGTTCTAATCTACGCCTCGCATAAAAGAACAATTTCAAAGAAGTTGATCTGGACTTTCCTCACCGCTTTCCCTCTTGCGCTTGTTGTTTTGATACGTCCAACCAATGCAATTGCAGGTTTGATTCCGCTGCTTTGGGCAGCTGATTTTAGAGACATTCCAACAAGACTTAAAGCGTTTTTAACAGATTGGAAGTGGCTTCTAATCTTTGGTATTTCATTGCTCGTTTTGTTTGCACCACAAGTGTATTACTGGCGGCACCTTACTGGCGAGTACTTTCTCTATTCCTACGGAAACGAAGGTTTTACCAATTGGAACCAGCCTAAAGTTCTTCAGGTTCTTCTCAGTCATCAAAACGGCTGGATAACCTATTCGCCAATAGTCTTAATTGGTCTAGCTGGTTTATGGCAGATGATTAGGAGGCGAATTACAGGATGGCAAATGCCTACAGTTACACTTGTTTTAGCGACCTATATTTTTGCAAGCTGGTGGGCGTGGTGGTTTGGTGGAGCTTATGGCCACCGCTGCTATGTAGATTTCTTACCTCTTCTGGCGGTACCATCAGCATTTGCGGTAAAAGCGATTATTGAATCGAAAATGATTTATAAAGCCGCGCTTCTTGGCTTCGCTCTAATTACCAGTTTTGTTAATATCAGAATGAGTGATCTCTATCACGGAATGTGGGACGGTCCGGGTTGGACTTGGCACAATTACATTGATAAATTACTGGAGGCCTTTTATATTTTCTAGCGTACCAAAGAGAACGTACCGAAGTACATGTGTGGTTCGCCTAAGGTGTCAACTACGTCAATCTTGTAGGTATATGTACCCTGCTGAACGAGCTTTCCTTTGTAAAAACCATCCCAACCTTGATCTAAACTTCCCGATTGGAAAAGCTCTTCATTCCAACGGTCGTAAATAATCATGCTGAAATCCATGATGCTTTCTCCTTGTGGAACCCAAACCTCATTTATTCCGTCAGCAGTAGGAGTAAACGCATTTGGGATGTACAGCGTGTAATGCGGTTTAACTTCTAAGCTTCCAATAATAGTGTCTAAGCAACCATTTGCGCTTTCAACTATTTGCGAAATCTCGTACGTTCCAACTTCAGCATATTCGTACTCGGCAGTCATACTGTTTACCTGATAAGCAAAGGGTTCAAAAGTGAAAAGACTTCCTGTAATGTCTTGCGCCAAGTTTGTAACAGTGACATTTGGATCAATGATATCGAGTACTTGAGAACTCATACTGAAAAATGCTATTGGCTTTTCGTAAACCTCTACAGCATCTGATTTGGTCTCAGAATCGGCACAACCCTGCGCGGTAACTACATCAAGCGTTATTGTGTACACTCCTGCTTCATAAACCGTACTTGGACTGTGCTGGGTTGCAGATGTTGAATTACCAAAATCCCACGTATTGTAAATGGTGCTGTTACCGTTGTAAGATTGATTTTCAAACCCGACAAGAAGCGGTTCGCATCCATCATTAATCGCAAAAGAAAAATCTGCAACAGGCATTTCAAACACTTCTACCGTAGCTGTAAATGGCTGGCTAATACACGTGTTATCCTCAACAACAATTGTTACATCTTGCTGCCCTGGAGTATTAAAAATAACGCCCTGTGGCTGAATTACGTTTGATGTTGTTGGGAACCCTTGCGCGCCAAAACTCCAACCAAAAGTTGTGTTTGGGCCAAAATTACCTGTAGCTAAAAAGTCATATGAGTTCACATTAAAGCATGAACCATTTGGTACTGCAAACTCAACCGTTGGAATTGGGAATACAACCACATTGACTTTGTCTGTGTTTTCACAACCTTGCTCTGATGCTGTAAGGGTATATTCTGTGATTTCAATTTCGTGCGCGAAATTGGGAACCTGTACTGTGGTTTGACTGGCTGTTGGGTCTGCAACTCCGTTAGTTGGACTCCAAGAATAGGTTACTCCTGCAAGTGGTGCTGATCCGATTGGCCCTGAATCTCCAGAACAAAACGAGATGTCTAAACCTGCATCAACTGGAGGCGGACCTAAAATTTCTATTTGATTTACTGTACTTGGTGAAATACATCCGTTCCAAGAAACGATAAGTTCTACATCATAAATACCTGGCGCTGGCCAATAAACGGCTATAGGTCCAATGCCACTACCGTTGGTGATAATTCCTGAAACAAAATTCCATTGATATTGTGCTGCAGCGTTAGCGTTACCATCGTAATCAACAATCATAGGGTCTCCTGCACAACCCACTACAGGCAGAATAAAATCTGAAGTTGGTGGCGGTGTAAGTGTCACCATTACGGTGTCATCATTAGAACAACCATCAGGTCGAGTAACAGTAACGATGTATTCGATATCGGCAGCTGGTGTACATAATGGATTAAAAACTGTTGCGTCAGAAAGGTCGGTTGGCGGAGCCCAAGAGAAAGTACTTCCTGGCGAGTCTGATGTTGCATTCATAAGAATGCTACCTCCAATACAAACGGAAATATCATTTCCAGCATTAGGACTTGGACCATCATCAACAGTAACAAGAACAGATGCAACAGCTGGTGTTGAGCCGCAACCATCGGTTACGGTTACCTCATAAGAGGTGGTAGCAGTTGGTTCTGGCAAAATCGTTTGCATTTCTCCGAAACCATTATCCCATGTATACGTGTAGCCACCTCCACCTCCAACTCCTTCGGCTGAATTGATTGCATTACCGGTACAAATGGTAGTGTCATTTGTGACGATTACAGATAATGGCTCAACCTCTGTTATGAACAGATGAAACGTATCTATGGTGCCACAAGTTGATGTAATAGCCACCAAATCTATTGTCTCCGTTCCTTCTGTAATATTATCTACGATTGGCGTGATGGTGAAACTCACTGAGTTTGAACCTGCAGGAATAACAATGGTGCTGTCTGCTTGGTTTAATTCAGTAATTGGATCATAGTCTATTCCCCATTCTGCTGTAGAACCACCACCAACCCAAATCGATACTGGAACGTCAATCGTTGGAGGATCGCCATTAAGCGTTAGTGTGATTTCAAGATCTGCGCAACCCTCAATTGCAGCTGTATCGCCACCCAGAGATGTTGTTTCAATTGTTACGTTACCAGTTGTTAAACTGTTTTCCTCAATAAAACAGCTCGTATCAAACGCTTGGTCAAAGCCGCCATCAGATTGCAAAAACCTAAGGTGATAAGTTTCGCCACAGATTACATCTAATGAGGCTGTCATAACGGTAGTAATTCCACCATAGACCAAGTTTGGGTTTCCCGCGTTGTCAATATAAAAGGCAGGATTACCGCAACCAGCATTGTTGATTGTATTAATCTGAATGGGGGTTGTTGTTCCGGGCACCAAGGCAATATTTGTTTCAACTAAAGCAACTGTCACCCCTTGAATTGTAATGGCAAACGGGTCAACATAAGTAGAGCAAGAAAAGCCGGGGTGTTCCTCAGAACAGAACACATAATTGAATTGTACAAAATCAGCATTTGGAACAAAATCGAATTCAAGAATAATTGCGTCACCACCAGCCTCACCTGTCAAGTTGTCCAAATATGGACTACCAGGTGTTCCTAGGGTAGTAGATGCAAAATTGAATTCATCTTGCCCGGCATCGATGATATTTCCATTACTAAGGCCAACTCCAGACGCAATTCCCAAACCACTTGCAGTAGCACCAGTAACAAAAGACCCTATTGCATCTGGAGATCCGGTAATTGTAGCACCACTCACGGTAACTCCTGGACCAGCGATAACCTCAGCTAGTTGCTGCGCTGTTTGACCTGTGGTAATCGCTAATTGAGCCGAAACGTTCTCAACAAAGAGAAACGTAACACAAAAAATAAGGAGAGAATAAAAGTGCTTCACGGTTTGGTATTTCGAGCCACAAAGGAAGCTAATCCGATGGTTTATAGCTATTTAAGTATTGTAACGTGGCCATGCTCTTTGATGTATGTTTTTTTCACAGAACGGGCCGCTATACGATAGGTGTAGACGCCAAGCACTGGCTCATGGTTGCTTTGGTTTTTGAATGTCCCATTCCAACGCTCATTCGGGTCTTCTGAGTAAAACATCAATTTACCCCATATATCGTACACCCAAAGCTCAAATTCCTTGTATCCCAAAGCTACTGGTCCCCACGTATCGTTTATTCTATCTGCATTGGGCGTAAAAGCGTTGGGAATGTAAAACCTGTCCTCTGGTTCTACTCTTACAGGTACTGTATCCGTTGATATGCAACCATTGTCATCTGTAAATACCATTACGGCATTATAAGTACCGGTATCTGCGTAAATATGCTGAAAAATGCAGTTGGCGGATGTGTCTTGTAAAAAGGCTCCATCTCCCGTTAAAAGTTCACATGTTGATGCCTGAGACTCGGTTCCTAAGAATTGAAAAACAGGGTCGACTAACAATTGTGTATCCGGTTCTGCCGTAATCAACCCACCTGGAAGTGGATAGACTTCAATAGCGGTTTCAAAAACGTAGGAAACGGTATCTATACAGCCTTCTGATGTAGAAATGGTTAACGAAATATCGTAGAAGCCCGACTCAGTGTACATATGTAGTAGGTGTCCACGGGTTTTAGTTGTTCCATCGCCCAAATCCCAAAGTATTTCATAGTCGGTTCCAGCAAAAGAACTATCCATTAGCAGTACGCCTACCGGAGAACAGCCAGCTAATGGTTGGTGATTAAAATAAGGCGCTGGTCTTGGAAAGGTCACTACCGAAGTGGTTGCTTCATCTGAGCAAATATGCTCTTGAACCGTTACATGCACTTGGAACTCTCCAGCTGCTTCAAAAACGATATCTTGAGGGTTTATGTCAGTTGAAGTAGGTGGTACAGCATTTTCAAACTCCCAAAAGAAAGTAGCTCCGGATCCAAATAGACCTATCGCTTCAAAGTCAATTTCGTTTTCATCAAAGCAGAGTTCACCTGAGCTTTGAATTTGAACAGCGGGGTTGTCGTAAACCATTACAATATCCACCGTTGTATCCGCACAATGTAAGCCCGGGTTCGCGATTAAAGTCACTTCATAAGAGCCTGTATCTGGAAATAGGTAAACCGGGTTTTCCAAGTTAGATGTGTCGCTTATAATTGACGCCACGCCAAAATCCCAGTGATAATTTTGGGCGTTTATACTCACGTTGCCAAAATCAACTTCTAATCCATCGCACGGATTATGGAACGTTTCCTGACCAGGGATAGCCGCTTCAAGATTAGACTCGCAACTCACCACATTAAATTGAAAATCTCGTTTGTTTATACTGATTAGTGCCCCATTTCTGTATTCTTCAACACAAACTCCAACTACGTATTGACCAACCGCTGTTGGCACTCCAGTTAACAATCCTGTTTGTGCATCTATACTCAACGCTGGATTTGCATCTACAGAGTATGCTGCAGAATAACTGTTTCCCCAATCTATTTCTACGTATGGCGGACCAAGTGGCGGCACTGGTGCTGGGTTTGCTTGATCGCCTCCGTGGTATGGTGTGCAGAGAGAATAGACCAATAAATCACCATCAATATCGATTGCTGAGTGGTCAAATATCAACTCCTCGTTTGTACACAAAGCTAGAGGCGGAAAACTACTGAATGACGGGCTGCTATTACATGTATTTAAAGCCAATTCTGGTACATAAACGTAATAGGTTGAGCCTAATGCGGCAGGGTTTACGAGATTCACAATTGTTGGATTTCTACAACAACGTTGATAAACAATATGATAACCTCCAGCAACAAAAGGTAGCGTTGCCGTTACTGTGTAAACGGCTTCTTCAACACAAACATCTGGTGGAGCCTGTAAGCATGGGTCATTTAGGATTACATCTAATTGCTCGGAACCGGTAAACGAGGCCTGCAAACTTTCAACTAAATCACCAGCCGTATTGTAAACTCCAATGTTTGCTGGGTTGTCAAATTCTGCTCCCGCAACCGTATAGCAATCGCGATAAATCTTGAGTGTAATTAGGTACTCATCACCTCCCAAACATTCGTAAAATATCTCACCTCCAACTAAGTGTGCCGCTCTAGATTGCTGTACAAATGCCAGCAACGCTAAGATTAGAAATAAACGGCTTTTGGACATGGATTATCACTCCTTAAAAAGAACGTGAATTAATCCAGTTTCTCTGAACTCAATTCCGATTGGCGGCTGAACAAAGATTTTGTACACATAAGCATCTGCCGGAACAGTATTTCCTTTGTAAGTTCCATCCCAAGCAGTAGCGTCTTTAAATCTACCAAAGCGAAGCCGATTGCCCCACCGATCATAAATCTCTAAATCGTAATAAAGGTAACCCTCTCCTACCATTCCAAATACATCGTTAACTCCATCACCGTTAGGGGTAAATGCGTTTGGAATGTACACGTGCAAAGGAGGATAAACTGTTACGGTATCTCTTAGAATGGCTACGCAACCATTACCGTTTACCACGGTAAGGGTTACCGGATACGTTCCCTCCATATCGTACGTATGAGATGGTGATTCTCCTGTGCTGCTAAGTCCATCGCCAAAATCCCAATCAAACTCGTAAATATTATAAGAGTTGGTTGTAAACTGAACAGTTGCATGTCCACTTAATCGGTGTGTAAAAGAAGCTTCAACTTCGTCTACCTCCACATTGGCTGTTGCCAATTCAGATAGGTTGCAATCGTCTGTTACCGTTAACGTAACCGTGGTTGAACTCGTTGGGGTGAAGTTGTAATTTGGGTCTGAACCCCCTCCTTGCCACGAGTAGGAAATAGTGCCAAGGCCACCTGAAACAACGGATTCTAGCAGCGCATCATCACCATTACAAACCGTTATATCAGCCACGGAAACCTGTAAGGGCATATAATTGGGAATTGATACGGTGGTAGAAGCCACTTCAGATTGACCACATGCATCTGTTACAGTTACAAAATAAGTTGCTGTTGAGATTGGAAACACTGAAATAGAAGCTTCCGTTTCCACGAGACTGGTCCAGCTGTACTCATACGTTGGATAACCACCAGATGGCACTACCGTGATCTCGTATTCCTCGGGACAAACAAACGTTACAGCAGGGGTAATGGAAACGGTCATTGGCTCCATATCCTGAATTGAAAATGTAATAGAGTTTGGAGGGTCTGTTGCGCAAAGATTTAGCTGGTCTAGCGTAATGGTCATGTTCTCTACTCCTTCTGCATCAGAATCCTCTAAAACATTGAAAGATATTGAAGCGGTGGAGGAACCAGCAGGAAACGTAATCATGGTTGGAATATTCGAAATATCAACACCATTTGTAGCACTTCCTGTTAAAGTTAATCCAACTGAAAGCTCATCATCAAGCGGAGGCGTTCGGTAAAAATTTAAATTCATAGAACTACAACCCTCAACCAATTCCTGATTACTTGCAGAAGCAGAAAAAGACGATTCTGCATCTACACTAACTACAGAACTCGCGAAACTTCCAGCTTCTAAGAAAACCGCACTGTCAAAAGTTCCATCACCAGCATCGGCAATTGCCAAACGAATACGATAGGTCTGACAAGGTTGTAGTACTGCAGTAGCTGTAAAAACCTGCGTAAAGCCATTGTATTCTACTGTTGAGCCTGGTGGGTTTTCATTATCGATATAATATTGTGGGTTTGAACCTGCATTTGCATTCACATTATCAATGGCTACGGGCGTTGTGGTTCCAGGGATTAGCGCCACATTCTGTTCTCCAACTATTCCGGGTCCGCTAATAAGAAAAGCAAAAACATCATTTACTCCTGTTCCTACATAAAGCATGTATTCGTTAGAGGCAAAAACATAATTGAACTGAACGGTATCTGAAGACGGCACAAAATCGAACGAAAGCACTGCGGCATCGTAAGTAGCAATCCCGGTTATAGCGGTTAACGCGGCATCTCCACCACCACTAAAGTCAGTTCCTACATCGCTAAGCGGAGAACCATTAGGCCCTGAGGCATCACCTGCCCGACCAGTTGAGATAACAATACCACTGCCTAATCCAATATTTGAGTTAGAGCCATCAAAAAAGCCACGTGCATTTTCATTCCCCGTAAACTGAAAATTGCTTACCTCAACTCCACCTCCAACCAAAACATCTTCTATAAGTTGTTGAGGAGTATAACCAACATCTACCGTAAGTTGAGCTTGCGCAGAAAAACTGAGCAGCAGCGCCACCAACAGTAAACCGTATGAGGGAATTCGGTTCATTTTAGAGATATGCAAAAATAACTATACACCTTATGCTCAATTGTATTTAACACTATTGGTTGAACTGTATTTAGCAAGAGATGTTTCGCATACATTAAAAACTAATTTTGGGCGCATCTAAAAGAGGCAAAATGAATCTAAATACTGTTGACAATTACATCGATTCTAACAAGGATCGATTTCTAGAAGAATTGATAGACCTTTTAAGCGTCCCTTCAATTAGTGCCGATCCTGCGTTCAGCAAAGACGTCCACAGAACGGC
>JBLHEU010000130.1:0-8948 GCA_047614525.1 Bacteroidia bacterium | reverse complement strand
AAGCTGAGCAAGCTGAGCGTGCGGGAGATTACGGAAAAGTGGCAGAATTGCGTTACGGAAAAATCCAAGAGGCCGAAGCCAAATTGGAAGATGGGAAGAAGGAGCTTGCTAAGCTGCAATCTAATTTGCCACTTATTAAGGAAGAAGTTGATTCTGAAGATATTGCTGGAGTAGTTTCTCGTTGGACAGGAATTCCAATAAGTAAAATGCTGGAAAGCGACCGTGAGAAACTGCTTCGCTTGGAGGATGAATTGCACAATCGAGTGGTTGGTCAGGATGAAGCTATTTCAGCGATTTCCGATGCTGTGAGAAGGAGCAGAGCTGGGTTGCAAGATGAGAAACGTCCTATCGGTTCGTTCATCTTCTTAGGAACAACGGGTGTTGGTAAAACAGAACTCGCCAAAGCTTTGGCCGATTATCTTTTCAATAATGAAAACGCTATGACGCGGATTGATATGAGCGAATATCAAGAACGCCATGCGGTTTCTAGATTGGTTGGAGCGCCTCCGGGATATGTTGGCTATGATGAAGGCGGACAGTTGACTGAAGCGGTTCGAAGAAAGCCCTACTCAATTGTGCTGTTAGATGAGATTGAGAAAGCGCATCCAGATGTGTTTAACATCTTGCTGCAAGTATTAGATGATGGAAGATTGACCGACAACAAAGGTCGTGTGGTCAATTTCAAGAACACCATTGTCATAATGACTTCAAACCTTGGTTCGCATCTTATTCAAGACAAGATGGAAAATATCACTGATGCCAACCAAGACGAGGTGGTTGCTTCTACCAAAACTGAGTTGTTTGAGTTGCTGAAGAAAACCCTCAGACCTGAGTTTTTGAACAGAATTGATGACATCATTATGTTCACACCGCTTACGCGAGACGATATAGCAAGCATCACTAAACTGCAACTTCAATTGCTATCTAAACAGTTGGAAAAGAACGACATCACCTTCCAATTCACAGACGAATGTGTAGAATGGCTAGCACAACTCGGTTACGACCCGCAGTTTGGTGCCAGACCATTGAAGCGTGTAATACAGCGCGAAGTGCTAAACGAACTCTCTAAGGAGATTCTTGCAGGCAAGGTGAACAAGGATGGCATCATCATTCTCGATTGCTTTGACAAGCAGGTGGTGTTTAGAAACGAGCCGAAGACTAGTGACTAGCGATTAGTTGACGGATGCTTTGTAATAAGACCTCCGAGGTTTTAGCCAGCATTGTAGATGATATGGTTAACAAACTCAAGGCGTTTGTTACCGTAGTTTCTGATGGAGATACAGACATCATTCTCAGTTCGGGGTTTAGGCATACTAAGCCACGCCAAAGTATGGGAGATATGCCCAAAGTAGAAGGGGTTAAGGTCTACAATTCAGCTATAAGTGGTGAGTTAAAACTTGCATGGAACCCCGTAAATAATGTCGGGTTATATGAAGTGCAGATACGCCCATTAGAAGATTCTGAGAATGGCGAATTAATCGATTCGGAAAGTGCGATTGTCAACGCAGAAAGTGGCATTGATGATGACTGGGTGAAATACAGTTCGAGTTCATCTCGCATTGTAATAGATGGCCTAAAACCGCTTATTTATCACGGTGTTAGAGTGCGAGCCAGCGGTACAAAAGGTTTCGGCCCGTATTCAGACATACTGGTTGTGCTGGTAACCTAGACTTAGGCTGCGAATTCTAAACTATACGCAGTTTAGGGTGTTGTTCAATCGCAGCTTAGCACCCTGTCTCGTGGTATCGAGATGGGGTGTTTTGCTTAAGCGAACTTTTCATTGAACACATACCTTCGCCAAATGCGCATTTCTCGTATCACCAATTTTATATCTCTTGCCAGTATAAAGTTGTTTGCGCGTACATTTTACAAAGTGGAGAATAAGTGGCTCCATGAAAATGATGGTAATCCGTGGAAAGGTGTGAAGCTCATCACTTTCTTAAACCACACTAGCCTGTTTGAGCCTTTGTTTTTAGGCGCAGCACCTTGGGGGATGCTATGGCAAATTGCTGGGAGGATTATAGCCCCAGGCGCATCTGTAACTATGGACCGACCTATTGCTGGATGGTTACTCACGTTTGTTGCTCCAAAAATGGTTCCCATATCACGTGAGCGTGATGAAACGTGGAATAATTTCCTTGATGCCATTGAGCCTCATTCCGTTGTAATTATAGCAGCAGAAGGAAGGATGATGCGGGCTGATGGTTTGGATAAAAACGGGAAACCAATGTCGGTACGGGGTGGTGTGGCTGATATTTTAGAAGTACTTCCTGAAGGTGAAATGGTGCTTGTTTACAGTGGCGGATTGCATCATGTGCAGCTGCCGGGCCAGGGTCTGCCTAAGCTGTTTAAACGTATTCAGATTCGGACCGAGCGCGTTAACATCCAAGATTATGTGCAAGAGATGAAAGCAGTTTCTGGTGTTAGGTTCAAAAAGGCTGTGGTTACCGATATGGAAGCCCGTATGAAGCGAAATGTACCTACTGTATAAAACGTTCTTTGGCTTTTGATTCTGAGTAGATACGAGATTAACTAAAACACCAAGGCCCGCCAATTGGCGGGCCTTGGTTATTCATATATGAAGCTGTTCTTACTTTAAATCAAAACGATCTAGGTTCATCACTTTGGTCCAAGCATTCACGAAATCCTGTACGAATCTTTCTTTTGCATCATCGCTGGCATAAACTTCGGCCAGTGCACGCAGTTCAGAGTTTGAGCCAAAGATTAAATCAGCACGCGTTGCTGTCCAAGCAACTTCTCCACTTTTTCGGTTCTTTCCTTCAAACACTTCTTTCTGTTCAGAAGTAGCTTCCCAAGCATTACTCATGCTCATTAGATTGACGAAGAAATCGTTAGAAAGTGTTCCGGGTTTATCCGTGAAAACACCGTGTTCAGAATGGTCAAAGTTTGCATCTAAACTTCTCATTCCACCAACTAGTACCGTCATTTCAGGAACAGAAAGTGTAAGTTGTTGTGCTTTGTCAACAAGCAATTCTTCGGTAGATAAAGTGTATTGCGTTTTCAGATAGTTTCTGAAACCATCGGCCATAGGCTCAAGAACACTCATCGATTCTGCATCGGTTAGTTCTTGTGTAGCATCGGCTCGGCCTGGAGTAAACTTAACTACACCTTCATAACCTGCATCTTTTGCCGCTTTTTCTACTGCCGCACTTCCAGCAAGTACAATTAAATCGGCCATAGAAACCTTTTTATTTCCTGATTTGGCGTTGAATTCGGTTTGGATTTCTCCTAGTTTATTCAACACTTTATTCAGTTGTTCTGGATTATTGACCTCCCAACTTCTCTGTGGCTCAAGTTGAATACGTGCACCGTTTGCGCCTCCTTTATTGTCCGAACTTCGGAAAGTAGACGCAGAAGCCCAAGCGGTTGTGACCAATTCAGAAACTGTAAGGTCAGAACTCAGAACCTTCGATTTTAAACTGGCAATGTCACTTGAGTTAATCAAATCATAATCAACAGCAGGAATTGGGTCTTGCCAAATGAAATCTTCCTTCGGAACCTCTGGTCCTAGGTAAAGAGTTTTTGGCCCCATATCGCGGTGTGTTAACTTAAACCAAGCTTTGGCAAAAGCGTCTGCGAATTCTTGAGGGTTATTTAGAAATCGTTTAGATATTTTCTCGTATTCTGGATCAAATCTTAACGATAGATCTGTGGTAAGCATAGTAGGTTTATGCTTCTTCTCAGAATCAAACGCATTTGGAAAAAATGCTTCAGAATCTTTGGCAACCCATTGTTGCGCCCCTGCTGGGCTTTTGGTTAATTCCCATTCGTATGCGAAAAGGGTTGTGAAAAAGCCATGGCTCCATTGCGTTGGAGTAGGAGTCCAAGTTACTTCTAGACCAGAAGTGATGGCATCTTTCCCTTTTCCAGATTTGTAGTCGCTTTTCCAACCAAACCCTTGCTCTTCAATTCCGGCCGCTTCTGGCTCTGCGCCAACCAATGAGGCATCTCCAGCACCATGGGTTTTTCCAAATGTATGTCCGCCAGCAATAAGTGCCACGGTCTCTTTATCATTCATGCCCATTCTTCCAAACGTTTCACGAATATCTGCGGCTGCTAAAACTGGGTCAGGGTTTCCGTTTGGTCCTTCAGGATTTACATAAATAAGCCCCATTTGAACAGCTGCTAAGGGCTTTTCTAAATCGCGTTCGTCCGAATACCTTTCGTCATCAAGCATTTTGGTTTCTGGCCCCCAATAAACGTTGCTTTCTGGTTCCCATACATCGGCTCTTCCGCCACCAAACCCTAAGGGTTGAAAACCCATAGACTCTAATGCTACATTCCCTGTTAAAATCATTAAGTCTGCCCAAGAAATTTTGCTTCCGTATTTCTGTTTAACTGGCCAAATAAGTCTGCGTGCCTTATCTAGATTGCCATTGTCTGGCCAGCTGTTTAAAGGTGCAAAACGTTGCTGTCCATCTCTCGATCCTCCACGACCATCACCGGTACGGTAAGTTCCAGCACTATGCCAAGCCATTCGAATAAATAGTGGTCCGTAATGGCCGTAATCCGCAGGCCACCAATCTTCCGATTTGGTCATAACCTCACGTAAATCTTGCTTTACCGCTTCATAGTCTAAAGAGTTGAAAGACTCTTTGTAATCGAAGTCATCTCCCATTGGGTCTGACAACGAAGAATGTTGGCGTAATACAGATAGATTGAGTTGATTTGGCCACCAATCTCTATTGTTTTTAGCCACTTCCTTATTTCCTCCCATATTGAATGGGCATTGTCCCTTCTCTTTCATTTCTGTTTGGTTGGAGTCTTGATTACCGCATCCTGAGAACACGATAAAAAGACCTGTTAATGCGAATAATCTTTTCATTTGATTTGTTTGGTGTATAAGTTGATTGCTGGAGCAAAGATGAGACGAGATTTATTATAATTCAAATCAATACTATCTATAACCATATAGTTTAAAACTATATAAATTGATGGATTGACTTAATCAAACCGTTGGTTTAATCCCGCTGGTTTAAGCCAAAGAAAAAACACACGTCTCGCTTTCTTGAATGACGATGTAATCGCTCTTTTTACCCAAACTTAGAATTATGGGTGTAGAAACGTAAGAGTCAACTAGTTAAACAGCTGCTTGGTTTAAAGCTTAAACCTCATCTACAACCAACTTATAGGTTGGGTCTTCTAGGATGTTTACATCAATAATCTGCTCTGCATTTTTAAGCAGCTTAATGCAGTCTGGACTAAGGTGTTTCAGATGAAGTTTTTTGTCCGCATTTAGGTAGCGTTCAGATAGTTTGTTCAATGCTTCAATAGCAGACATGTCAACTACTCGGCTTTCTTTAAAATCAATAATTACTTCCTCTGGGTCGTCTTGAACATCAAACTTCTCAGTGAACGCGGTTACAGAGCCAAAGAAAAGAGGCCCGTAGATTTCATAGTGCTTTATTCCATCTGCGTCAACATGCTTTCTTGCACGAATACGCTGGGCATTGTCCCAAGCAAAGACTAAAGCAGAGATGATTACACCAACCAGAACCGCTAGTGCGAGATTATGAACAATTGCTGTAACAAGCGTAACCAACACCATTACAATAATGTCTGATTTAGGCATACGCCTTACTGTTCTAAAACTTGCCCATTCAAATGTTCCAATAGCAACCATAATCATCAAACCAGTAAGAGCTGCCATTGGCACTTTCTCAATCAACCCAGCTCCAAACATGATGAATACAAGCAGCATTACAGAAGCGACAATACCTGAAAGTCGTGCTCGTGCACCCGAAGAAATGTTAATCAAGCTCTGACCAATCATAGCACAACCGCCCATTCCTGAGAACACACCAGAAAGGATGTTTGCCAAGCCTTGAGCTATAGCCTCTTTATTACCTCGTCCACGCGTTTGAGTGATTTCGTCAATGATATTTAAAGTCAAGAGACTTTCTATTAAACCAACTCCAGCCATAATTCCTGCGTAAGGAAGAATGAGCATCAATGTTTCCATACTTAAGGGAACACTTGGGATATGAAAAGGAGGGAAGCCACCTTGAATTGAAGCGATATCGCCAACGGTTCGTGTATCTATGTCAAACCCAACTACGATTCCAAAAATTGCTAGAATGGCTACGAGAGACGAAGGAATTGCTTTGCTGATTTTTGGTAATCCCCAAATGATAAGCATGGTGGCCCCAACCAAACCAAGTAATATATAGAGTTCGGTTCCTACCAACCAATTTCCAGTAATGTCTTTGAATTGATCTAACTGAGACATGAAAATGATGATGGCTAATCCATTCACAAAACCGAAGATTACGGGATGAGGAACAAGTCTCATGAGCTTACCAAGTTTTAGAAAACCAGCCGCCATTTGAATGATTCCTGCTAGAACCACGGTAGCAAAAACGTATTCAACTCCATGAGATTTGGCTAGTGTTACCAATACTACAGCAACGGCTCCTGTGGCTCCTGAAATCATTCCTGGTCGTCCGCCCAAAATTGATGTTACCAATCCCATCATAAATGCTGCATACAAACCAGTAAGTGGAGAGAGCCCAGCTATTAAGGCAAAAGCAACGGCCTCCGGTACAAGTGCTAGAGCAACTGTTAGTCCAGAAAGAATTTCGTTTTTGTAATCGACTTTTTGAGTTATGTCGAATAAGTTGAGATACTTTTTCATTCAGATGGAATCGTTTTACCGGATTTTGAAAGGGCGCGCAAAAGTACTCCTCCTTTTCTCTTGACAATGGAAGATTTAGATTTGGTTACTTAAAGTAGGCGTGGTGCTCAACTGTTTTTCATTAAATGAGACCGTTTGAGAACACAACTAACCGTAAAAATTGCTGTTTATTTGCATCTTTCACTCACCATAGTGAACCTCCTAAATACGTTGTCGATTATGTCGTTAAGTGAAGCTCCAAGGATTTATCGTCTAATCTGCATTCTGCTGATTACTATTCTTTTTGAAGTTCAGGTATTTGGGCAGTCTGCTAAGGATGCAGCTATTCAGCTAACTGCCACGGTTATAAACGCTCCTGCTTCGGTAAGGTTAGATTGGATTTATCAAACAACAACTAGTGAATATTCCGTTTGGAGAAGGCCTTTGATTGAAGGGGAAACCTGGTCTTTACTTGAAACCTTACCAAATACCGAAACCTCATTTTTAGATGATAACGTTACCGTAAATGAGATTTATGAATACCGTATTCAGCGCACAAGTGCTCCCGCTGCCAATGGGTATATCACAGCTGCAATTGAGGTTGATGCAGTTGTAAACAGAGGTGTTCTTTTGTTTGTTTATGACACCACCAATGCAAATCAATTTGAAACGGAACTAAACCAAACGTTGTCAGATTTTGAAGGTGATGGTTGGAAGGTTGTCGTAATTGGGATAAATCAGGCTGATTTAGTGCCAGATGTAAAGGCCAAGATTGTAGACGCCTATTCTTTGTCACCAGCTACCACTCATTCTTTATTTCTGTTCGGAGCGGTACCAGTTGCCTATTCGGGAAATATTTATCCAGATGGACATCCTGACCATAACGGAGCTTGGCCTGCAGACACCTATTACGGTGATATGGACGGTACATGGACAGACGCTTCTATAGACAACACAGTGGCGGCAGGAAGCACTAATGATAACGTACCAGGAGACGGCAAGTTTGATCAGAGTTATATTGCTTCAGATCTTGAACTGGAGGTAGGACGAGTTGATTTTTCAGCGCTTCCTGCATTCAGCGAATCTGAAGCTGAATTGCTCAGAAACTACCTGCAAAAAGATCACGACTACCGCCATAAGGTAATTGCGCCAAGAAAGCGCGCGCTTATTGATGACAATTTCGGATACTTTGGTGGAGAGGCATTTTCGGCCAATGGATGGAAGAACTTTCCAACCCTGGTAGGACGAGATAGCATAGAGGCAATTGATTTTTCAAACGCATTAGTCAACAATAGTTACCAATGGTCGTATGGTTGTGGTGCTGGTTCAGTTACAAGTTGTTCAGGGGTGGTAACAACTCCTGGGTTTGCAAACACATCAATGAATACCATTTTTAGCTTCTTGTTTGGGAGTTATTTTGGCGACTGGAATGCACCTAACAATCTTATGCGTTCAGCTCTTGGGTCCGGAACGGTTCTAACCTGTGCTTGGGCAGGAAGACCAAATTGGCAGGTTCACCATATGGCCATTGGAAAAACAATTGGTTTTTCTGCAAGACTGAGCCAAAACAATAGTTCAATTTATGAGTACAATTATGGAGAAAGGTTTGTGCACACGGCTTTACTTGGAGACCCTACTTTACGTGCAGATGTTGTGGCACCGCCATCTAATGTGCAAGCAACTTATCAAAGTGGTGATGCAATGATTGTTTGGGATGCTTCGGCCGATGCTGTTCTGGGGTATCACGTATTCAAGAAAGAGCAAGGTGAATTGTCCTTTACGCAACTGACAAACCAACCAGAAACTACGCTCTCATTTACGGATGTCACTCTTTCTGTACCCAACCAACCAGTTTACATGGTTCGTGCTTTAAAACTTGAAGAAGCATTCAGTGGTTCTTATTACAATTTGAGCCAAGGAGTGTTTGATACATTAAGGGTTTTTGTTGGTATTCAACACCTTAAAACGGACATTCATGTAAGCGTTTATCCCAATCCCGTTACAGAAGATTTAAATGTGAAATTTAGTCTGTCGGAATCTAGTATTGTGGAAATTGAGGTGTTGGATTTTCATGGAAGGCAGGCGCTTTTCGAAGAGAGAAATCTTTTGCGAGGAAAGCAGTCCATAACCTTCAATGTGAATCAATTAAGCGCAGGAATCTACACGTTAGTCGTTCAGTTTTCCGACTACCACACAGTGAAAAAGTTTGCCAAAACAAACTAAGGTACTTGTCTTGTCATTGGTTTGTGAAATCACGGATGATGGGTTAAAATCATCAGCGACTTCCATACTTTTAGGCCACCGTTGAATCAAA
>JBLHEU010000129.1:0-8996 GCA_047614525.1 Bacteroidia bacterium | reverse complement strand
CTTCTTCCGTCCAAATTCTGCTTCAAAATCACAAATTGTAGCGAAATGTTCATTGTACAAATAGCCTAGTTTCAACTGGTCAAACAGTATTTCGCCATACGATTGATTTGACTTACCGTAATGATGAACCAGCAGTACAATTGGTATTCCAGCAGAAAACTGTGTTGCACTAATTTTTGGATGATCCGCTGGAAAATCAATACCAATGAGTTGCTCCCCGGGGAAACCATATTCTCTGATAATATCTACAATGCGTTCAACTTGTTTCTCATTGAGCTTTCTCCACTTTCTACCAATAAATGGCCGACCAAGAAAATTATACCAGCGGTAAAACCGTTCTCGAATTTCCTGATCTTCAGTAAACATTTGGTTCAGCTCTTCACGTAGTTCAGAATTGAAGGAGCCTTTATAAACCTGATTCAAAGAATCCGTATTCATCAAAACCTCCACCCAGTTTTCAGTATGTCTAAACCACTCTAAATCATTTTTTTCTTTGAAAAACTGAATGGGAATTCCTTGCTTCAATCCGCATTGTATAAAATAGTCTAGCAAAGTTGTGTCCGTTGTTCTCGAAGCTGTCTCCACTGCATGCACGCAATCTCGGGCAAACCGAAACTCAAAGTCTTGAAAGGTGATTTGAAATAGTTGGCTGGAAGCCTCGAATTCTCCGTTTACAGCCAACAATTTAGCTTCGTTCAACTGCTGGTAATACACAACATAGTTTTGACTCCTTCCATGAATGGAAGCAAGAACAAACAGTATAATCAGCACAATCCTCATTGATTGCGGAAAAATAAGGCTTAGCGATTGAGAACGAACCTTCGATTCTTCTTTTCACTCAAGTCTCTAATCCACGGTGGGTTTAATCATTAGCCCCCGAAATCACTTGACTAAACTCAGAGGCAACAACAAATTAAACCTTCCGTTAAGTCTTGCGTCTTATCAAGCACGCAATCATATATTTTTCGTAAAATAGTACTGACTTTAGTCTATTACCCTCATGCCAAAAGCACTGTTTCGCATTTTATTTTCTGTCTTAACCTTGGCTGTTTTAGCTACCGGCTGCAAGAAAGGCGAGATTATCGTTCCGAATAATCAAGCTCCACCAGATTCTACTATTTCCACGTTAATTCTAGAAAACTATGTAGCCAAATGTTACATCAGCCTGCTTGGAAGAGAGCCTTCAAATGCTGAAGAAGCTAATGCCGTTGCAACGCTTTCTAACGGAAACCTTAGTCAGGCAAGCAGACAGGAAATCCTTGCAAACATTATCAATAATGATGAGTACGCTCAGAAAATTATCGAGTATAACGCCACCAAATTACTGAACGGTGCGTTTGACACCACCGAAATTCGGAATCAGATTTACCTATACACAAACCTGTTATCAGACCCGCAATACGCTGAGTTTTATGATTTAATAAATGAGGCGATTGATGATTTAGAAGACCTACTGAGTACACCGCAAGAATTGGCAAACGGCACCATCGGAGTTAGAGAAATGCACAAAAGAATGGTGTCTAATCTGGTTTATGATGAAATAAACATGGGTTCGTTCAATTTTGTACAAAGCCTGTTTAACAACTTCTTATTTCGAGACCCAACAACCGAAGAACACAACGCTGGAATTACCATGGTTGACGGTTTTGTGGCCATTTTATTTTTCCAAACGGGAAACTCAAAAGAGCAATGCGTTGACATCTTTTTGAACTCAGATGATTACTATGAAGGTCAGGTTAGAGATTTATACCTCCGCTACCTTTTTAGAGAACCAACTTCTGAAGAACAAGGCTATTACGCAAACAGTTACTTCGATTCTGACGATTTTGATCAGTTGCAAAAAGACATCCTTTCACTAGACGAATTTGCAGGATTATGAGCATCGTAAAGAACATATCGATTTGGGCATTTTTCGCGCTTCTAACCATCCATATTTCTGGATGTAAAAAAGAGAAAGACATCATTTATGAGGTAAATGATGTGGAGGTTCAGCAACCAAATGCCGATAAGGATTACGCAAAAACCTTAACCGAATTTATTTCAATTGCTTACGCAGATTTATTCGGAGCAAACATCAGTCAAATCCAATTACAACAGCTAGCCGTGCCTTATGCTGGCTTTGGCGATTTGAAGTTGATTGAAGACATGATTATCAAGAACTTCTTGAACGACCAATCGATTTCAATTCCGACAGATGCTGCAATGCGAGCGAACGTAGATCAGTTTTTATTGGATACGTATCAGAAATTCTTCAACCGATACCCGAACGAATTTGAGCTTTGGCACATCAGTAATCTGGTGAACGAAAACTCAGAAATAACGCCTGATTTAGTTTACTATTCCATCATGACATCAAACGAGTACAGGTATTATTAAGCTAGCGCGATGAAAAGAAGAGGATTCATAAAAAAGGCAGCAGCCACAGGAGCAGCAGCATTTGTAGCACCTTACATTTTACCTTCTGGTAGGTTGTTTGCAGCTACTGGAGCTAGAATTGTAGACCATGTAGTCTTCTGCTTATTTGCTGGTGGCGTAAGAAACTTAGAGGCGGTTCATAAAGCAGATGGTAATCTAATGCCAAACACGTTACTTGGCAGCGAAAGTATTTCTGGTGATATAGCTGGCGGCATAAATATGATTGGTCAGGTTGGCGGAACCCGGTTGCAAGAAGTTGGAACACTTTTCAAAGAATTTAGATTTGCTCAAGGCCCAACAGGTCACTTTAGCGGGCATTCTTCTGTTATGACAGGTGTTTATAATCTGCAAGGCATTAACATTCGTCAGCGGCCCAGCACACCAACCGTTTTTGAATTATACAGAAAGCACACTGACCCAAGCGCAAGCGCGCTAAATGCTTGGTGGGTAAGTAATGCTTTGGGACCATACCCAGCGTTAAACTTTAGCTCGCATCCAGATTATGGTTCGCTTTACGGAGCAAACTACATACAGCCAGCTTCCTTAATTAGCAACGATGGCTATCAGTCTCTTGGCAACCCGAAAACGTTCAACAGCGATCAGAAAGAACTGGTTGATCAAATGCGAGGGTTCTTCGATAATCACTTTGGTAATCAAGTATTAGAAGGTTCTGCTGGAATCTCAAATACAGCTGCCGAAAAAGAACTAGTTGAAGCGTTTATCAACGCATCTTTTAACGATGCCGTTGCAGGGTTTTACGACAACCCTTGGGGAATTGGAGGGTTGAGCGGAGATCAATTCAATGTATTCTCAGCAGAAAAAATAATTGAAGAATTTCAGCCAGAATTACTGGTAGTTAATATGCAAGATGTGGATGTATGCCACAACAATTTCACTGAGTACGCCAACAATTTGGTAAAGGCAGATTACGCGCTTGGCCATTTGTGGCAAACCATTCAAACCACACCAGGAATGGCCGACAATACTGTGCTGATTGCAGTGCCAGAACATGGTAGAAATGCGCAACCAAACACAGTAATTGACCCGTACGGGCGTTACGCACTTGACCACACCAATGATGAGATGTCGAGGGAGATTTTCTGCTTAGTGGCAGGGCCAGCAGGCAAGGTGGTGCAAAACCAAGTAATTGATCAGGTAATGGGAGAAAGCATTGATGTAGTGCCAACCATTGCTAAAATTCTTGGCTTTGACGACCAAGTTGGTAGCATGCTACCAGGACAACACTTAGAAGCCGCATTCGTATGAGTCTATACTTCAATAAACATCAAGCTTCGGTAATTCTAACCGCGTTAGTTTTGAGCATCATCACCATTATTTCGTGTAATGTAGAAGATGAGCTTCCGCCAAACCCGTATGATGATATTGATTACCCTACTCCACCAGCGCCAACAGACACATTAAACCCGAATGGGATTATTGCTATTCACCGCGATATTCTGCATCCAAGATGTGCTGTTCCCGGGTGCCATGATGGTAATTTCGAACCTGATTTTAGAACGGTTCAAAGCACTTCTTCTACGCTGGTTTATCATAGAATTGTGAAGAACAACCCAGACAACACTTTCACATTTAGGGTTATTCCTTTCGATACTGCTCAATCTGTTCTACATGAGAGAATTACAAATTGCTGTTTTGCCAATGTTAATGACAGAATGCCGCAGGATAATATTGGTGTTCCGCTAGAGTCTGTATACGTTTCGCGCATTGAAAACTGGATTCTCAACGGAGCTCAGAACATGTTTGGGCAAGTAGCTGAGTACCCGAATAAGGCACCACAAGTGAGTTATTTTGCAGCTGTAGATACGTTTGAACTTAACGCAGTTATTGCTGCTGCAAATACAGAATTCCCGCTTTCAGGAACAGGTAATAGAATTGATGGCGTTTATTACAACCCATTTATGATTCAGGCAAATCAAAATTTTGCCGTGCTCATTGATATTCAAGATGATAGTACAGCACTTTCAAATCTTCAAACCAACAAGCTCAAATTCTCTTATGACGAAAACGATTTCTCACCATCTGCGCCAGGTTATTATGAGCAAACGGCACAATTCTTTTCTGTACCAGCCTTTGACATTTGGTACGTAGAATTAAACGCTTCCATCTTTAACTCAGAACAAGTGGTTTACATGCGCTATTACGTTGGCGATGGCGAAAGTGAAACAGAAATGCCACGCGATGAAATGATAGTTCAGTACAAGACACTCTGGTCATTTTACATCCTTCCATAATGAAGAGAATTCAAATTATCTTATCTCTTGCAGGAGTTTTTTTACTCAGCTTTTCTGCCTGTAATGTAGAAACGGGCGTTAGCGAAGTGCCAGAGATTTCTTTTGAAAGCCTAACGCCAAACGTGGTTACCGAATATCAAGATTCATTGTATTTCACCATATCGTACCGAGATGGTAACGGTGATCTTGGACAGAATAATACAGACGAAAACAACCTCTTTATTCAGGATTCGCGGAATCAAGTAACCTTTGGATTCCGAATTCAGCAATTGGCGCCAGATAATTCAGACATCGCCATTCAAGGAAACTTGAACGTAACCTTACCCAACACAGCCATAATCAGCAGTGGGGCTAGCGAATCTGTTTCCTATTCTATTTGGGTAATTGATAGAGCGGGCAACGAAAGCAACAAGGTTTCTTCCAGCACGGTTACTGTGAACGCTCAGTAATTACCCTTCTACTTTTTCTTTAGCTTTCTTCAAACGTTGTCCAACGTTGAAAACACGTGAGATGTTGAAACCAAGTTTGATTTCGGCATACTGCCAGCTATCAGGAGATACAACCAAGAAATTGTTCGTTTCAATTCCTCTAGCGTTGCTGATGTCAACATGAAAAACATGCCCGCCCGTTTCAATCTCTACGCCAACACTAATTGGCATGTGAAAGGGTACGCTAGAATTATTCATTCTGTATGCAGAAAACACATAGAAGTAGTCTGCAAGAATTGCCACACGTTTTGAAACTTTGAATCTTCCTGCAACACCTAGAGCAAAAATGTAGTTCTCATCTTTTGAATCTCGAACAAAGTTTCTGTGAACGTAAGTTGGAAGAAGTTCAATAGAAATACCTGGGCTGAACTTTCTGGCAATTATCAGCTGCGCTGTATAAGACAAACGATGGAAGAACTTTTTAGCGCCTCCGTACACTGGTGCAATTCCCAGATTAGGGTTTCCGTTCCACAAACTATCCTTAACACCAGCGTAAAATGCGCCTTTCTTACTTGCATTTACACCAACATTACCGAAGAAAGCAAGGCTAAAAGGACGTTTGTTATCTGTGGTTTGCTGATAGAAACGCCACTTGACAAAACCATCAACCAAATTGCTCATTTGGCTACGTCCGAGTCCAATCATCAACTCATCGGTAATACCGTATTCAACGGCCAATCTTACATCAGCTATATTGTCAAACCCGAAAAATGAATCTGGTCCATCAACCTCATTTCTGGTTGAATAAATATTCCCGAAACGGTGAGAAATACGAACGTCCATCGTTTTCTTCTTTACTGTTTCAATGGAATGTGCTTGAATTACCCGTGTTGTCTTAAACATTGAAGTAACCTTCTCCTGCTTTTCAGGTTCAGAGTCTTCCAACATTTGCATCAAATCGGCTTGCGCCCATCCAGAAAATGGAACAAGGAAAATCAGTGCTAATAGAAGTGATGAAAGCTTATTTCTTCTTCTCATAAGGCTTATAAATGAACTCGGTTTTTACTTCAATTACTTCGGCAATATTGGCAAACACAACTTTCGGAACCTTGATTTTATAATCCTTAAGTATTACCGTAAAATCGCAATTGAGTGTAGCTTTTCCGTCTTTACAAACAACTATTCCATTATACGTCTGCTCTTTATCTACGCCATGTATGGTCATAATACCAGTGGCTGTTAAGTTGTAAATCGTATCCTTTTTTGGGGCGATTTCAGAACTCAGTTTTCCTTTAAAACTTGCTATAGGATATTTTTCTGTATCCATGTAATTCTCATTGAAATGCTCTTGCATAAGCGGCTTTTCAAATTGAAACCCCGTAATCGGAATACGAAATGCAATCTCACTTTTAGGCACATTAAGCAAAGAAGTTGAGGCATCATTAACGGCTTCAATATCTTCAATAGGAGTTGCAGAAAAGAAACTTACGGTGCTCGACTCAGTAATATAAATGGCCTGTGCATTGGCTTGACCAATTGTGCCAAAAACGGCTAATAAAGAAAATAGGAGGCTTCTCATAATTGTAATTTTATTCTTGTGGATATCCGTCTCTTGCCCAGCATTCAATCACTCTTCGTAGAGAATCGGGCAACAAACCAGCAGGTGGCATTGGATTAGTAGTAGAAGTAACACGGGTACCTATTCCCCCTTGTAAGAAGGCACCAACCCCAGACATGTTTGCGTGAGTTGTGAAGTCACCATTGGCAGATTGAACTCCATGACATCCTGGTGTAAATGCACACTCAGTATCTATCAATATTTTAACCGTGTCTACATACGTTGCTTGCAATGTGTCGCAATATTCTTGAGGTGTTTCATCCACCAATTCTCCTTTGTCTACCAAGCAGCCATTAAATACAATTAAGGCGCACATGCAAACCGCAAATGAAAATACTTTACCCATTCTGTTTTTGTTTAAAAGAGAAACAAAAAAGGTGCCGTTAAGCACCTTATTCATTAATCGATTTTATCTACTAATTAATCAACAATTTCTTGATTGTCGATTTTCCGTCAACTTCAAGGTTTAGAAAATAAACACCTGTATTAAGGTTTTTAGAAGCAATGTCAATGGCAATATCTCCGCCTTGAACTTTCTGCTGAAGAACCAT
The DNA here is from genome assembly GCA_047614525.1 of Bacteroidia bacterium. Taxonomy (GTDB): domain Bacteria; phylum Bacteroidota; class Bacteroidia; order UBA10329; family UBA10329; genus UBA10329. The sequence goes on along the minus strand of JBLHEU010000129.1, from coordinate 1,732 downwards.
TTTCCCTTCTACATTGAAAAGAGTAATCATAATTTCCTCATCAACATCTATAGCAGCAACATGAATTACATCAACTACTGGGTTTGGATAAATAGTCACTGCAGCTAAATCAGCCTCGCTAATACCAACAGAAGACTCGCTAGTGGCATTCTCTGCCAAAACAAGGTAGTCTCCACTATTACCAGACATACCATCCGCAAAAATTGAAGCAGCATAAAATGTCACAGGACCAGAACCAGAAACAGGTGCTTCCCATTGGAAAGCCCACGATTTAGAACCAGAACCCGTATTACTAGATGCAGTATGCGTAACGTACTTTCCGCCTCCGTTAAGTTGAGTACCAGAACCCATCATCAAAATTCCAAGGTCTGCTCCTGAAGCATTTTGAGCAGATAGAGAAAAACCAAATTTACTACCACCTCCAGTCATGTCTACAGTAACATTATAAACTGTTCCTGAAACATACCCAGAAGCTGGAATATCATGAGTTACACTAGTTTGTTCTCCACCTGATCCATTACCGGGAGCATTTCCATGACAGCTAGTAAAGCAGGTTTGGCCATTGTCTCCGGGCGACCCAGTTCTGCCATCAGGTGCTCCAGCACTATTAGTATGAGCCGCATTGTGATTATAGTCATAAGCCATTCCGGCCATCAATAACACTGTAAGTACGATTGTAAATTTCTTTTTCATGTATTGTAGATTAAGGATTTCATGAGCAATATACTTCAACTCAACATCTGATTGAGAACGCTTACTGACAATTATCAGTTTTTGTTTCAAAAAAAATTCAACCCTCCGCAGCACTCAAACCATTAGGTTTTAATTGGAAGGTTGTGATTCTAAACAGTGATTTAATTCTAGTTGTTTTAAAATTCAATCGGTTATGGTTTATGATGGTAATGCTTGGTTGAATCCCTTTGCATTAACCTCTAGCTTAAATCTAAAAAGGCACTCTGAAAGCAATATACCTTGGTCTTTTAGCAACTAACACCTATTTAAGGACAAAACCAACATCTTAATTTTTTAGGCAGCAACTCCTTTGCCTACTTTTGCGAATCAAATTGAACAACAATGGCTGACGATAGATACGAAGGACACGACTACTATTTAATGGATGAGCTTTTAACTGATGAGCACAAGCTTATTAGAGATACGGCAAGAACGTGGGTGAAGCAAAACGTTTCCCCAATTATCGAGGAGTACGCACAAAAGGCAGAATTCCCACGTCACTTATTAAAAGGTTTAGGAGAGATTGGTGCTTTCGGACCGTATATCCCTGCCGAATATGGCGGGGCAGGGCTGGATCAGATTTCCTACGGAATAATCATGCAAGAGCTAGAGCGTTGCGATAGTGGATTAAGAAGCACGGCATCTGTTCAAAGTTCATTGGTGATGTTTCCAATTTGGAGTTATGCCAACGAAGCTCAAAAGCAAAAATGGTTGCCAAAATTGGCGACAGGAGAATTGCTTGGTTGCTTTGGGCTAACTGAACCTGATCACGGTTCTAACCCAAACGGAATGGTAACCACCTTTAAAGATGAAGGTGATTATGTGGTGCTGAATGGTGCTAAGATGTGGATTAGTAATGCCCCTTTTGCAGATATTGCTGTTGTATGGGCTAAAGATGAAGAAGGCGTAATACGAGGGTTGGTCGTGGAGCGCGGCATGGAAGGGTTTTCAACACCTGAAACGCACGGAAAGTGGAGTTTGCGCGCGTCTGCAACAGGAG
>JBLHEU010000128.1:0-9255 GCA_047614525.1 Bacteroidia bacterium | reverse complement strand
GGTGTGAGAAAAATATGCCCTAAGAAATTCATATCACCTCAAACTTACGGCAAAAGGAAAGGGAGTTAAGTATCTGATTTCAATGAAACCATTTGCTTAACTCCCCGGGAAAAAGTGGAATGTCTGTAATAAAGACGTAGACGAATTACGGTGGTTGTCTATTAGCGCTAAATTTGCGACAATTAAGAACGATTTAAGGATAAAAAAGTCCTCAAAACACTTACTTTACTAGTCATTCCGTTTGCTTTAACTGTTCAAACCACACTTTCTACTTTAGAAAATGTGCAGGTTAAAGAGCCTAATGTGTACTGGAAAGCGGAATTAGACCCCAAACTGGAAACCACGATTATCAACAGCTCTAGCCTTGCGGTTATGAACGGTTCTTTTCCGATGGAGAGAAAATGTGACTAAGAACATCAGCTTTAAACTCAAGAATGGAGATGATGTACAGGTGAAATAGGCCTTATTGTGCGGCTAATTTTTTAAGAATCTCTAAAAGTTTGGGGTCACTAGCACGTGGCGCGTTTCCATCAACCACCTTTCCTTTCTTGTCTAAAATAAGGTAGCGCGGAATGCTTTTAACGCCAAACTTAGCTGTTGCCTTTGAACCCCAACCTCCTTTGCTAAGCCCGTGTTTACCTTCAATTCCGTGTTTTTTGATAGCCGTTTTCCAAACCGTTTCGGTATTGTCGATAGAGATGTACAGGAACTCAATATTCTTCTTTTCCTTTTTAGAAAGTTTACTCTTGAGTGCTTTTGCATGCGGGAATTCTTTCCGACATGGGCCACACCAACTCGCCCAAATATCTAAGTAGACCACTTTACCTTTTAAGTCGGATAGATTAAATGTTTTACCGTCTACGCCTTGTAATTCAATGTCAATTCTGTTGTGGGCTTTTTCCTCTGCCACGGCAACCTCCACTTCTTCATCCTTGGCAGACAATCTATTTACAAGGCTATCCGAAGTGAGTTTAACGAATACATCGGCCTTTTCGGTTTGCTTTAAGAAACTGTGCATTTGGCGCAATAAAGAAGGCTGTATGTTTTGCGCATTCTCAAGCATGGTTCGAGTTAGAAAGTATTGTAATGCCTCTCTCTCAAGGTTTTCTCTTGCCAAATTGAAAGCTTCCTGAACAGCCGATTCCTCCGTTGCAAACTTCATAAAATCGTATTCCTCCAGTGTTTTGTAAGCAACAAACTGCATGAGCAATTCACGAAAAAATTCGCTGTCTAATTCGGAAGCTTTATTCATTCTTTCCCAACTCAGCCCTTCAATTAGAACCTTTGGGATTTCTGTTGCTTTTGGAATGGAGCTTTTCTTGGTTTTAGCTTCAGAGAATTTGAATAGCGACAAGTAGTAGTAATAGCCAAGATGGTTTTTGAAAGCTTTTTTGAACTCCGAAGGAAGTTCTCCCTCAAATTTTTCTAAGACGTAAGCAACATCATTTCGTAAACGGAATATTTCCATTTCCATTGCATCGATATTGCTTGCATCCTTGGCTTGCTCCTCTAACCAAATAGTATTGAGTTTGGAGCCGAATTTTTCTTCAATCAAGCGAACAACAGAGTCAATTGGTGCGCCTTTTCCTGAAACTTTGAAATCGCTATCCAGAAAGTCCGATTCGAAATCAATCTTAAGTGCCTCCGATTTCTTCCACAGATAAAAACTACTCTCCTTGTCCTTATAGTTCAAGGTTATCCAACCTGAGGCAGGTATTTCAATCTGTTTCCAGAATGCGTTTGATTCTATGGTTAAATCTTCCGTATGACTTTGGCCGAACCAATCTTCCGGTAATTCGGCTTGAAGGTTTTCATCAGCAACACCGCTAATGGTTCCCGTAAGTTGAATGGGCTGGCTTAATGCCGCGCTGGTGAGGAAGGTTAATAAAACTCCTAAATATTTCTGCATCAATTATTCAACTTTAATCAGTCTGGCGGTTGCTGGTTGCTTATCTGTCATTACTCGAACCAAATATGCACCCTTGGCAAGCCCCAACTCGGAAGCGTTTACCAAATACTTCTTATTGCCCGGAGCCATTAATCCTCGATGAAAGGTGTGTAATAATTTCCCAGAAATATCTACCAATTCTACATTTGCCCAAAGTTTTTCTTTGATGGTAAATGTGAAAGTGGTTTCATTATCAAATGGGTTTGGAAAAACTTCTAGTTGACCAACCGGAAGCGTTGAAACCTCTTCAACTCCAGTTGGGAATGCCCCCTTAATGATTGCCCAGTCATCCAAAACATCGCCATCCTTGGTTAGATAATAACCAGAAAGCGTATCTCCATTGGCATAAAGCATGGTTGATCCAACACAGGTATCGCAGCCATGACCATAATACATTGCAGGGTGCTGAAGATTAGCATCCGAATCATTACTGCCTGAGTTTCCTTGCACAATGTAAACCGTACCGAGATTAGGATTGGGGCCATCTGAATACTTACGGTACGGTGTTCCATCTGCAAGCTTTCCGCTTGACCCGTCTACCACGTGCTGGTTGATATTGAAATCATCTGGCACGCCATAAAAGCCATCCAAAAGGAAAGACCTTTCGTAAACATGGCTGTGTCCAGAGAGTACTAAATCAACTCCGTAACTCTCAAGAATTGGCATGATGTTTTCGCGCATTGCTTGCATATAAACCTCCCAGAATTGGTCCGAATCGTGGGAACCATCTGTATGTGGCGGTTGATGAAAAAATGCAACAACCCATGGCTTATCGTTTGCCTGTAAATCAGCATGCAGCCAATCTGTAAATGGAGAACCTTCAAAAGAATTGAACGGACTTGAGCCAATCCAATCTTGTGAGCCGCTAAAAATGGCACCAATCTCAGAATTCAAAGACATAAAATGTACGTTACCGTAATCAAACGAATAGTACAATTCGTAGCCAGAAGGCACGCCTCCCATTTCGCCATTTGTAGGCACATCTACAATATCAAAGTAAGGTCCGTCATGATCCGCAGGGTTTTCTCCAATTACTATGTTTAAGACCGATCCATAATCGTGATTACCTGGTGTTGGCATAAAGGGAATACGTGGAAATATCTCGCCATAACCGTATTCTGAACCGAACACTTTATTTGCAAATTCCTCGTCTGTTCCAGCTTCGTAAGCGTTATCTCCAAGCCAAAGCCACATGTCTGGCATATCGCTTCCAACGTGATCAAGAAATGCATCTTTCACATCCATCTGCTTGGCGTTTCCTTTTCCAAAATCGCCTATTACCCATGCTCTAATTGGCTGAACAGTGCCTATTACTGGCGATGTTCTAAAACGATGATTATCATCTGCGCCAGCTAAAACGGTGTTTCCATCACTCACCGCGTAGTAGTATTCTGTGTACGGGCTGAGTCCTTCGACATTAACATTATGGTTAGTAACCGATGTAGATAAATCAATTTGATTATCCATAACGGTAGCTAAACTCAAACCGTAATAAACCGTAGAGGGTGTGGCTACATCCGTACGCCAAAGAACTTTCATGCTTGATGAAGTTGGAAATTGCAAGTACGGACCGCGAACAACAGTTTGTGCTTGCACCGAACTTAGGGAGACGGCAAAAAGTAAGAAGTATAGGATTGGTTTCATTTTAGAGGTAATAGGGTGATCAAATTTAATCTTTACAGAATGAATAGTTTGCTGCCTTGAAGACCTTGGTGAAAGGGGTATTTTTTAATTTCACGCCTCTAGTTATGAATAGACTGATTGCTCTACTTTTTTTTGCTCTACTATCTGCCTGTCAGACCGATTTGCTTCTGCCATGCGAAGAAGAAGGTCCCGTTGGAAACATCTGCAGAGAATACCTCTATTCTGGTGGTTCCGCAATTGGATTTTTGGAATATGAGTACGATGCCCAAGCGAGCATAACTTCACGAATATTCGATCAGCAATCGAACCTAATCAAAACTATTATCGAACGATTTGAGAACGGAAAAACCACGGTAATTGCTGAACAGTATCCTGACGTTCCATCGAAAGTTCAAACGTGGCACTACAATGAAATAGACAGTCTTTTCCTTATTTATTATGGGTTTAACGATAGCACATTGGAAATAACTTTCGAGAATGAGAAGCGAATTCGCGAGGATTACTTTCACTCCGATTCGTTAGACCGCTGGGTGGCTTACAGGTATTATGAAGATGATGGAAAGTTGTACCGAAAATCGTTTTTCAGCGCACAAGATTCTATGCTGCATTACGAGAATTACCAGTATTTCAGTACGGGTCAGAATAGGATTTCATACTACACTTCCGACCATCAACTAATAGGAAAAAGGGTGTTTCGTTTTTCACAATTAGGGTTAATAACTTCCATCGAATTCACTAACGCACAAGGAGCGGTTACTGACCGTACAGATTATATTTATGATAGTGCTGGTAAACTCACCGAGCAATCAAGATTAGTGTTTAACCAGAGTTCAAAAAGTGTCTATCTGTATTACTGAACCATGAGCAAAGAACATTCCCTCAAAGAGAAAATTGAAGCTGTTTATGAATTTCACCGCGTGTTTGGAATTGGTAACAATGATGAACCAACAAGCGATTTAACCAAAGACGACTATCTGCTTCGGCATAGGTTAATGCAGGAAGAGAATGAGGAGTATTTGGAAGCTGCTGAAAACGGTGATCTTGTGGAAATTGCTGACGCCCTTGGCGACATGATGTACATTCTTTGCGGCACCATCTGCAAACATGGTTTACAACACAGAATTGCTGACATCTTTGATGAAATTCACAGGAGTAACATGAGCAAACTAGATGCTGATGGAAACCCAATTTATCGTGAAGATGGTAAGGTGATGAAGGGAGAAAATTACTTCAAACCGAATATTGCCAAATACTTAGAAGAGGAATCAGTCTGACAAACTGTAAATCACCAACCCGTTTAGCAGTTTAGGAACAACATAAGTGCTCTTTGGAGGCATGGTTTTGCCTTGATCTGAAATAGAGTAGAAGTCTTGTCCGCTTACAGGGAATAGCGAAAATGCCACATCGTATTTACCTGTATTTACCAACCTTTCTAACTCAAACGGACCTTTTGTTCCTGGCACAAAGCCAATACGACTATCGTTTCGCAAATCCTTGACACCCAACAGTGGGCCAAGAATTTTGTCTGAAAGAATGCTGACATCCAAACTCGCTACAACCTCAGAGCTCCTTCGGCCTTTGTAAACCAACTTGTACCAATGACCTGCTAAACACATTCCAAAATGTCCTCGTTGTTCCGGCTTTATTGGAATTTGCTCTTTAAAATGGATTTCAAAATCAGCAGATAACTCCTCCAAAAATTGAGATACACCTTTATCTCCTAGGTCTTTAACTACCCGATTAAATTCATAAATTTTAAGCTGATCATCAGGAAAGAAAATTCCCAAAAACTGATTCCAAGGCTCTTTACCGGTAATTGTTTCTGACTGCGACCATTTTTCGTGCGCTAGTAAAACAGACGATGCAGACCGATGATGTCCATCTGCTATATATATGTGTTTGAGCAAGCCTAGCTTCTCAGAAAACTTAGCTGTCCATTCCGGATCGCTCACTTTCCACACTTGGTGCTTCTTGCCTTCATCATCCTGAAAGTCCAATAATGACGGACTTTGCCTTACTGTTTCACAAAGCAATTCAAGACTTCCATTTCTGGGATATGTAAAGCATACCGGCTCAGCGTTTATATCACAAACAGACAAATATTCCTTCAGTGTTTTCTCTCGACTGGCAATTGTTTGTTCATGAATTCGGATAACTCCGTTATCATAATCCTCAACAGATGCGCAACCGATAATTCCTGTAAAAGACATTCGGCCAATATGTTGTGTGTACACGTAGAAGCTAGGTTCTTCATCCTGTTGAAATACGCCAGCATCAAACATTGTCTGATAAACTTGCTTACTCTGATTGAATAACTCTGGCGAGTTGGGCTCATGCTTTTCGCCCATAATAACTTCAGGCTTTATCACATTCAAGAACGATACTTGGTTGGATTCCAAGATTTCGTGCATCTGCTTTTTGGTGTAAGAATCGTACGGGCGACTTACAACATTTACTGCATTATCCGGTTGAGGATGAATCCCTCGGAATGGTTTTACTCTAGCCATTTGCCAATGTTTCCGAAATCAGCTGATAGCCGAGATAATCTTTTCGGCCAACTCAATTCCAATTCTAGTTTGAGCTTCGTTTGTTGCCGCACCAATATGAGGCGTCACAGAAATCCGTGGGTGATTGAGCAATTCAGCCATTGGAGTGGGTTCATTCTCAAACACATCCAAGCCTGCGGCCGCCACTTTCCCAGATGCTAATGCGGCAAGAAGATCTGCTTCGTGTATTACACCTCCTCGAGATGCATTTACCAACATTACTCCATCCTTCATTTTTGCAAACTCAGTAGATCCGAGTAAAGAACCTTCTTTTGGCTTAGGTACATGAAGCGAAACAAAGTCCGCTTGAGCTAGCAAATCATCCAACGAAATGGTAGATAGTTTAACGCTTACCTCACCATATATATGTACATCAAAGGAAATGCCTACCTCCGGAATAAACGGGTCATGCGCCACAACTTTCATTCCTAGACCAAGCGCCATTTTAGCCAATGCCTGTCCTATTCGGCCAATTCCTACAATCCCTAAGGTTTTTCCCTGAAGTTCAGACCCTTTCGAATAGCTCTTTTTCAATTTCCCGAACTCTGTAGTTCCAGATACTGCCATATCCCTATTAGATTGCTGTAAGAATCTAGAAATGGTAAAAAGGTGTGCCAAAACCAATTCTGCTACAGATTGAGACGAAGCCGCTGGTGTATTCACCACGGAAACGCCATTTGTCTCTGCACAACCTAGGTCGATATTATCTAGCCCTACTCCTGCTCTACCAATGGCTTTTAAGCTATCAGAACATGTAAGTTCTTTCTCGGTAACCTGTGTTGCGCTTCTTACCAATACAGCAACTACATTATTCTGAGAGATAAAATCAGCTAAATCTTCTTGAGCTACTTTATCTGTTTGAACTTGAAATCCTGCATTTTCTAGAATTTCTTTTCCTGCGGGATGAATCCCATCGTTTGCTAAAATCAGTGCCATTATCCGTTTGTTCTATCTAGTTCTTTCATTACGTCTACCAAAACCTGCACGCTTTCTACAGGTAATGCGTTGTACATACTTGCTCTAAACCCACCAACCGAGCGGTGACCTTTTAAGCCAGAAATATTTGCTTCAGCCAACATTTGGCTAAACTTATCTGTGTGACTTTCATCGCCTAAAACAAACGTGGCGTTCATTCTAGATCTGTCTTCAACTTCGGCAGTACCTCTAAAAAGTGGATTACGGTCTACCTCACCATATAAAAGGTCTGCTTTCTGCTGATTGCGCTTATCAATCCAAGAAACACCACCGTTTTTCTTCAACCATTCTAAAGTCAACATCGACACATATATAGAGTACACAGGTGGCGTGTTGAACATGCTCTCCTTATCTGCATGAATCTGATAATCCATCATAGAAGGAATATTTCTACCTGTTTTACCAAGAATTTCATCTTTAACAATTACCACGGTAACACCTGCTGGTCCTAAGTTCTTCTGGGCTCCAGCGTAAATCAGACCGTAATCGGCAACGTTAACCGGACGGCTAAAGATATCTGAAGACATATCTGCAACAAGAATTGAATCGGTCTTAGGTGTATGAAAATACTCCGTACCGTAAATGGTATTATTGGTTGTATAATGCAGATAGTCTAATCCTGCTGGCACATCAAATCCTTTTGGGATATAGTTGTAGTTTTTATCCTTTGAAGAAGCAAGAACATTTATATCTCCCAGTCTTTTGGCTTCCTTAATCGCTTTTGCAGACCAAGCACCTGTATCTATATAACCAGCTTTACCATCGGTTTTTAAAAGGTTAAGCGCACTCATATAAAACTGAATACTAGCACCACCCTGCAAGAAAAGGACTGAATAACCATCTGGAACATTGAGCATTTCCTTTACTAATGCAACTGAATTTTCGGCCATTGCAACGATGTCTTTGCTCCTGTGAGACATCTCTAGGATGGAAAGCCCCGACCCATTGTACTCTAAAACAGCCTGACTTGCCTGTTGAAAAACCTCGTTTGGCAGGATACATGGGCCTGCGCTGTAGTTATGAACTTTCATGCTTTTTCGTGTTTTCGATTACAATTATCCGTTGTCACCGCGAAAGTCTTAAATAATTGGTAAAGAGGCACTAACGGTTAGTATTTGGTGAAAAAAACCTCGATAATCAACAACCAATCACCAAAAATCAAATAGCCAAAAATGGCTAGGTTCAATCGTTCGGGAGAAACCGTTAATAACTTATGGAGATAAAAATTTGATTCGTTCTGTAATTCGTCTTCATTTGTTCTTACATTTAAACTATTGTTAACCAAAAAACTATTTAAAATGGCTGAAGCGTATTGTGTAAAGTGCAAAGCAAAAAGAGAGATGAAAGATTCTGCGGAAGTAATCATGAAAAATCAGCGAAGAGCGTTGAAAGGAACATGCCCAACTTGTGGAACAGGAATGTTCAAAATCTTGGGTAAAGCTTAATAAGCTTTACCGTTCTTGTTTAGTATTAGATACTAAACGCTTTGCTGTTTGAGTTGAAACACTCAAACTTCAAAAAACAAAAAGCCCCGATACAACTTTGTATCGGGGCTTTTCATTTAAATGGTCTCAGTTTAATGTCCGTTGATGTATTCGTTCAACTCATCTACGTTAGAACTAAAATCGAATGCATCATTCAACTTGTAGTAGTTACCGACATCATAGGTTTTATCGTAGGCAAACTTGGCGTACTCAAGTTTTGCAGAATCAAAACTAAGTTCCATCATCATTGTCTTAGCCTGTTCAACAGTTAGGCAATTGGAGCCTGTAATTTGCTTTGCCACCGTTGCCTTTTCATCATCAAAACTTTTAGACGAAACCGATCTTAATGCATCCGAAAATTGACCATTACTCATTGGCCAAGGACAACCTATAGGACCATTATACCCAGGCATCACGTAATGGTCTGGCTCATAAACTGGTTCTATAGCTGGAGCTGTTGTTGTTGTAGTTGTAACCGACTCAGTATAAGTTACACCACCTTGATGCGTACCAAGAAAAGGGTCGTTCATATTCACGTTAACGTTTACTCCCGGCACACCTAAAGACATGTTAACACCGCCTCCATTATTCATAGAAGTGGATTGAGAGGTCGTTGATGTAGTAGTTGTAGTAATTACAGATTGCTGAACCGGAACCG
>JBLHEU010000127.1:0-9355 GCA_047614525.1 Bacteroidia bacterium | reverse complement strand
GGTCGATAATTAATGCATGTGCGTGAGTTTCCACGGTAAATGAAAGTCCTAACCCAGGAATAGAACTAATATAACGGCTCTCGTTACCGAAGTATAAATTTGCTACGTCTCCAATTGAGTATGCCCCATTTCCAACAATAACTTTCCCGTTATTTCTCACTCTAAACGAGCTTAAGCCATTCATATCCAAAGCCTCAATGGTAAAAGCTGCCACATTGCTGCTTGCCCTTACATCTAACATCGCATTGGTAAAACTTGGCCCAACATTTTGCTGCGTGCTTATAATTATACTTCCTTTTACATCAATCTTTGCATCTGCAAATGGTTGGCTGTTAGAAGGAGCATTACCAACCATTATGGAGCCCGTGCGCACGTCCAGCTTAGCTAAAGGTTCATCTGTACCAAGCCCAACATTTACTTGTGGGCAGGCATAAATTTTATTTATTCCGTAAGCCCAAGAGCCGTAGATCTCAATTGGTTGAGAAATACCATCCCAGCACGTTGCTTGGTGCCTTTCCGCCCAATAAGGAAGAAAACCTGGCGGTGGCGGTGGGGCAGCGGCTACACTACCATCCGCGTTTAGAACTAAAATCCTAGGCTCCTCCATTTCAGGGGTTGGCACCATCTCTTCCAACGCGCTCATCCTCAGCTGTTGTGTAAATTCAGTTACCCCATCAGCCCCCAACCTCAATTGCGCTTGGTTATTGGCTCTAAACTCAACATCAGTAGCATCGGTTGTTCCTAAGAATTGCCCAGCCTGCACATTGGCGTTTCCGCCCATGCGCCAATCGTCTCGCTCTGGTATTTTTAGCTTTACTTCTGCTTTAGACAAACATCCATTAGCATCTACAACCTTCAAGGCGTATTCGGCTTCTCCTGCATTTTGTAATTGTGCTGCTTGCCCTACAGAACCACTTGCGCCTTGCCAATCGTAGATATACGGAGAAACTCCCCCGCTTACAGCGCTGTTTACTGTTCCGTTATAGCAAGAATGACAACTCACGTTATACCCATTGCCAAACAACGGTGAAGTTATAGTTACTTCTATCGGTGCTGGTTCCGTGAGCGTTTCGCCAATTACAAATTTTGCCCCATTGGCATCCGTTATTCTTACTTCATGATAACCTGCTTTTAGTCCTGTTACATCTTCTGTAAAATGTCCGCTGGTCCAGTCAAACTTGTACGGGGCAATTCCTCCGTTCACAGTCAGGTCTATTGCACCGTCTTCTCCTTTGGCGCAACTTACATGGTGCCCGCCTCCATAGGTGGTGGCACTAAGATTTGCAGTAATCGGTGTCGGCTCGGTTAGAGTAACAGATGCGCTTACACTACATCCGTTTACATCTTCAACTGTTACGCTATAAGTTCCTGCTTCCAGACTATAAATTCCGTCTTTCATGCTGCCATTAACAGCCGCTGTTCCGTTAGATGTTGACCACAAATAGGTGTAAGGTGGTGTTCCACCCATTACATCGGCATTGGCTTTACCATCGTTACCGCCAGCCTTAGAAATGTGCGTACCCCCAGGCAAAACTTTTGACGTGGCTTCCACTTCCAACAACTTAGGCTGCAAAAGGTCAATACTAGCGGTAGCAGTAACCCCTTGCGCATCGGTTACGGTAACCGAATAGGTACCTGCAATGGCGTGTTCTAAGGTTTCGGTAGTTGCGCCAGTAGACCACACATAAGTGTAGGGCGCAGTACCATCTGTTACTACGGTTTGAATGGAGCCATCGTTACCACCAAAACAGGTTAGGTGATAACCTCCACTAAAGGTTTTTGGCACCAGTTTCACTTGCATTAGCGGTGCATCCTCTGCATTGGCTTCGTTTGCATGAGAAGAAAACGCCAGTGCATGCAGCAAAACACTCAGTATTAATAATTTAGAACGAAAAAAGAGGGGGGGGTAAACGGCAGTTTGTGCAGTGGTTTCATGCTATTGAGGTGTTGTAAGTTTAATATCCTAATCGGAAACCGCTCACATTTCACCTCCTCAAGTCAACTACACGCCTAACAGCTCCAATTGTTTCCGTGGTTTCCGAGAACTAAGTTGGATAGAAGATTCTGAAAATGCAAGATGAAGTTATTAACAATACGGACACGGATCGCGCTCGCGCACTTATAGGTGCAAAATGGTTGTTGATAACGGCATTTTCCCGATGGCATGCAACTGTATCACGTCCTGATAGTCGCATAACGCGCGTCATTTCGAATAATGTGAAGCAATCTCTTAATTGAGATTGTCGTGTTCCATGCACACTTCAACCTACTTGTTGTCACTTCGAGTGATTTTAAGGAACGAAAAATCGTATCGAGAAGTCTTCTCCTAAACCGCCTTAATCAGAAAATAATTCTTCTTCCCGCGCTGTGCGAGAATGTACTTTCCAGCAATCAAATGTTCTGAACCCACATTCAAATCAACAGAAGAAACTTTGGTTTGATTGATTGAAACTCCATTTCCTTGAATCATCTTTCTGGCTTCTCCTTTTGATGGAAAAACAGCCGCACTGTCGGTTAGAAAATCGATAACTGGAATTCCCGCTTCTACTTCAGAAGCAGAAACTTCAAACTGAGGAACACCTTCAAAAATCGACAATAAATCCGTTTCAGAAAGGCTTCGTAAAGATTCCTCTGTTCCCTTGCCAAACAGTATTTGAGAAGCGGAAACTGCGGCACTGTAATCTTCCTCAGAATGTACGCGTGTTGTCACATCCTTAGCTAATGCTTTCTGTAAACCACGAGCATGCGGAGCTTGTTCATGTTCAACCTCTAATGCCTCAATGTCCTCCTTCGGGAGAAGAGAAAAAACACGGATGTAACGTTTCGCGTCATCATCAGAAGCATTTAACCAGAATTGGTAAAACTGGTATGGAGATGTGCGATTTGGATCCAACCAAACATTCCCTGTTTCAGTCTTCCCAAACTTTCCACCATCAGCTTTGGTTATTAATGGTGCCACCAACGCTTTAGCCTCGCCCAGACCCATTCTTCGAATCAATTCCGTACCTGTTACAATATTCCCCCACTGGTCTGAACCACCCATTTGCAATTTGCAATTCATGGTTTTGAGAAGGTGCGCAAAATCATAACCCTGCACCAATTGGTAGCTAAATTCTGTAAACGAAAGCCCTGTTTCTAATCGGTTTTTAACCGAATCTTTAGCCATCATGTAATTGACAGTAAGATGCTTGCCTATGTCTCGCATAAAATCGAGAAACGACATGTTTTTAAACCAATCGTAATTATTGGCTAGCTCGGCTTTGTTCTCACCGTTTTCAAAATCCAAGAATTTCAGCAATTGCTTACGCACACCTTCTTGGTTCTTTCTCAGCGTTTCTTCATCAAGAAGATTACGCTCTGCAGATTTACCTGATGGGTCGCCAATCATTCCAGTAGCGCCTCCAATTAGCGCTACCGGTTTATGACCCGCCAACTGCAAATGCTTGAGCAACATTATTGGAACCAAGCTTCCGATATGCAACGAATCTGCTGTTGGGTCGAAGCCCACATAACCCGTCACCAACTCCTTATTTAGGAGCTCCTGAGTTTCGGGCATGGCGTCATGCAAGAGGCCGCGCCATTTGAGTTCTACAATAAGATCGTGATTGGGCTTAAAAGACATTGGAAATTGATTTGGTGCGCAAAGTTAAAAGCCTATTCAGACTAATCCTTGTGCATTACCATCAAAATCTCATCTACATATTCACCTTTGTGCTTTAAGCAGTTTGGCTCTCGTCCGTATTCCGCAAAACCCAAGTTTTTGTAAAGGTTAAATGCCGTTGGATTATTGGATGAAACACCAATGAGAATCGTTTCTAAATCAGCCATTTCCCAAGCTTCAAGAAGTGTTTCTTCCATCAGCTTTCGACCCAAACCTTTGCCTTGGTATTGTGGTTTGATAAAAACCGACCAAACGGTTCCTTTATGAAAAGTCTTTATCGGCTCGTGGCGATAAAACCCAGAAATCCCTATCAGTTTTTCGCCATCGAAAGCTCCATGGATGAACCTGTCTTTTCGGTTGATATTTACCTTAAAACGGTGATCTCTTTCAGGTAATTCGTCTTCATTAGAACGACCAAAGGCAAAAGGCGCAACCTCTAGCGCTTCTGTTCTGATGGCGTTCCATTGCTCAAAATCTGGGTCAGAAAGAATCCGAAACGAAAACATCCTTATTACTTTATCAATCCCAACGCTTGAGAAACATCGCTGGTAGGCATTTGGCAGGCCTTATCAACACAAACGTAAATCCATGTTTCTCCTTCTACCGATTTGTACTCAAGTAACGGTAACCCGTTCTCTTTTTTGCCACCAATTATTATTTTATTGGGATGATATGCTTGCTCAATTTCAGCACGTTTCGCTTCGGCATCTTTACCTATTACAGCTACTTCGTAAAACGAATTGGTGTGGTGCAACATCAGCTCTAACCAGTTAGAATACCAACCTCCTCCTTGTTCTGCACTTGAAGCAACGTTGTTTAGCATTTGCTCAGATATTTCAAGGTATTCCTTCTTGTCTAAGTAGTGACCTAAATAGAAAAGCCCTTTCGCAATACTTGAATTAGAGGATGGAATTACGTTATCCGTGAGCTCCATTTTTCGTGCAATTAGCTTGGCATCCTTGTTAGAATTGAAGAAGAACATTCCCGATTCTTTATCGTGAAAATGCTCAACCGAATAGGCGGCAAGTGCATCTGCTTCATCCAACCATTTTCTATCAAATGTGGCTTGATACAAGGAAATGAAAGCTTCAATTGTAAAGCAATAATCTTCCAAAAACCCATTAATAGTTGAACGGTCTTCTTTATGAGAATGCCATAAAGCGCCATCTTTTTGCTTCTGCGTTTTGAGAATGAAATTGGCGTTTTTAAGTGCAGCATTTAAGTATTCCTTATTTCCCAAAACACGGAAAGCATCGGCATACCCTTTTAGCATTAAAGCGTTCCAAGAAGTCAGTTGTTTATCATCCAAACCCGGACGAATTCGCTTACTTCTTTCTTCTAAAAGTTTAGCGTTTACAGCTTTCACTTTGCCTTTTAACTCCTCGGTGCTCCAACCCTGTTTTTTGGCAAACTCATCATCACCATCTTTTCTAAGAAGAATGTAATTTCCGTGCTCCCAAAGTCCTTTTGCATTGATATTGTAATAGTCTTTTACCCAAGCAAAGTCATCACCCAAAAGGGTTTGTAACTCATCTTTTTCCCAGACATAAAACTTGCCTTCTTCACCTTCGCTATCTGCATCTAAAGCCGAATAAAAAGCACCTTCTTTTGAGGTTAATTCGCGATTAATAAACGCTAACGTTTCCTCAACTATTTCCTTGTAAAGCGGGTTTTTAGTTGCTTGATATGCCTCAGCATAAAGCGATACCAATTGGCCATTATCATAAAGCATTTTCTCAAAATGTGGCGCTTTCCATAGCGCGTCAGTTGAGTAGCGCGCAAAGCCACCTCCAACTTGGTCGTAAATCCCTCCAAACGCCATTTTCTCTAACGTCAGGTTTACGTGATCCAACATAAATTGATCATTGTTGATTGTGGCGTATCGAAGCAGAAATTCATAATTATTTGGTAGCGGAAACTTCGGTGCTCGGTTTGGTCCGCCTTCTTCATTATCAATCTGTCCTTTCCATTTTTCAACGATGGCTTGAAGCTCATCTAGCTTAAAAGATGCCTCATCTGTGTTCTTTTGAATCAACTCACTTTCGGAAACTCCTTTAGTAAGATTGGTGGCATATTCCAACGCCTTTTCGCGGTCATTAACCCAAATACCGTTAACCTTAGCCATCACATCCATCCATTGCTCCTTAGGAAAATAGGTGCCGCCATAAAGCGGCCTTCCATCAGGCAAAGCAAAACAGTTAAGCGGCCAACCTCCACGGCCAGTCATTAGCTGAACCGCATTCATATAAACTTGATCCACATCTGGGCGCTCTTCCCTATCTACTTTAATGCAGATAAAATTTTCATTCATGTAAGCAGCAACTGTACTATCCTCAAAACTTTCGTGCTCCATTACATGGCACCAATGGCATGCGCTATATCCAATACTAATTAGAATTGGCTTTTGCTCCGCTTTTGCCTTCGCCAAACTTTCATCATTCCATGCTAACCAGTCAACTGGGTTGTGTGCATGCTGAAGCAAATAAGGGCTGGTTTCATTGATTAAAGCATTGGTGTGTTTGTGGTCTTGCATAGAAGTATCATGTTTCTTTTGGCCGTTGCATGCGCAGAACAAAAGTGTGAGTGGTAAGAGCAATTTTACCGTCCTTTTTAAGGACTTAAAATTTGTTTTGATCATGATTCAAAAGTAGCAAGTATTGATGCCGTAATTTTGCGGCATGCTCCAACAGGAATCGGACACAATTTTTCAATTCACAGGACCTCTTCCAGATTCTATGCAATTTCCCGTGGGGTCTCCTGTAGTAAGTCTGTTCGAAGGACATTCTTTGGTTGATCAAAATGATTTAACCTTTTTAGAAAAACAAGAGGTCGGTGGCGGAATTGGATTCCTAATCCTTCTTTTTTGCGCAGTTCTATTATTGTACATACACCGAAACTCAGAAGGCTTCATTAGTTCGGTTTTCAAGGCTTCCTTCGATAAAAACCTTGCTAGCCAAGATGCTAGAGTTGAAAATACGCAACGCTCCAGAAGCCTAATGCTTGTTCAACTGGTATCAATTCTGTCTATCGCGTTGTTTAGCTCAACGGTCTACCTAAGCCTAGTTGCAGCTGTTCTTGATCCTTTCGTAGCTTTTTTATGGGCAATTGGCATTATTCTCAATCTTTTAATCTCAAAGAGGTTAATTCAATGGCTTCTTGCACAAATTTTTGATTTGCAATCAGAAATGAGGTTTCATCGCTTTAGCGGAAATATTCTGTTAGCTATTGCTGGCATAGCCTTACTCCCAATTTCAATTTTACTGATATATAGTCCTCAAATCCCAGCAGTCTTAGTGACGGTTTTAGGCACAGTTGTGCTCGTGTTTTTCTATTTGAAAGGCCTCATTCGCGGATTTCAGCTAACCAAATTAGAAAGAGCAACATCACCTCTGTTTTTGTTTTATTACTTTTGCGCGCTCGAATTGTTACCTGTATTTGTTCTCATTCGAGTAGCAAATAGCCTTTAGCAAACCGTTCAAACGACCCCATGGACAAAGTAAAAAGCATCCTCGTTTCACAGCCTAAACCAGAAGGAGACAAATCACCTTTTTTCGACCTTGCTGACAAACACAATCTTAAAATTGATTTTCGCTCGTTCATACACGTGGAAGGGGTGGACGCCAAAGATTTTCGAACTCAGAAGGTTAATATCTTAGACCATACGGCAATCATTCTTACTAGTAAAAATGCTGCTGACCACTTCTTCAGAATGTGTGAAGAAACTAGGGTAATTGTGCCTGAAACTATGAAGTATTTCTGCGTTTCTGAAGCAATTGCATTTTACTTACAGAAATACGTTGTGTACCGAAAAAGAAAGATTTTTTCTGGGGGAAATACGTTCCGAGATTTAGTTGAAGTTCTTAAAAAGCATAAAGGCGAAAACTTCTTATTGCCTTGTATTAACGATTTGAAGCCAACGGTTCCTGAATCTCTTGACGCGCTTGGTGTAAGTTACACCAAAGCGGTTTTGTACAAAACAGTTTGTAGCGATTTGTCAGATTTGGCCGATGTAAACTACGATGTATTGGTATTCTACAGCCCGTCTGGAATCAAATCTCTCTTTGAGAATTTCCCAGAGTTTAAACAGAATAAAACGCGTATCGCTGCTTTTGGGTCGACAACAACTCAGGCAGTAAAAGAGAAAAAATTGAAGCTGGACATTGGTGCACCTGTACCTAAGGCACCTTCAATGACTATGGCACTTGATCAATACATCAAGGAGTCCAACAAAAAGAGATAACCATTTGTTAAAAATGTACAAGAGATAGGGGCTTTGAAATCATTGCCCCTTTTTCTTTTCTAAATTGAATTATTATGAACAGATACACTTTTGGCAAGAAGGAAAAGCTCTGTTCTAAATTGGTTATTGACGAGCTTTTTAAGGCCGGTAATTCATTCAAAGAGTACCCTATTCGTGTGATTTACCTTCCATTAAAGGAAAGTGAGGCAACAGCCAAATTGTTAATATCGGTACCAAAAAAACGTTTTAGAAGGGCCGTTTCTCGGAACAGAATTAAACGTCTTATTAGAGAGACATATCGGCTTAACAAAAATGAAGTAGTTGAAAAATGGCAAACCGATGGGAAATATTTTGCCTTGGCATTTGTTTACATTGGCAATGACATCCCGAATTATGAAAAAATGAGCCTCACGGTTAAAGGGATATTAGAAACTTTGAAGTCTAAATAACACATGAAACTCCCTAAGACACTCCGAAAGATTAGAGCAGTATTGGTTATTGTTCCCATCGTTCTATTCTCACTACTTACCAGTAGTTACGTAGATTCTTTCTTCGAAATAAGTAAGAACCTCGATATTTTCATCACACTTTTCAAAGAGTTAAACCTCTATTATGTTGATGAAACGCAACCTGGAAACCTGGTAGAAAAAGGAATTGATGGCATGTTGGAATCATTAGACCCATACACCACCTACATTCCAGAAACAGCTATTGAAGATTACCGTTTTATGACCACTGGTCAATATGGTGGAATTGGCGCTCTCATCAGAAAGAAAGACAGTTTGGTGGTTGTAGCAGAACCTTACGAAGGTTTTCCTGCAATGAAATCTGGGCTTTTGGCAGGAGACCAAATCTTAGAAGTAAACGGACAATCTACCGATGGAAAATCAACCGGAGATATTAGCAAGGTTCTAAAAGGCCAGCCCAAAACAGATGTTAAACTGAAAGTAAAGCGGTTTGGGATAGACAAACCGTTTGATGTAACTGTGGTGCGCGAAGAAATCAAAATCAAAAGTGTTCCTTATTCTGGTATGCTTACCGAAGAAGTTGGCTACGTTAACCTTTCCAGCTTTACAGCCAATTGCTCTAAAGATGTGCACGATGCAATTGTTGAGTTGAAGGAAAAAGGAATGCAAAAATTGATTCTTGACCTTCGTGGTAACCCGGGAGGATTGCTCAAAGAAGCAGTTTCACTAAGTAATCTTTTTGTGCCAAAAGGCGAGATGATTGTAAGCACCAAAGGCAAGGTGCAAGAATGGAACAAAGAATACAAAGCAACACAAGCTCCGCTAGACAAGGACATGCCACTTGTGGTTTTGGTAAACCATGGTTCTGCTTCAGCCTCAGAAATAGTTTCAGGTGTTATTCAGGATTTAGATAGGGGTGTAATTATTGGACAGCGAACATTCGGAAAAGGGCTGGTACAAACAACTAGACCTTTGAGCTATAACTCG
>JBLHEU010000126.1:0-9420 GCA_047614525.1 Bacteroidia bacterium | reverse complement strand
GAATTGAAGAAAATAAGCGAAAAACCAGAGGACTTCCGCTAATTCAGTAGAACTACAACCAGTTGTTTCTGCCAAGAGAGAATAAAAAGCCAATTTCAATGAGAATGAGGTTTAAGATACTTTCGTACAATAATGCACGAAGTTCATCACCTAATTCATTTGAGGAGGAAGCGCTACGCATTTTCAGCAAGTTGATTTGAAACTGTCCGTTTACCACGGATTAGATTCGAGGGAAAATGTGAAACGTAATTTTTTCAACTAAAGGCAAATAATTAAGCAATATGGAAGTTGAACTTGTATCTGAACTCACAGGACTAGATGGTTCGGTATACAGCTTGGAAAAAGCTGGAAATTCAAACCGATTCTATTCCGGAAGCAATGACCAAATTGTTGTAGAGTGGGATTTGGAGCAAATGCAGCCTGTAAAAGCTGTGGCTAGTCTTCCTAGTCGCTCTTATGCATTGAAGTATATTCCTGAGCAAAACCTGCTCATAGTCGGAAATTACTCTGGCGGAATGCACGTAATCGACTTAGAAGCAGGAAAGGAAATTCGACTCTTTCAACTTCATAAGAAAACAATTTTCAATATTGAATATGATGAAAAACGCGAAAGGATAATTAGTCTTAGTGCCGATGGTAGTTACGCAGTTTGGAGTCTTCCAGATTTCCAACTACTCCAACATGAAGTTCTTACGCATTTAAAAGTTCGTTGCGTAGCGTTTAGGGCTGATAAAGATGAAATGGCTATTGGTTGTGGCGATGGAACAATTCGCATCATTCATACAGAAACGTTTGAACAATTAGCTCAGCTAGAAGGACATGAGACGGATTACTCTGTCAATTGTTTAGCGTTTACGCCTGATGGCAAACAACTCATTTCTGGAAGTAGAGATGCCCGCACCAACTTCTGGAACCTTGCGGAAGACTATGAACTAACCAATCGCATTCCGGCTCACAACTATGCCATTTACAGTATCGTTTTTCATCCGAGCAAACCAATTTACGCTACAGGCAGCATGGATAAAACCATTCGTATTTGGGAACTTGGAAAGATGAGACCCGTACAAACCATTGATTTAACCCTTGGTGGGCATACCAATTCTGTAAACAAATTATTGTGGTCAGATTTTAACGATTACCTCATTTCTACAGGAGACGACCGATCCATTAAGGTGTGGAAAATAGAGCTTTGAGTACGCAACTCCAGAACATCCACCTCCGAAGAATTGAATGGGCTATTTCTAGTCCAGACTTAATGGATTATCCATTTTGCGCTAATTATTTCAGAGATGCCACTCATAAAGATTCGGTGAGTAAGCTACTGGCTGAATTAGATGCAAAGTCAGAAGCAGTTCATGCTCATTTTAACGGCCTCAGGCATATGCCAATGGGCAAGTACTTCGAGCAACTATTGCTATTTATTCTCGATAAAGATCCACGTTTTGAAGTACTCCTTGCCAATCATCAAATTATTGAAGACAAAACGACCATTGGCGAATTAGACATTATTCTGAAAGACCTTCAGTCAAACACTGTTCAACATTGGGAAATATGTCTCAAGTATTACCTACAAAGCCAGCCAACTACAGAACAACAAATGATGCTAGGTCCTGGCGCTAAGGATAACATGGATCGAAAAGTGAGAAAGTTAATAGACCATCAGATTAAGCTTTCTCAACATCCATCAATCAAGTATTTGATTGGAACCGAAAATATAGAGTCTAAGTTGTTCATGAAAGGGCAACTCTTCTACCATCTTGGACAAAAAGAGGTAATTGCTCTTGATGCAAATCCACGTTCAGAAACGGGCTATTGGTGTTTTCATTCGGGCCTAAAAACCATGCTTAGCAAAAAGCATAAGTATCTAATTATTAACAAACCAAACTGGATTGAAAAACAATTACTTGAATCAGATTCTGAGCTAGATTCGCTTAGTGAAATCACCAATAAAATCAACATTTATTTCAATACTCAAAGCAAAGCTTTATTGCTAGTAGGGCTTTCTGAAACACCTAATGGTTGGGAAGAACAAACCCGTGGATTTATTGTGGCTGACGGTTGGCCGTTGATAATGTGAAAAAAGGCTCGTTAGTTTTGAGTGACAATAGACCATAACCCCATGAAATACTCAACCCTACTTCTGGCCCGAACTTGGTTTTCAAATTCCAGTTCATCCCAAATCAACCACGCTTCGATAGCTTTGATCAAACAACGTTTTTTTATTTGGGTATTTGCAATTGATAGTTCTCGAAATTTGAACGATTAGTACACTAGTATCTTTACATCCCGTATTTATTTAGAAATTAGCGTTAAATATTTGCAATGCACGCATTGCTTTTTATCCGAATAACCATGAGCCATCCGAAATATCCCCACTTATTTGAGCCATTAGATCTTGGTTTCACGACAATCCGTAACCGTACCTTAATGGGTTCTATGCACACCGGATTAGAAGAAGAAAAAGGTGGTTACGAAAGAATGGCTGCCTATTTCGGAGAACGTGCCGAAGGAGGTTGTGGCCTAATTGTAACAGGAGGCATTGCCCCAGACCGTCATGGTTGGACTAGCCCATTTGCAAGCACGCTTAGCAACAAAAGAACGGCAGAAAAGCACAAGGTAATTACCGAAGCGGTGCACAAGCATGATGGCAAAATCTGTCTTCAGATTCTGCACACTGGCAGATATAGCTACAGCCCTATTGCAGTGGCTCCAAGTGCATTAAAATCACCTATCTCCCCATTTAAGCCTTGGGCTCTTGGAAAGAGCGGAATTGAACGTACCATTAAGCATTTCGTACGCTGCGCGAAGTTGGCGCAATACGCCAACTACGATGGCGTGGAGATTATGGGCTCTGAAGGCTACCTAATCAATCAATTTATAGTTAAGAAAACGAACAAACGAACTGACGAATGGGGCGGTTCTTACGAAAACAGAATCAAATTTGCCCTTGAAATCGTTCGCAGGACAAGAGCTGCGGTAGGTAAAAACTTCATTCTCATTTTCCGACTTTCTATGCTTGATTTAGTTGAAGGTGGAAGCACCTGGCCAGAAGTGGTTCAATTGGCTAAGGAGCTAGAAAAAGCTGGCGTTACTATTATCAACACTGGCATTGGCTGGCACGAAGCCAGAATTCCAACAATCGGAACTATGGTTCCAAGAGCCGCTTTTACTTGGGTGACCAAGAAAATGAAAGGTGAAATTTCTATTCCGCTTATCACCACAAATAGAATTAACAATCCAAAACTTGCGGAAGATATTCTTTCTAGAGGCGATGCCGATATGGTTTCTATGGCCCGTCCGTTCTTGGCGGATTCTCATTTAGTGAAGAAGGCTCAAGAAGGTCGAGAAGATGAAATCAATACCTGTATAGCTTGTAATCAAGCTTGTTTAGATCATGCATTCAAACGAAAAATTGTAAGCTGTTTGGTTAACCCTCGTGCTTGCCACGAAACTGAATTGAACTACACTTCTACTCCATCAAAAAAGAAAATTGCTGTTGTAGGAGCTGGCCCTGCTGGCTTAGCCGCGGCAACTGTAGCCGCAGAACGCGGACATATTGTAACGCTATTTGAAGCAGCTAAAGAAATTGGAGGTCAATTCAACATCGCCAAGCAAATTCCTGGAAAGGAGGAGTTTTACGAGACTATCCGCTACTTCGACACCATGATTAAGAAGCACAACGTGGATTTAAAGCTCAACACCCGCGCAGACGAAACCACTCTAGAAGGGTTTGATGAAGTCTTGCTCGGAACTGGAATTACTCCCCGTATGCCAAACATTCCCGGAATAGACCACCCTATGGTAATGAGTTACTTAGATGTGTTGCGAGATAAAAAAGAAGTTGGCAAACGTGTAGCCATTATTGGCGCGGGAGGAATTGGATTTGATGTTGCTGAGTATTTGACGCATGAGGGTCAACCAACCTCACAGAATTTAGCCGCATTCCTGACAGAATGGGGAATTGATGAAACGAATGAAGTTCGTGGAGGAATTGAAGGAATTCAACCAAAACCTGAACCATCTCCAAGAGAAGTTTTCCTCTTACAGAGAAAGGAAACTAAGGTTGGTTCTGGATTAGGAAAAACCACAGGTTGGATTCATCGTCTAGCGTTAAAAAACAAGAACGTGCAAATGATTAATGCGGTTCAATACGAGAAAATAGATGACCAAGGCTTGCATATTACCGCCAACGGAAAACCTGAACTTCTTGAAGTGGATAACGTGATTATTTGTGCTGGTCAAATGAGCAACAATAAGATGTATGAACCGCTTAAAGCTAAAGGCTTAAACGTGCATTTAATTGGTGGTGCAGACCTTGCTTCTGAACTGGATGCAAAGCGCGCAATTGACCAAGGAAGCAGGTTGGCAGCAGCACTATAAGACGCTACGCCCCTACGTTGTAATTTGCGGCTTAATGTTGACCCATTTAAAAAACCACAAACTAGCTTGGCTGATAACGGCTGCTTACGGCATCGTTTTCTGTCTTATCTCGCTTGTAAATCATTACAATTTCCGAACCTTCGGGCTCGATTTGGGCATTTATACGCATGGCATTTATAGCTATGCCCACCTAAATTGGCATACGTTTACCCTTGGATTAGAAGGTCAACCGTTCAATCATTTAGGCAATCACTTCTCGCCTATCGTAGCGCTAATTTCTCCGCTTTACTACCTATTCGGGACGTATACACTTCTGATTGTTCAGATAGTCTCGCTGCTATTCGGTGGTTGGGGGATTTATCGCTTCGCGAAGGAGCGATTGCACGGTATTGAACCCGAATTGGTGATGGTTCTGTTCTTCAGTATGTGGGGCATTTATTCAGCTCTTGCTTACGACTGGCATGCCAATGTAATTGCAGCCATGTTTGTGCCATGGTTCATTCTATTCTTTGAAAGGCAAGAATGGAAGAAGGCCATTATCATGTTTGCCTTGGTACTTATCTGCAAAGAGAATATGGCTGTTTGGATGGCAGCAATAATTTTGGGCCTATCAGCCAAAAACCTCTTTACAAAACCAATGGAAACAAACTGGTTAGCAACAGGTTCGTTTCTGGGGGTTTCAGTATTATATTTCATTGTAGTTCAAGCTGTTATAATGCCCTACTTAAATCCGTTAGGCATATCAAATCACTTAGGTAATTACAGTCATTTAGGCGAAGGTCCAGTGGGGATTATCAAAACCATTCTCACCAAACCTAGGCATATATTCTACCTCATGTTTGAGAGTTTACAGGAAGATGAGTTGACGTTTAAGCTGAAGTCTCAATTGCATTTTATGGTGCTGGTTTCAGGCGGCATAGCACTCATTTATCGTCCGCATTATTTAATCATGCTTGCTCCTATTTACGCTCAAAAGCTGTTATCATCTAGTCCAGCGCATTGGGGAGTTTATTCGCAATACTCAATTGAGTTTACTCCAGTTATTTCGTTGGCTGTTGTTGAATGGATGAAAGGGTTCCAATTTTCTAAGGTGAAGGTTCCAATTTTACTTGGTTTTATTGGTTTAGCAACAGTTTTCAATTGGCACCCAACCCGACACAATACGGGCTTTTATCAAGCAGAGTATTATCAATCTGGATTGAATTCAGAAGCTATTTATGAAGCACTAGAGTTAATTCCTGATAATGCGGCCGTTTCAGCAAGCAATGCCATCGTTCCGCACTTGGCTAACCGCGATAAAATTTACCTCTATCCTATTGTTAACGATGCTCAGTACTTGGCCATCTTAACTCATGGACGAGATCTTTACCCAGTAGACAGCTTGGCTTTTCCACATAAAATGTTGGAACTGCGTTCAGACTCCTTGAATGAAATTATCTACGATGAGAACGACTTTCTCATCATTAAGCGGAAATCTATTTCTGCAGAAACGCCATAAAGTCAGCTACAGAACGCTCAGGTATTTCTTCCATTGGAATATGCCCCATATTCTCATAAATAAGCAATTCTGAGTTCGGAATATCGGCATGAAACTTTGGTGCCGCATCAACATTTACAAGCTTATCAGAATCCCCCCACATTATTAATGTTGGACACTTAACCTGCTTGATTTCATCTGTGTAATCGTATGTAATCTGTTGCGTTTTCTCCATCAATCCGCCTCTATTCCCCTCACGTAATAGGATATCTGTATACAGCTGAATCTGTTCTTTAGTAATCTTCGAATCATCATAGTAAACCACCTCAACCCCTTTTCTAACCAGCGACATAGGCGTGAAATGCGTGATTATCGGTTTTAGCCATTGCATCTTCTGTAATTTGAAGCTAATAGGGGTCGGTTGATTACCACGCGGATAGCCGCTTGAGTTCAAAATTGCAATTTTCTTAACTTTTTCAGGATGTGCTACAGCGTAGCTCCAAGTCATGTAGCCACCAAAGGAATTACCAGCCATGTAGCACGTATCAATGTTGAGTTTAACCAACATGTCATCAATAAATTCTAGGTAACGCTCCCTAGTATAAACTCCGTTTGGTTCTGGGCCTGTAATCCCAAAACCTGGCAAATCGAAACTCACAACTCTATAATGTATAGAAAGTTCAGTCGTCCAAGCTTCCCAAGTGTGAAGCGAAGAAGCCGTTCCATGTAGAAGCACAACCGTTTCGCCTGTGTCCCCATTAATTCGATAATGAACATTCATCCCGTCCAATTCCAAGAATTGAGAATTGTCGTAGGCATATTTTTCAATAATTTCTTCAACTGGAATATCGCTATGCCACGCGGTAATGATGCTGCCTATTAAAAGACCAACAAGGGCAAAGAATAAATACTTCAGTGCATTTTTCATTCCTCGTTGTCTCTGAGATGCTTAGGTCCTTCAGGTTCGAAATTCTGAACCACAGAACGGATTTCGTTCTTGTCTATGACTATGAGTTTGTTTTTATACAATCCACCTATAGCCTTTTTAAAGAGCTTCTTGCTCATCTGTAGCTCTCGCTGAATGTCTTCTGGAGCGCTCTTGTCTGACAGTTTTAAAACTCCTCTATTTCTATTCAAAACGTCTAGAATTTTCTTAGCATTTGGTTCAATGCTCGCTACTCCTAAAGGCTGAAGACTTACATCAATTTTACTGTCATCTCGAAGCTGCTTGATATATCCTTTACACTCTTCGCCAATTTTAACCAGACGGTACACTTCGCTATGGTAAACCAAACCACCGAAAGTTTGATTAATCATTACCTGAAACCCTAACTCTGTCTCATTGTAAATAATGAGGTCAACTTCTTCACCTGGTTTAAATTCTGAATTTTCTTGTTTTAAGAGCTGACCAATTCTTGGGGTGGCAACTAAACGTTCGGTTTTCCCATCTAAAAAGACACCAACGAGGTACTTCTCGCCAATCTCCATTTGCTCAATCATTTCGCCATACGGAAGGAAGAGATGTTTCTCTAAGCCCCAATCTAGAAATGCTCCAATACTGTTAATTTCAACAACTTCTAGCCAAGCAAACTTCCCTAAAGAAATGAACGGTTTTTCAGTTGTGGCAACAGGTCGTTCCTCCGAATCGAGGTAAACGAATACTTTCAATTCGTCACCTTCATGCATACCTGGTTTCAGGTACTTATTTGGTAACAGAATTACATCATCATAACCAGCATCTGGCTCACCTAAGTAGGCTCCAACGCTTGTAAATCGATGTAAAGAAAGACGATTATACTCTCCTATTTTAAACACAGCAAACTGAAATTAGTAAGCTGCAAAGGTGAGAAAAATAGAACCTTGAATAAAGACAGTTAACGATTATAGCTCTTTGCGCAATCGTGCAACTGGAATCCCCAGTTGTTCGCGGTATTTGGCTACAGTTCTACGGGCAATGGTGTAGCCTTTTTCTTTTAGCAAACCAGCTAATTTTTCGTCAGCAAGTGGATGGCGTTTTTCTTCAGCTTCAATTGCATCGCTCAATATCTTCTTCACTTCTCGGCTACTTACCTCTTCACCACTTTCGGTGGTAAGTGATTCGGAGAAGAAAGACTTAAGCAAAAAGGTTCCAAATTGTGTCTGAACGTACTTGCTATTTGCAACGCGCGAAATGGTAGAGATATCCAGCAAAACGATATCTGAAATATCCTTCAAGATCATTGGTTTCAACTTGGTTTCGTCTCCTGTTAAGAAATACTCTTTTTGGTATTCCATAATGGCATCCATAGTACCAAACAAAGTCATTTGACGCTGTTTTATCGCATCAATAAACCATCTTGCTCCGTCCAATTTCTGCTTTACAAACTGAACCGCGTCCTTTTGTTCTTTATTTGCTTTTCCCTTCGCGTCTGAATAGGTTCTTAGCATTTGCTTGTACTGATGGCTCACTTTTAGTTCTGGCGCATTTCTACCATTTAAAGTAAGCTCAAGCTTTCCGTCATCATTGCTAATCATGAAATCGGCAACGATATTTTGCACAACCTTAGAACTATCAGAAAGAGAGTTTCCTGGACGCGGATTTAGCTTCAATACCTCGTCTAAAATCTCCTTTAGTTTTTCTTCATCGATATGAAGACGTTGGCAAATTTTGGTGTAATGCTTCTTAGAAAACTCATCCATCATTTTGGTGATGAGCGTAGTAGCTAGCTGCACGTTTTCTGTTTCTTCTTTGTTTCGCAGTTGAATAAGCAAGCATTCTTGAAGGTTTCTTGCTCCAACTCCCGCAGGTTCAAAACCTTGAATTACACCCAATAAATCTTCAACCTCATCTTCGTTTGTCTGGATGTTCTGAGTGAACGCTAAATCGTCAACTATGGCAAACACCTCTCTTCGCAGATACCCATCGTCATCTAAATTTCCAATAATTGTGATGGCTATTGTGTTTTGCAAATCGCTCAGAACACGCATCCCAAGTTGCTCACGCAGCAAATCGCGAAAGCTAGAACCTCCACTTAATGGCGTTTCTTTCTCTTCATCATCAGCACTAGTGTTGTTGGCGTAAAGCTTGTAATCAGGAATATCATCGTCATCCAGATAATCCTCTATCCCAAACTCATCATCGGCAGAATCATCAGATTCTTCCTCATCTCCGTTATCAAGATCAGCGAATTCATCATCCATTTCATCGCCTTCCAGCCCTTCCTCTAATGCAGGATTGCCTTCAAGTTCTTCCTTAATTCTTTGCTCAAGAGCGATGGTTGGCACCTGCAACAATTTCATTAGCTGAATTTGCTGTGGTGATAATCGCTGAAGTTGTTTCTGTTGTAATCGTTGTTTTAGTGCCATGGTGGTGGGTGTTTACGATTGCTCTAAGGTCGGTATTCCAAAATGAGTGCCAAAAAGATTTGAATGATAAATCTTAACTAGATTTAAGTTTGAAAAACTTTTCAGTCTTAGCGTAAATCGAGTAATTACTACAACGATTTAGGCAAGACCATTGAAGTCAAACATTACTAATGGAAAGAAAATGATGACTCAGCTCCATTTTATGGCAATCGAGAAAA
>JBLHEU010000125.1:0-9460 GCA_047614525.1 Bacteroidia bacterium | reverse complement strand
GAGAAGGTCAGTGAGATTGCTCCTGATCTATCTCAACCGTTTCGCCACGTTCCCGTGCTAACGACCGCTCAATAAAATCATGAATGTGTTCGGCAATTAACTTGCCTTTGTCTTCTTGAAGGAAGTGTCCAGCATGTTCGATAATAATTTCTGGTTCGTTCTTAACCGTGGGCATATTCTCTCTAAACCACTTATCTGCTCCTTTGGTAATTGGGTCAGAATCTGAGAACATTAGAATAGCGGGTTTATCCCATTTAGATAATACTTCCCTGGCACGTTTCATTTGCTTCACGCCACCATCAGAAGTACTTGTAGGAACCAATCTTGGCCAAGCTCTTGCTCCAGCTTTATATTTCTCATCAGGATATGGTGCTTCATAACCGTCCAAAACCTGTTGTTGTGGCGTTCGGTATGTACCCCATTTCATTATTTTCTTAATTGGAAAGGTGGGCCAGTATTTAGAAAATATTCTCCAAGCTAGGAACGAAAAGGGCATTCGTCTGTTTCCTAGCGGCAATGAAGTGTTCATAATTACCACACGCTTAAACCATTCCGGATGCTTGCCCAGAACGCTTAACCCTATTAATCCTCCCCAATCTTGAACAACTAACGTGATGTTTCTAAACCCTCCACGTTCAATGAACTTGGTAAGCGTTCTATAGTGTAAGTAAAAGGAATAATCTTTAACTCGAGTGTACTTATCCGAACGGCCAAAACCGAAGAAGTCTGGTGCAATTACGCGATAGTTTTTCTTGAGAGGAGCAATCATTTTGCGATAGAGGTAACTCCAAGTTGGCTCTCCGTGCAAACACAAGATAATTTCACCTTCACCTTCATCCAAATAATGGAAACGGCCGCCATTAATTTCCATGTAATTCGGACTGTATGGATAGCCCGGAAGACCGTAGAAACGCTCATCGGGGGTACGCATCATTTCAATCATTAAAACAAGATAAAATGTTCAACGGACTATACGTTGCTAAACTTTCAATTTGTCAGAAATACAACAGATATTTTAGGCTGGTTTGGTCGCTTCAACGTAAAGAGATTCATCTTCTCTTAACTCGCTGTCAACCAAAAGTTTTGGATTACGCCCGTTTCTAAAAGTTTCCTTTTTCACGTCTGTAAAGCCAGCCTCTTCTAGCAAATGCTTGAAGGTTTCAAAATCATACATAAACAAGTGCCCATGACTTCTGGCAATTCGATTTATGCTAATCATTGGAGTAGGTTCTGGTCTGTCATCAGGACAAGGTATTTTCACCTTTTCGCCAGCTCTATGCTTATTGTATAAGTCAATAAAAAGCTCTCCGTCAGGCACGGCAATTCTAACGTTTCCCCCAGGTTTTAAAATCCTAAAAAACTCCTGAAGGTTGTCTTTGGTTGATTGAAAAGGAATGTGCTCCAAACAATGTTCTGTGTAAATACCTTGCAATGCAGCGCTTCCAATAGGGTAGTTGTGACGCTTAATTGTAGAAATATCCCAAGGAATTACGTTGGGCTTCCACTCTATATCTGTATTAATGAAATCGTCATAAATATTGTAGCCACATCCAATTTGTAAGTACTCTTTCCCTTTGGTGAGTTTGCCAGAAACGAACATCTTATTGTTCAGAATCCACGGTGTAATGAGTTTGTTGAATACTTGATGAAACTTCGTGTATGAAGTTATCGGTCTGTTCCACGAAAATTTTCCTGTTGCTTCCATTTGCTAAAATTGCGGCACAAAGGTAACTTCATTTACTTCTGATGGCCTCAACAGGGCTAAGCTTGGATGCCAAGTATGCTGGGATAATTCCTGCAATTAGTCCAATTGCAACTGAAATCCCTATACCCCACAATATGTTTTCGACTGTAAGGTAGAGGTCAACATCTGCTACATACGAAGCCAAGGTGGTCAGGCCAACAACAATCAGTAGGCCTATAATTCCGCCAAGTAGGCTCAAGAATACTGCCTCAGAAAGGAATTCAATCATTATAAACCAATTCTTAGCTCCGAGCGATTTTTCTATTCCAATAAGGTGAGTCCGTTCTTTAACCGAAACAAACATGATGTTGGCTATACCAAACCCGCCAACTAATATTGAGAAACCACCAATTATGCTTCCTGCAATTCCCATAATGCTAAACAGGCTATCTAGAGAATTTGACAAAATGCTGATTTCATTTAGTGCAAAGTTGTCTGGTGCAAGTGGTTTTATCCTTCGTATGCTTCGCATTACTCCGCGTAGCTCACCTTTCAACTCTTCCGATGTAACACCTGCTCTTCCTTTAACCATAATGGTTGGATTGGAACTTCTGCGGTCAATCCGCATAACCTGGCGGGCAAAATGTATTGGCACTAATACTTGATTATCCACCGAGTTGCCAAAAATACTTTCGCCTTCAATCCCAAACACGCCAATAACGGTTAGTTTTCGTTTGAAGACTTTAATCTGTTTGCCAACAGGGTTTTCCTTGCCAAACAATCCTTGCGCCACAGCCATTCCAATAACGCAAACGTTTTTGCCAGCGTTAGATTCTAAAAGTGTGAAGTACCTTCCTGTGGCTAAATTAAATGACTTTATTTGCTCATAATCGTGAGTAACGGCCACAAAACTTACGTTCTCCATTATGGTCGATGAATGCTCAACAGTCTTGCCTCTAGATGCCATAAAAACAACCGCCTCCGCAGCATCGCTTCTTCGCTGTAATTCCTTGTAATCTTTAAGGTCTGGCTGAGGCCTTTGCCAATATTTCCACCACTCGTAATTATTACCAGTAGCCCACGGCCATTTTTGCACGTAAACTGTGTTGTCTCCAAGAGACTGAATATTATCGCGGATATTCTTTTCCATCGAATCCACGAATGTGAAAACAAGAATAATGGCCATAATGCCGATGGTAATTCCTAACAGCGAAAGAATAGTCCGAAGCTTGTTGGCCACCAATGCGTTCCAAGCCATCTTGGTGCTTTCTTTAAAGAGCTTGAGAAAGATGATCATACGGTGTTGAAAACTTCGGTGGAAATGCCTTGATGTCGTACTGTAAAGGTAACCGAATTGTACAAAAAAGAATACTTTTGAAGTGCTTGAAAATAGCTACGAAATCTCTTGTTTTTCACTGAATTGAGGGTTTTTTCGGAATAGCTTTTCCTGACTTGTTTTTCATTTGATAAATGATAAGAAATAGTGGCGAATAAAACCATAAAAAATGCTCTGATTTCCGTGTTTCACAAAGACGGTTTGAAGCCGATTGTAAAACTGCTAGTAAAACACGGAGTAAACATTTATTCTACAGGTGGAACACAGAATTACCTCGAAGGTTTAGGTGCTAAGGTTATTCCGGTTGAAGAACTCACATCTTACCCGTCTATTTTGGGTGGAAGAGTTAAAACACTTCACCCAAAAGTTTTTGGTGGGATTTTAGGAAGAAGAGAGAACGAGGAAGATTTGAAACAGTTAGAGGAATACGCTATTCCTGAGTTGGACCTCGTAATTGTTGACCTGTACCCGTTTGAAGATACCGTTGCAAGCGGTGCTTCTGAAGCTGATATTATTGAGAAAATTGATATCGGTGGGATTTCTCTAATTAGAGCTGCGGCAAAGAATTTCAAGGATGTGGTCATTGTTCCATCTAAAAATCAATATGCCGCTTTGGCTGTTCTTTTAGAAGATTCAGCAACCACAACTTTAGAGCAACGCAAGCAATTTGCTACATCGGCCTTTGCGGTTTCTTCGCATTATGATACAGCCATTCATGGTTACTTCACTGGAAGCGGATTTGCTCATCAAGAAGCTGGAACTAAAGCCCTTCGTTATGGTGAAAATCCACATCAAGATGGTTTCTTCCATGGAGATATTGAGGCGCTGTTTGATCAAATTCATGGCAAGGAATTGAGCTACAACAATCTACTTGATGTAGATGCCGCTGTAAATTTGATTGCAGATTTTGAGGAAACTACATTCGCTATTCTCAAGCACAATAATGCCTGCGGATTAGCAAGCAGACCAAAATTGGTTGATGCTTGGAACGCTGCTTTGGCTGGCGATCCTGTTTCAGCTTTTGGCGGAATTCTAATTACCAATGTTGAGGTTGATGCAGAAGCTGCTGAGGAAATGCACAAGTTGTTTTTCGAGGTTGTAATTGCACCTTCTTATTCAGACGGAGCTTTGGAAGTTCTAAAGCAGAAAAAGAACCGCGTGCTTCTCATTCAAAAGCCATGCGAATTTCCTAAACGTCAGTTCAGATCCTTGCTAAACGGAGTTTTGGAGCAGGATAAAGACATGAGCTCACAATCGGGTTCAGATATGAATTCTGTGACGACTGAAAAACCAACAGATTCTCAGTTTGAAGATTTAGTTTTTGCCAATAAACTGGTGAAACACACAAAGTCAAATACCATCGTTCTTGCCAAGAACAAACAACTTTTGGCTAGTGGTTGCGGAATGACGTCTCGTGTTGATGCATTGAATTTTGCAATTACTAAGGCAAAGTCGTTTAACTTCGACCTAAGCGGAGCGGTAATGGCATCAGATGCTTTCTTCCCGTTCCCGGATTGCGTGGAAATTGCCCACAACCAGGGAATTGACACGGTGGTTCAGCCAGGCGGAAGTATTAAAGATTCACAAAGTGTGGATTACTGTAACAACAACGGAATGGCTATGGTGGTTACAGGAGTAAGACATTTTAAACACTAACACATGGGGCTGTTCGACTATTTTAAACAAGAAATTGCCATTGACCTTGGTACGGCCAACACGATTATCATCTACAACGATAAGGTTGTTGTTGATGAGCCTTCAATTGTAGCCAAGGATATTCAAACGGGTAAAATTGTTGCCATTGGCAAGAAAGCCCAGCAAATGCACGGCAAAACCCATAAGAATATTGAGACTATTCGTCCGCTAAAGGATGGGGTAATTGCAGATTTTGAAGCGGCAGAGCAGATGATTTCTGGAATGATTAAAATGATTAATCCAGGAAGACGGTACTTTATTCCACCACAAATCAGAATGGTAATCTGTATCCCTTCTGGTATCACCGAGGTTGAAAAGCGAGCAGTACGTGACTCCGCAGAACATGCTGGGGCGAAAGATGTGAGAATGATTCAGGAACCAATGGCCGC
Organism: Bacteroidia bacterium; assembly: GCA_047614525.1. GTDB lineage: Bacteria > Bacteroidota > Bacteroidia > UBA10329 > UBA10329 > UBA10329. The sequence continues at coordinate 4,356 of JBLHEU010000125.1, read as the reverse complement.
GGCAATAGGTATCGGTATCGATGTGGAAGAGCCAATGGGCAACATGATTATCGACATAGGCGGAGGTACAAGTGAGATTGCAGTTATCGCACTTGGGGGTATCGTTTGCGATAAATCTATTAGAACCGCAGGTGATGATTTTACTTCGGATATAGTAGATTACATGCGTAGACAGCATAATATCCTCATTGGAGAGCGGTCTGCAGAAAGAATTAAGATTGAAGTTGGATCGGCATTAACAGAACTTGAAAACCCGCCAGAGGATTACGCAGTCCACGGAAGAGACCTCATGACCGGTATTCCGAAGGAGATTACGGTTTCATACCAAGAAGTGGCGCATGCGCTAGATAAATCGATTACTAAGATAGAAACGGCTATTCTCAATAACCTGGAGATGACACCGCCAGAGCTTTCTGCTGATATTTACAGAACTGGTCTTTATCTCGCTGGAGGAGGTTCAATGCTTCGTGGTTTAGATAAGCGTATTTCACTAAAGACCAAGTTGCCAGTACATATTGCAGATGACCCATTAAGAGCTGTTGCAAGGGGTACCGGTATTGCGCTTAAAAACATAGACCGATTCCCGTTCCTTATGCGGTAATTGGTTGGCAATTCAGATGAACAATGAAGAACATCCTGCTTTTTATTTACAGGAACCATGTGTTCTTCGTCTTTCTATTTCTTGAGCTTGTTTGTTTTTCGCTGATAGTCAGAAACAATAACTTTCATCGCGGTAGCGCACTCAATTCTTCTAATCAATTGGTTGGCAGTATCTACGATTTCAACAACGGTATCACCGATTATTTTCACCTGAAATCTATCAACGATGATTTGGCAGTAGAGAATGCAGTTTTGAGATCGCTCTTAGCAGATTCTAAATACATTTCTTCCAGGAAAGCGTATGAAAAAACAGATTCTGTCGCACGTCAGAAATACACGTACGTGCCCGCCAAAGTGGTGAATAATTCTATCGATAGAAGAAGTAATTACCTCACAATAAACCGTGGAATTTTACATGGTGTAGAACCTGAAATGGCGGTGCTTTCTTCAGACGGAATTGTGGGTATTGTGAAAGATGTTTCTAAAAATTACGCCTCAGTTATTTCGGTCGTGCATAAAAACTCTAGCATAAGCGTAAAACTTGCGGAATCAGGCTATATCGGTTCGTTAGTTTGGGATGGAGCAGACCCGCAGACAGCACAGCTCATGGATATTCCAAATCATGTTGAGCTTGAAGCTGGAATGCAGGTTCAAACCTCAGGATACTCCTCTATGTTTCCCAACGCGATAAGTGTTGGTGAGGTGAAGTCATTTGAAATAAAGGAAGGCGATAATTTCTATTCAATAGATGTGAGTTTAAACACAAACATGAACTCGGTGAGCATGGTTTATGTGGTTAATAACCTGATGAAAATTGAGCAGAAGGAATTGGAGAAACAAACCCAGGTAGATGACAACTGATATTCTCAAATACGGTTGGCAATTTATCTTGCTTTGCCTGTTGCAAGTGCTGGTGTTTAATAACCTGCAACTCAACGGGAATGTTAACGCCTTTCCGTACATATACCTCTTAATAATTCTCCCAATTTCTATTGGAAGAATTCAACTCCTATTTGTTGGTTTTTTTCTCGGTTTGATGATAGATGTGTTCTCAAATACTGGCGCAATTCATGCGGCCTCCTCAACGCTTTTGGCATTCTACAGGCCGTTATACCTAAAGGCTCAATCCCCGCGAGAAGGGTATGAATTAGCAGCTTTACCACACCTCAAAACATTCGGTATAGCTTGGTTTCTCCCATATGCGGTGCTGATGATTGTAGTTCATCACATAGCCCTTTTCTATCTCGAAATTTTCCGTTTTGCAGACTTCTTTCATACCCTTTTCAAAACAGTTTTAAGCACAGGAGTTACACTCTTCTTTGTGCTGGTTGCAGAATCCCTATTTGTAAGCAGTAAGAGGAGGTGAGTTTGCAGTCGAAACATACAGATCGCATGTATGTGCTTATGGTAATTGTTGTACTCATTTCAATCACTTTCCTAGGTCGATTATTCTACATTCAAGTGCTGGATGACTCCTATCAGCTATCGGCAGAAAATAACGTATTGCGCTACGAAACACAGTTTCCTGCTCGTGGATTGATGTATGACCGAGACGGTCGGTTATTGGTATACAACGAAGCGGCCTACGATCTTATGGTAATTCCGCGTCAGGCCAAGGATATTGACACAACTGCTATCTGCAATGTGCTTGAGATTTCTAAAGAAACGTTCATCAAAAAGTTGAACAAAGCCAAGGCTTATTCATGGCGAAAGCCAAGTATTGTTGAGAAACAGATTTCCGCACAGACGTATGCAAACCTTCAAGAAAAGCTCTACAGATTAAGTGGGTTTTTCGTCCAGAAACGTACGTTGAGAAAGTATCCAGAACCAATAGCTGCTCACTTGCTCGGTTATGTTGGAGAAGTAAGTCAGCGAAAGCTTGAAAAAGACCCTTATTACAAGCGTGGCGATTATGTTGGAATTAGTGGTCTTGAAAAGGCATATGAAAAGGGATTACGTGGAAAAAAGGGCGTAAAAGTGATTATGGTTGATGTTTTCAATCGACCTAAAGGAAGCTACAAGGATGGCAAGTACGATACGGTTGCGGTGGCAGGAAAAACCATCACCTCAAGTATTGATGCAGAGCTACAGGCGTACGCAGAAAAGTTAATGTATAGTAAGACGGGGGCCATCGTAGCAATTGAACCGTCTACGGGCGAGATTCTAGCCCTAGTAAGCGCACCAACCTTTGACCCAAATCTTTTGGTCGGAAGAGTGCGGTCTGACAATTATAGGTTGCTCCAAAAAGACACGTTAAAGCCATTGTTTAATCGCGCTTTGATGAGTGAGCAAAACCCGCCAGGTTCTACTTTCAAGATTATAAATGCGCTTATCGGACAACAGGTTGGAGTTGTAAATCCATCTACGAGCTATCGCTGTCCAAGAGGGTATATATCGGGGAAGTTCCGAATGGGATGCCATGATCATCGATCACCTCTTAATCTGCGAGAATCGATTCAGCATTCATGTAACGCTTACTACGGAAACGTTTTCAGAAACATCATCGATCTTACAGGTAAACCGTGGGAAGGATTTAAGATTTGGCGAGATCATGTAATGAGTTTTGGCCTCGGAACTAAATTCAATACAGACTTGCCAATCGAGTACGCTGGCCATGTTCCTACCATAGCTTTTTACGATAAATACTATGGCGAACACAGATGGAAGTCGCTAACCATTATTTCCATGGCCATTGGCCAAGGCGAATTGGGAACTACCCCCTTGCAGTTGGCAAATATGACTGCCGCTCTCGCAAATCGAGGTTATTATTACCCCCCACATTTGGTTAAAGCTATCGATGGCGAGCCAATAGAGAGTCGGTTTACAGAGAAGTATAACACAACTATCGACAGAAAGTATTTCGACCCTGTTGTAGATGGAATGGCCATGGTTTTTGAACATGGCGGAACAGGCTATCGATCAAGACACGATAGCATTGTAATGTGTGGTAAAACTGGAACGGCACAAAACCCGCATGGCGAAGATCACTCTATTTTTATCTGCTTTGCTCCAAAAGACAACCCCAAAATTGCTCTGGCTGTTTTTGTGGAAAATGCTGGTGGCGGAAGCAAATTCGCAGCACCAATTGCAAGTTTATTGGTTGAGAAATACCTGCTAGATTCTATTTCTCGTCCACAATTAGAACTACCAATTTTAGAGGCCAACCTGATTAACCCAGAGGAGTGAGAGGCCAACGAAGCATATTTGATGGCATAGATTGGGCGATGGTTTTTATCTACCTGACATTGGTTTTCCTTGGTTGGATAAATATTTACGCGGCTGTGTATAATGAAGAGCACCAGAGCATTTTAGATGCCACTCAGCGTTACGGTAAACAGCTCATTTGGATCGGCCTTTCAATTTTTGTTGGCCTGGTGATTTTACTTATGGACGGGAAATTCTATTCCACATTTTCCATCCCCATATATGTTGTGAATATGCTCCTGCTTGTGGTGGTGTTGGTTACCGCAAGAGACGTGGCCGGAGCAAGGTCTTGGATTGATATTGGTTCGTTCAAACTACAACCCTCGGAGTTTGCCAAAAGTGCGACTGCTTTAGCTTTATCCTTCTATTTGAGTACGCTCAATATTAAAATGGATCAGCTCAAAACCAAGCTGATAGCTGGAATCATTTTGGCGATACCTGCGGGGTTAATTCTTTTACAGAATGACACAGGTTCTATGCTCGTTTTTGGAGCTTTTGCCTTAGTGCTGTACAGAGAAGGTCTTTCTGGAAACTTCCTTTTGCTCGGATTGG
>JBLHEU010000124.1:0-9546 GCA_047614525.1 Bacteroidia bacterium | reverse complement strand
ACCTATCCGTTACAAAACAGCTTAATTATATTCGGTAAATGCTTCCCAAATTGAATCTTCCTGTACATGAACAGCGGCTAAAAACCGAAGATGGTAGGCGGTTTATTTTTTGTCAGGTGAGGAAAAAACATCTAGTTCTTACCCCAGAAGAATGGGTAAGGCAAAACCTTGTTTCCTACTTAAATCAAGATTTGAGTTACCCACTCTCCCTAATGAAGATTGAGCGAGAAGTGAAAGGGGGAAACAGATTGAAGCGAGCTGACCTTATTATTTGCAACCCGAATGGTGAGCCGCAAATACTTGTTGAATGCAAGGCCCCATCCGAAAAACTCAGTAAAAAAACTTTCTTTCAGGTTGGCAGATACAACCGAGAACTTAATGCTCCGTTATTAATGATAAGCAACGGGCTTCAGCACTTCTGCTGTAAACTGATTGAAAATGAATTTCAATTTTTAGAAACCATTCCACCGTACAACAAGTAACTTCATCCTACATGAAACAGCTTACTCTTATTCTACTTCTCGTTCTGCCTTTTATGTCTGTGGCGCAGCATAAATTAATTACTGCCCATAATGGCGATAAATACTTGGCAGGAACCATCAATCTTAGGGTGAAACCTGAATTCCGTTCTGCTTGCACAGCAGAAGCTATTGCAATTCCTGCTTTGCTTCGCGAAATGGATCTGCTTGGTTTTAAGAGCATCAAAAAAACTTTTAAATCTACATCGGTACCAGCCAATTCTGTTAACGAGCTTGGCCAAAAAACCGCAGACATCTCACTTATATATACAGTGCAGGTTTCTGAAGACTCAGACATTATAACTTCTGCCAAGAAATTAGCTGCACTAGATGCGGTTGAATACGCAGAACCGTCATTTGTTAGCTACGACCAATACACGCCAAACGATGCTAATTTAAACAGCGTAATGCCTTACCATTATGATAATGTGAGCGCTTACCAAGCTTGGGACATTACACTTGGAGACACCAATGTTGTGATTGGAATTACCGAAACTGCCATTAACGTTAATCACGAAGATTTATCTGGCAATATCAAATACAACTATGATGATCCTGTCGGAAATGGTGATGAAGATTTCGACACTTACGTAGACAATTTTGCTGGCTGGGATATGGTTGATGATGACAACAACCTTTTCATCAATAACGAAATTCATGGCGATGCCGTGAGTGCCATTGCATCTGCAACAGCAGATAACGGAATTGGCTACGCTGGCATTGGTTTCAAATGCAAGTTCATACCTGTTAAGGTTGGCAACAACTCAATAGTAATAACACATGGGTATCAAGGAATTGAATACGCCATTGAGCAAGGCGCCACTGTTGTAAACTGCTCATGGGGAAACACCACATTCAGTCAGGTAGCCCAAGATATTGTAACGTGGTCTGCTATTAATAATGATGTGGTTTTAGTTGCAAGTGCTGGAAACGCCACTTCAACAGCCATGTACTATCCTGCCTCTTACAATTATGTTTTGAGCGTTACGGGCGTAGACCAAAACGACTTGTTTGATAATGGTTCAAATCCGCCTTTTACATACAATGATTCGGTTGATGTTAGTGCACCAGGGATAGGCATTTACACAACGGCTACATTCAACGGTAACTTCTTGTATTCTCCACCACAGGGCGGAACGTCAATGTCATCACCTATAGTTGCTGGTATTGCAGGGTTGGTACGTTCTCAATTCCCCTGTTTTACTGCTTTAGAAGTAATAGAGAAAATTAAGGCTTCGGCTGACCCTATAGATGGCTTGACTCAGAATATGCCCTATACAGGTTTAATTGGAACAGGCCGAGTAAATGCCGAGTTGGCGGTAACTGGTACGCCCTGCGACCCTGTTGGAATTGTTGAAAAAGATAATCCAGTTGCGCTAGATATTTACCCAAACCCTGCGTTTGATGAAGTGAATATTAGAATGAGTAATTCATCCAATTGGAAGGTTGACATTCTTGATACTAAAGGGAGATTGATTCTTTCACAAACGGTGCAAGGAGATAGGTTGACTTTATCCAACCTCGCAACAGGTTTGTATCTGGCTCGGGTTTCGGATAACTCTTCAATTGCCACAAAGCCATTCTCAATTATTAAGCAATAAAAAAAGCCCAATCGGAAATCCGATTGGGCTTTTAGAACCAGAAGATTTTCAAAATCTACTAGCTAATTAAAGCTTAGTCAATGTAAAGTTGATATGGCATTCTTGCCTGAACACCTTCCATGTTCATCAACTCTTCAGCATCTTTTACATACTGATAATGTACTCCAAGTCTTCTTTTAAGGAAAGCTTCTTCGCCTTGTCCAGAAAGATCTTGAATCATTTTTTCAATTGGATCTTTCTTAGTTGGATATTCAACCACTCTATAGTTTTCTAGCTCGGCCATGTTTGCAGCAATTTCAATTGCATCATCAATACCACCAAGCATATCAACCAAACCAATCTCAAGTGCGTCTTCGCCACTCCAAACTCGGCCTTGTCCAATACTGTCAACATCTGCCACAGCCATACCACGGCCTTCAGCAACCTTAGTAATAAAGTCTGTGTAAATTTCATTCACACCATTTTGGATAATGCCACGCTCCAATTCAGTAAGCGGACGGAATGGAGAACCTAAATCGGCAAAACGATTGGTTTTAGCTGTGTCTACCATAATTCCAAATTTGTTGTTAACCAATTTCTTCGCATTCATTAACACTCCAAATACACCGATTGAACCTGTAATTGTGTTTGGCTGAGCTATAATGGTATCTGCGGCACAAGCAATGTAATATCCACCAGAAGCGGCAACATCACCCATTGATACAATAACTGGCTTAGCTTTCTTGGCCAAAACCATTTCTCTCCAAATAACATCAGATGCAAGTGCGCTACCTCCAGGGCTATTTACACGCAAAACAATTGCCTTAACCTTATCGTCTTTTCTCGCCTTTCTAATTTCAGCAGAAATCTTTTCAGAACCGATAGTCTCGTCATCTCCTTGACCGCCTTCAATGCTACCAACTGCGTAAATAACAGCGATTTTCTCCTTCTTACCCGTTTTCTCATCATCACCTTTAACCGTTGGCGCATCTTTATATTTGCCTAAGCCTAAGAAATTGATTTTCTCGTCTTCGTCTTCAATTTCCAGCTTAGCTCTAAGGTTAGCCATTACCTCATCCTTGAAAAGGAGTTCATCAACCAATCCGTTTTCCAATGCATCTTTTCCGTTCTGGATGGTTGCATCCTGAGCCATTTTATCTAATTCGGCAACCGTTTTTCCGCGACCTTCAGCAACACCAGAAAGCATTTTGTTCCACAAGTCGTTAAGGTAAGTCATGGTTTGCATGCGATTAGCTGCACTCATTTTGTCTAAAATCAACGGTTCAACCGCACTTTTAAACTTTCCGTAACGAATAATTTGAGGCTCAATTTCTAACTTCTCAAATAAGCCTTTCATAAACATCATTTGAGAACCCAAACCTTTCCATTCAAGCATGCCTTGTGGATTAAGCCAAAGCTCATCAGAAACAGAGGCTACGTAATATGCTTTTTGAGAATAAATCTCGCTGTAGCTTACAATCCACTTTCCACTTTCTTTAAAACCGAGCAGAGCATTTCTAATTTCCTCAACCGTGGCCATTCCAGCAGGAACACCTTGTATATCAAGGTAAACACCTTTAATATTATCGTCATTGACTGCATTTTTCAGACTTGAAAGAATGTCATTCAATCCTATTGAAGCATCAGGTGCAAATGGACCAGCATTTAAATCGCCAAACGGACTAGCCGTTCCTCGTTCTTTAACCTGCTTATCAAGCTTAATATGAAGTACAGACTTTTCTTTAACCTCAACGGTTTGTTTATCGCCCATAGACGAGCCAATACCAATAAGGATGAAGAGGAGTAGAAAAATGCCAACCACCAATCCTAAGGCGCTGGCAAACATGAACTTAAAAAATTGTTTCATAGGGATTTTGTTTGATTTAAACCGCAAAGGTAATAACGTAGCTAAATAGTATGGATTCAACTTGTTATCAAATGTTAAGTATGAGCCGAAATCACAACCAAAACCTAGGAGCGTTCAGCTATATTTGCGCCAATGGCTAAAACGGAGCAATACGCGCTATTAACAGGTTCAGATTTGGGCAACCGGTTGGCTAACCTAAAATTGGCTTTGAACCTCATTTCGCAACGCGTTGGTAAAGTGCTTATGGTTTCTCAAATTCTAGAAACAGCTCCTTGGGGATTTGAGGCTGACACACAATTTCTAAATCAGGCCATTTTGGTTGAAACCAATTTGAATGCTCATGGCTTATTAGATGTTGTTCTTGAGATTGAGCAAGAGATTGGCCGAATTAGAGTTTCTGATGAATGGACTTCAAGAATTATTGATATTGATATTCTTTGCTCTAAAGATGGAATTGTAAATACTGACAGGCTAAACATTCCTCACAAATTCTTACATGAACGTCTTTTTGCTCTGACGCCATTGAATCAAATTGTGGAATGGGAGCACCCAATTCTGAAAAAACAGTACTCTGAATTGGAAGCGGCATTTGAGTTACTATCTGAACCGGTTTCATTAGTTGATTAATGAGCCTACCCGCAACCCACGAATATATTGTAATAGAAGGCAACATTGGGTCGGGCAAAACAACCCTTAGCACCAAATTGGCGGAAAGATGGGGTTCTCGAATAATGCTAGAACAGTTTAAGGATAATCCATTTCTTCCTAAGTTTTATGAAAACCCGAAAACGCACAGTTTTGCACTTGAACTTAGCTTCTTAGCTGAACGCTATCATCAAAAACGAGATGAGTTGAACAAAACCGACCTATTTAAGCCAGGTATTGTTTGCGATTATTCGTTCGCCAAATCATTAGTCTTCGCAAGAATTAATCTAGACCCTGATGAGTTTGATTTATATCAGAATTTGTTTCATATAATACACGATAGGTTGCCAAAACCAGACCTTTTGGTGTTCCTTTATTGCACGCCAGAAAAGGCTCTTGAACAAATTAAGAAGCGAGGAAGGCTGTACGAACAGGAAATTTCAAGCAAATACTTGGAGAGTATCAATAAAGGTTATCTGGAGTTTTTTAGACAGCAATCTGATTGCGCCATTATTATTCTGAACACTAACAATATAGACTTTGTGGAATCAGAAGAGGATTTTGAAACTATTGCAGGAGTTATTGAGCAGAATCATAAGCCTGGGGTGCACATAATTGAAACCTATTAGTGTTCATTTCGTGTTGAAGCACTTAAAAATGACTGCAGAACCTTTGTTAGTAAAATTCATTAGTTAATTTTGCAGCGCATTGCTGTGCTAGTGCCAGCTAATACTTTAAGATAAAACCAAATAATTTGAACATGAGAAAGAGTCTACTCTTTGTACTCGCATTAGTATTTATTGCAGGAACTTCATTTGGACAAGAAGAAGCCAGCACCAAAAAAAAGCTCAACAAGTTTGCCATCGGACTTCACGGTGGTTGGACACAATTCTACGGTGATATCCGACAGTACGAGTTCGGGTTTTCTAAGGAAAAACGAGAAGTTGCAAACGGAGCAGGTGGTCTATTTGTTGATTATCAGTTGAATTCCGTTATTGGTTTTAGAGCCAATGTTATGGCCGGAACGCTGGGAGGAATTAAGAGAGCAAACAGTTCTTCTAGTCTGAACGGGTTAAATCAAAATGTTGCGTTCAGTACCTTCTTTATTGACTACACATTGAATTCAACTGTCAATTTCGTAAACCTCATATATTCAGACAGGACAAAAGACCGTGTGTTTACCTCTTACATAGTTGGTGGTGTTGGTTTTACCTCTTTCAGAACTAAAAAAACGAGACTTTTTGATTCGTCTACCCAGTCGGCAGGAGATATAGTAGGAAACTCTAGCACGCTAGATGCAAACGTTGAAACAAAAAAGTTTACCACTGAGCTTATTATACCAGCCGGTCTCGGTATCAAGTTTCGTCTGTCGAGAAGAGTTGACATTGGTTTAGAATATACTCAGCGTTTCGTTATTGCTTCTGATAAAATTGATGCAACAGTTGGTGGTAAGAAATCAAGCGATAGTTATGGTTATGTCGACCTTTTCTTCGCCATCAAACTTGGAAAGCAAACTCATTCAAAAGAATGGGTTAACCCGTTCCAATCTCTTAACCAAAACATGGCTGACCTTCAAGCAAACGTTGATGGTCTAGCGCAAGATGCTGATGGAGATGGTGTTTCTGACCTGTTTGACAAGGAGGAAAATAGCCCAGCAGATATTGCTGTTGATGGAAGCGGTCGTTCACTTGATACTGATGGTGACGGAGTTCCGGATTACTTAGATGCTGATCCGTTCACGAATAAAGGAGCAAGAGTTGATGAGAATGGAACCGAGCTTGACTCTGACAAAGATGGTGTTGCAGACAGCCAAGACATCGAACCAAGCACTGAAGAAGGAGCGTTAGTCAATTTCCAAGGAAAGACAATTAATCTAGAAACTGCTGGTGACAACATAAATATTTCTGGTGGTGGTGGAGGTGCTCTTCCATCTATCTACTTCAAGGTTAACAGTGCTAGAATCGACTACTGGTCTAGTTATGACAGACTTGCTGAAGTTGCTCAACTGATGAAAGCTGACGGTGCCATTAAAGTTAAAGTTGTTGGTAGTGCAGATAAAAATGGGGCTGAAGATTACAATAATTCTTTAGCTGAAAAACGAGCTCAAGCAGCCGTTGACCATCTTGTTAAAATTTACGGTATTGATGCTGGGAGATTCTCTGTAACAAGTGAAGGAGAAGCAAATCCTTTATCACAATCTGACGAGGCGCTTAACGTGAACAGAAGAGTAGATTTCATGGTTCAATAAGAACGTTAATCATTAAAATACAAAAAGGCCTGATTCGAAAGAATCGGGCCTTTTCAGTTTCTAAACCTTTTTGAGAGTTCCCATAGAACCACGCCAACGGAAACTGAAACATTCAAAGAGTGCTTTGTCCCGTCTTGTGGAATCTCGATAAAATCATCGCAATCATTCAAAACTGATTGTGCAACGCCCCTAACCTCGTTACCGAAAACTAAAACAATAGGCTTATCGAACTTTAGCTGAACAGCAGACAAGCTTTGGCTGTCTGCAACTTGCTCTACCCCGTAAATAAGACATCCTGAGGCGCGGAGGTTACTAATAGCTTCAATACAGCTTTCATAATACTCCCACTCTACAGATTCCGTGGCACCTAATGCAGTTTTCTGTATTTCTCTATGCGGGGGCCGTGCCGTAATGCCGCACAACACAACTTTCTCAATCGCGAAAGCATCAGAAGTCCTAAAAACAGAACCAATATTATGAAGGCTCCTTATGTCATCCAACACCACAATTACCGGAAGCTTTTCTGCCTCTTTAAACTCTCCGACTGACTTTCTTTCTAGTTCGTCCATCGACAACTTCTCTCCCTTTCTATTACTCATTTGACTCTTTAGTTTGAGATTATCTAGCACACGTATATAATTATCTTAGCATCTTCCGAATCACGAAAGTAAAACCAAAATAGTTGGCTGAAAAAATCGCTAAAAAAAGTCAGGAGACGCCTTTGATGAAGCAGTACAATGCGATCAAAGACAAACATCCCGATGCGTTGCTCCTTTTTCGTGTTGGCGACTTTTATGAAACGTTTAAAGAAGATGCAATAAGGGCATCAAAAGTTCTGGGAATTGTGCTTACCAAAAGAGCAAACGGAAAAGCTTCGCACATAGAACTTGCCGGTTTCCCTCATCACTCGTTGGAAACGTATTTACCTAAACTGGTTCGAGCTGGTCATCGCGTAGCAATTTGCGACCAACTTGAGGACCCTAAACAAGCGCAAGGAATTGTAAAGCGTGGTGTAACCGAATTGGTGACTCCCGGTGTTTCCTTTAACGACAATGTTCTAGAACAACGATCTAACAATTTTCTGTGCAGCTTGCATTTTGGAGACAGGCTCATTGGAATCTCTTTTCTTGATATTTCAACAGGAGAGTTTCTTTTGGCAGAAGGCAACGAGTTGTACGCTCAAAAGCTGGTAAAGAACTTCGCCCCCTCAGAAATACTTTTCAGAAAAAGCTTTCGTAAACAATTTAACGAAATCTTTGGTGATGGCTATTGCACGTTCACAATGGAAGATTGGGTCTATACCTCCCGATTTGGAACAGAAATGCTTAACAACCATTTCGGAACTAAAAACCTAAAGGGATTTGGCATAAATCATCTTGAACATGGAATTATTGCGGGTGGTGCTGCTCTCCAATATTTAATTGACACTCACCATAAGCAAACATCTCACATTCACTCTATCTCGCGGATTGAGGAAGAAAAGTACATGTGGATTGATGGGTTTACCGCTGCAAACCTTGAAATACTGCGTCCTAGTCAAGCCGATGGTAAATGTTTGATAGACATTCTAGACCGTACAAATACCTCAATGGGTTCTCGCCTTATGAAAAGATGGGTGGCTTTTCCTTTAAAGGAAAAGATTCTCATCGAAAAAAGACTTTCAGCAGTGTCAACTTTACTTGCAACAGAATCTGTTAGGGTTGATCTGACAGAACGTTTTGATGGTATCGCGGATTTTGAACGTTTGGCTTCCAAACTCAGTACAGGCAGGATGAACCCAAGAGAGCTTCTTTCACTTGGCCGGTCACTTGGAGAACTTCCTTCGGTGATTGCATCAATCCAAAGTCTCGACTGCAATTCTCTATCCGAAATTGCCAGTTTAATCAACCCTTGCACTCATGCGTTCAATACCATTGAAGCAAGCATTTCTGAAGAGGCTCCTGTAAACATTAAGAAAGGAACCGTCATTAAAACAGGTATTTCTAACGAGCTGGATGAACTTCGAGATTTGTCATTCTCCGGCAAAGATTATTTAGTTGGCATTCGAAAGAGAGAATCGGAATTAACAGGTATTACAAGCCTAAAAATTGGATTCAATAATGTATTCGGCTACTATCTAGAGATTACCAATGCACACAAAGAGAAGGTTCCAGAAACTTGGATCAGGAAACAGACCTTAGTTAACTCCGAGCGATACATTACCGAAGAACTCAAGGAATACGAGGAAAAAATCTTAGGAGCAGAGGAAAAAATCTTGGCCTTAGAAACAAGATTGTATCAAGACGTAATTACTGGTCTAAATCAGTATGTTATTTTTCTTCAGCAAAATGCCAATCTTATTGCGCAAATAGACTGCCTACTATCTTTTGCCCTAGTCAGTGAAGCGAACCAATATGTTCAGCCACAGTTTGCAGAAGAATCCATTATTCAGATAAAAGATGGCAGACATCCTGTTATTGAACAGTCCTTGCCTATTGGTGAGACCTACGTTGCAAACGATGTTTACCTCAACAATCGCACGCAACAGGTATTAGTGATTACAGGTCCTAACATGTCCGGTAAGTCAGCCTTGCTAAGACAGACGGCTCTCATATCAATAATTGCGCAAATGGGTTGCTTTGTTCCAGCAAAAAGCGCAACTCTGGGTATAGTTGATAAAGTTTTTAGTCGCGTTGGTGCATCAGACAA
>JBLHEU010000123.1:0-9563 GCA_047614525.1 Bacteroidia bacterium | reverse complement strand
AGCGTTTGTGAGCCACTGATCGAAGCTTAAAAGTTTGCTCTGCATTCAGATTTGAGATATCGGCCAGATAGAAATTGGCGGAAGCGTCAAGATCTGCTACCAGAGCATCAATTGCTTGATTTTTTTCCTCTTTGGTCATTGTTCTTTTGCTTACGTATTAATCTACTGATTTAACATCTATCCTCACACTAGGACTCATGGTCCCAGACAGAGCAACACTTTTGATGTAGGTTCCTTTTGCCGCAGATGGCTTCATCTTGAGAAGCGTTGAAATCATCTCTTGCACGTTTTCGATAATGTTTTCTTTCGAGAAAGAAGTCTTACCTACTGCTACATGAACGATTCCGTACTTATCAACTTTGAAGTCGATCTTTCCGGCTTTTACATCAGAAACCGCCTTACCAATGTCCATGGTAACTGTTCCCGCTTTTGGGTTAGGCATTAGACCACGTGGTCCTAATACTCTACCCAACGGGCCCAATTTGGCCATAACCGTTGGCATGGTTACTATAACATCTACATCGGTCCATCCCCCCTTGATCTTGTCGAGATACTCGTCAAGTCCAACGTAGTCAGCACCGGCTGCCTTAGCCTCTTCTTCCTTATCCGGAGTACAAAGCGCTAGAACTTTTACTGATTTACCTGTACCATGTGGAAGGCTACAAACACCGCGTACCATTTGGTTCGCTTTTCTAGGATCAACACCTAACCTTACGGCTAGATCAATCGAAGAATCGAACTTCATAGTAGGCATCTGTTTTAGTATCCCTGCCGCATCGCTGAGTGAATATGTCTGATCAACATCCACTAGCTCAAGGGCTTTCTTTCTATTCTTAGTAAGTGCCATTTTTCTTAAACTTTTTCTGGAAGTTGTCCTTTGATAGTCACTCCCATGCTACGAGCTGTACCAGCTAGCATATGCATGGCAGATTCAACAGTAAAACAATTCATATCAGGCATTTTTTCTTCAGCGATAACTCTCAACTGATCTACGGTAATCTTTCCCACTTTAACGCGGTTAGACTCTGCAGAACCAGACTTAAGCTTAATCGCCTCTTTAATTGAGACAGCAACAGGGGGCTTTTTGATTACAAACTCGAACGACTTGTCCGCGAAAAGTGTAATCACCACCGGCAAAACCTTGCCCGGAGTTTCCTGAGTTCTTGCGTTGAATTGCTTACAGAAGTCCATGATATTGACTCCTTTAGCACCCAATGCAGGTCCCACAGGCGGGGCAGGGTTAGCGGCACCACCCCTAATCTGGAGCTTAATAAATCCGCTTATCTCTTTTGCCATTGTTTAACTATTTATTTGAACTATTTATATATGATAGACAGCGCAGGGGGAAGCATTCAAAAATCAATGCACTGATAAATCCTCGTTTATTTACTCTTTTTCTACTTGCATGTAGCTCAATTCTAATGGTGTTTTTCTTCCGAAAATCTTAACCATTACCTTGAGTTTCTTTTTCTCTTCATTAATCTCTTCAATGACTCCGCTAAAGCTGTTGAACGGTCCGTCAATTACTTTAACCGCCTCTCCAACAATGAAAGGAATATTCATTTCCTCATCACTCTCCGCTAACTCATCAACCTTACCGAGGATTCTATTCACCTCAGACTGGCGCAATGGAACCGGTGCACCACCTTTTGTTTCGCCAAGGAATCCGATTACACCAGTAATATTCTTAATGATGTGTGGAATTTCTCCAATCAAATCAGCCTCTACAAGAATATAACCTGGAAAGAAGTTTCTCTCCTTACTTACTTTCTTTCCTTTTCTAATCTGAAACACTTTCTCTTTAGGTATCAGTACTTGAGCAACATGTTCCGACAACTTAGCATGAGAAACCTCCATTTCGATGTAACTCTTAATCTTAGTTTCCTGACCACTAATGGCCCGTACCACGTACCATTTTTTACTGCTCTCGCTCATCTTCGTCTTAATTTCAGTTTGATCAGAATAAGTCATAGAAAAAACCTAAGATTCCTCTCCATAAAGAACCCGCTTCTTGCTCAGTTCCAGGAGAACCAGTAATACCGAATACGAAATCCATTACGAAAATCATAAGCGCAATAATGACTGATGCAACAGCAACAATCCAAGTGCTATTTTGCAACTCAGCCCATGTTGGCCAAGACACTTTATTTACAAGCTCGTTGTAAGATTCTTCTACGTATGTAATGATACTTGCCATTTCCTTTATTTACGTTGCACGGGAGGAGAGACTCGAACTCCCGACACCTGGTTTTGGAGACCAGTGCTCTACCAACTGAGCTACACCCGTTTATTGAAGGCAAAAGGCATCCCGACTATGTCGGAACACCTTTTACTACTTCAGTTTTTATTACTTGGTGATCTCAGTAATTTGACCCGCACCTACTGTTCTTCCACCCTCACGGATAGCGAAACGAAGACCTACGTTCATCGCAACTGGTACAATTAACTTAACGGTAATAGTCAAGTTATCACCAGGCATAACCATTTCCTGCCCTTCTGGAAGGAAGATTTCACCTGTAACATCTGTGGTTCTGATGTAGAACTGTGGACGGTATTTGTTATGGAATGGAGTATGACGTCCACCTTCTTCTTTCTTAAGAACATAGATTTCAGCTTTGAACTCCAAGTGTGGCTTGATAGAACCAGGCTTGGCAATTACCATTCCTCTCTTAATAGCCTCTTTTTCAACACCTCTAAGAAGTAGACCAACGTTATCTCCGGCCTCACCTCTGTCAAGAATCTTACGGAACATCTCAACTCCAGTAATGGTAGAAGTCAATTTCTCATCTCCCATACCTAGAATCTCAACAGCATCTCCTGTATTGATAACCCCTGCTTCAATTCTTCCTGTAGCAACAGTACCACGACCAGTAATTGAGAATACATCCTCAACTGGCATAATGAAATCTTTGTCAATTTCTCTTTTTGGAATCTCAATCCAAGTATCAACAGCCTCCATCAACTCAAGGATAGTCTTAGACCATTTTTCATCACCATTCAATCCACCTAGCGCAGACCCTTGAATAACCGGTGTGTTATCTCCATCGTACTCATAAAAAGAAAGCAATTCTCTTATCTCCATGTCAACGAGCTCCAAAAGCTCCTCGTCATCAACCATATCGCACTTGTTCATGAAAACAACGATTCTTGGTACGTTTACCTGACGTGCAAGAAGGATGTGCTCACGAGTTTGTGGCATTGGACCATCTGTTGCCGCTACAACTACAATAGCACCATCCATTTGGGCAGCACCTGTTACCATATTCTTCACGTAATCCGCGTGACCTGGACAGTCAACGTGAGCGTAGTGACGAGTTGCCGTAGTATATTCTACGTGTGAAGTGTTGATTGTAATACCTCTTTCTTTTTCTTCAGGGGCATTATCAATTGATTCAAAATCTCTTGCTTCAGACAAACCAGCCTTATGGAGTACCTGAGTAATAGCAGCGGTTAATGTTGTTTTACCGTGGTCAACGTGGCCAATAGTACCAATGTTAACATGCGGCTTGGAACGATCAAAATTCTCTTTGGCCATGGTTAAATATTAATTGATTTGTTACTTATTTAATAATTACTGTTTACTTACATCTTCAATCTCTCTCCTCAAAACTCCTTGAGCCAATGGGGGGATTTGAACCCCCGACCTCGTCCTTACCAAGGACGCGCTCTACCCCTGAGCTACATCGGCTTTCACACCCCGCAGCTGTTGGGGTAACTATTATTTAATGAGCGGGAGACGAGATTCGAACTCGCGACCCTCAGCTTGGAAGGCTGATGCTCTACCAACTGAGCTACTCCCGCTTAAATAATTTTTTCAAGTGGTGGGGAGAGAAGGATTCGAACCTTCGAAGGTAAAAACCAACAGATTTACAGTCTGTCCTCGTTGGCCGCTTGAGTATCTCCCCGATACTTAAATATTTTCAAAGAACCGAGCCGGTGGAGGGATTCGAACCCCCGACATGCTGATTACAAATCAGCTGCTCTGGCCAACTGAGCTACACCGGCTTTTACTCTACTTTCCTTTATCCGTAGGCCTTACAGCGATATTACGACATAAAACCCCCTTGAAAAAGGACTGCAAATGTACTACTTTAAGTACAGGAGAACAACAGGTCTAAAAAAAAATTAAACACAATCTCAAAAGGCTCAGAAAAAGTTAGGCAAATTGTTGTCAACATCACTTGAAAAACCTCTCATCCGGTGAGGTATGCAACAAAAAAAACTCCAGCAAGCTGGAGTTTCTATCGGGTTCAAAAACACATAAAAATCAGTGTACTCCTGTTTTTTCCTTTTGCTTCTTTAATTGGCGTCTAATAGCTTCAACCGCTTGATCGGTTGCTTCTTCGAATGACGCGCATTGACGTTTAGCAAATAAATCATTACCGGGAACAAGCAGCTTTATCTCCGCAACTTTATTCTCATGCGAATCATTTTTATCTAAACGCAAAAAAACCTCGCTATCGATAATGCTATTACTGTAGGTGTTCAACTTTCCAACCTTAGTTTCTACAAAATCCAAAAGTTTCTGGTCGGCATCGAAATGGATTGATTGAATCTTGACTTTCATGGCGTTTTGTTTATGCCCTGGGATGGGCTTGTTTATATATCTGGGTTAATTTCTCAATTGAATTGTGCGTATAAACTTGAGTGGCCGATAAACTGGAATGACCAAGTAGTTCTTTGATGGCATTAAGGTCGGCACCATTATTAAGCATATGTGTTGCAAAAGTATGCCTAAGGATATGTGGACTTTTCTTCTCAATGGTAGTTACCAATCGAAGATACCGATTCACTTTCCTATAAACAAATCCATCCGACATCTGTTCACCATTATCATCTACAAGCAGAAAACCATTCTGTTTTAAAGCTCCGAAAGAATCTCTAGCTAGGGTTTCATACTTGGCAATAAGCAACAGGCTGGATTGTGACAATGGAATAATTCGCTCCTTGTTCCTCTTTCCTAAAACTTTAATCTCCTGATTAGACCTATTGACATTTGAAGTCTTTAGCCCAATTAATTCTGCACGTCTCATTCCTGTGCAATACAATAACTCTATAATTAGTTTGTCTCTAACTCCTTTAAAACCTTCTCCGAATTCCATCTGGTCTAGAAGATTCTCCATCTGCACTTGCTCCAAAAACAGAGGTAGTTTCTTCTTCGCTTTCAACGAAGTAATCTTGGCCATTGGATTTTTAGAAACTACTTCGTTTCTAATGAGGTACTTGTAAAATGACCTCAAACAAGAAATTTTTCGGTTAACCGAGGTGGCTTGAAGCTTTTCATCTTCTAAAATGGATACAATCCAAGACCGGATGTCGTGATGATCAACCTTTTGGATTGAGGTAACCTCTAAGTTTTCTGTAACGTGATGAAGAAATTGATCTAAATCCTTGGAATAGGCAATAACGGTATGCGTAGAAAATCGCTTTTCCTTCTGAATGTAATCTAAAAACCCCTCTACAATCTCGCGCATAAAAAAAATTCCAGCTAGTGTTTCACTAACTGGAATTTAGATATAATGTTTCAGGAAGACTAAAAAAAAACTATCCTTCGTCTTCTAATCTTAGACCTTGCACGTAACGTGCTTTCTTCATTTCTTTTCTACGTCCAACAGAAGGCTTGATGTACTGCTTACGAGCTCTTAGCTGACGCATTGCACCTGTCTTTTCAAACTTTCGTTTGAACTTTTTAAGACTTCTCTCGATGCTTTCTCCTTCTTTTACTGGTATAATCAACATGTCTTTTACCTCTTTTTGTTCGAAATCGGGCTGCAAAGATAATTTTTTCTTTAAACCTAGCTACCCTTTAATAAGATTCTTGGCAATTACTACCTTTTGTATCTCAGAAGTTCCCTCTCCAATCGTACAAAGCTTGCTATCTCTGAAGAATTTTTCTGCTGGAAAATCTTTGGTGAACCCATATCCGCCAAAAATCTGAACACATTCTGTACTAGAACGCACACAAACTTCAGATGCATAATACTTAGCCATGGCTGATTTCACCGTTACATTCAATCCTTTATTCTTCATATCAGCAGCTTGCATGGTTAGCAATTCGGCCGCTTCATATTCGGTGTGCATATCAGCCAATTTAAAGGCAATTCCTTGGAACTGAGCAATTGGTTTTCCGAACTGCTCGCGTTCTTTAGCATATTTCGTTGCGGCTTTTGTTGCCCCTTTGGCGATTCCTAAGGATAGCGCAGCAATTGAAATTCTACCACCATCCAACACTTTCATGGCTTGGATAAACCCTGCTCCTTCCTTACCAATCATGTTGCTTTCATGCACTCGGCAATCTTGGAAGATTAACTCTGCCGTTTCGGAAGCACGCATTCCTAACTTATTCTCCTTCTTTCCAGAAGTAAAACCTGGCGTTCCTTTCTCAACAGCAAAAGCAGTCATTCCGTGAGAATCTCCTTTCTCGCCAGTTCTTGTCATTACTACTGCAATGTCTCCAGAAATGGCATGCGTAATGAAGTTCTTTGCACCATTTATCACCCAATACTCACCATCCTTAACAGCCGTTGTATTCATACCGCCAGAATCTGAACCTGTATTGTGTTCAGTTAATCCCCAAGCGCCAATCCATTCTGCTGTAGCCAGTTTTGGCAACCATCTTTTCTTCTGCTCTTCATTTGCATGCTGAAGAATATGACCAGTACACAAAGAATTGTGAGCGGCCATAGAAAGTGCAATACTCCCGCAAACTGCTCCTATTTCTGTAATGGCCGTAACGTATTCCAAATATGAAAGACCAGCGCCACCGTATTCTTGAGGAACGAGAACTCCCATTAAACCAAGTTCGCCCATTTGCTTAAAAAGCGGAACTGGGAATTCTTGGCTTTCATCCCACTCCATCATTTTTGGGCGAATGTTCTTCTCTGCAAAATCGCGGCACATGTCCGCAATCATCTTCTGATTTTCGTTCTGTGAAAAATCCATCTATTAATAGTTTACAAGGCTTGAGAAATTCTTGGAGTATGTATCCAGTTTCTCTTTACCGTTTAAAAAGTCTAGTGTCACCAAAAAGGAGAAACCTGCTACGTTTCCTTTTTGTTTTTGAATCAGCTCTGCGGCTGCAGAAGCGGTTCCGCCTGTTGCAAGCAAATCATCATGAATTAGCACGTTCCAACCTGGTTGGATTGTATCTATGTGCATTTCTACCTCAGCACTTCCGTATTCCAAATCGTATTTATGAGAAACGGTTTGGTATGGCAGTTTACCTGCTTTACGAACTGGGATGAACGGAACCTTGAGTACCTGAGCGGCCATCATTCCAAAAAAGAAGCCACGGCTTTCAACACCAACAATGGCATCAATATTCCATTTTTCAGCTTCTTTAGCCATTTGTTCAGCAATATCAACGCTAAGCTGATGGTCCATTAATATAGGTGTGATGTCTTTAAACAGAATTCCTGGTTTAGGGAAATCTGGTACATCTCTAATGGCAGTTTTAATACGCGTTTCTAGCATTTATTGCTCCGTGAAATAGGGTGCAATTTTACGATAAGTCTCCCCCTTAACCAAATGGATTTCTTGCAGGTCAGAAACCGATTTAAAGGGTCCATGTTGTTTACGATAATTAGCTATGGCTTTTGCCTGATTGAAGTTTATATAAGGGTGATGAACTAAATCTTTAAGGGTAGCTGTATTAATGTTGATTTTAGACACAGCCGTGGAATCAACCCAAAGCTCGCCTTCTATTTTGGCATACTTGGCGGAATCCATTCCATAAACTTCCAGAACTTGTTGTTTGGTTCGATAGCCACCCAGCTTATCTCGGTATTCAATTATCACTCTGGCGAAAAACGGACCAATACCACGGACTTCCACAAGCATGGTAGAGTCTGCTGTATTCAACTCAATGTGCTTAGGTGCGTAAATTGGTTTTTCCCATTTTGGTTTCGGCTCATACTTGGGCTTGTCCCATTTCTTTTTAGGTTTATTGGCAATGGGTTTTATATCGATAAAAGGTTCTAGTTGCGTGTATTTCTCATCATCAACTACAAAGAGTTTCTTCACGTCTTCTGGCTTTCTAAAAACCGCTCCTGCGCTGCGATATCTGATAACCGCTGCAGATTGCTTGGGGCTAAACCCTAACGCTACCCAACCTGTGCTATCTAACTTGTTGGGGTCAAACTTGAAATAATCTATTGCTTTTGGAAGCCAAGGTTTTGATGTCTCCTTTTGGTTGGCAAGCCTTTTTGTTTCTTCTTCAAACTGAATAATCTGTTCTCCGAACTGGAGTTCGATACTTTCCCAATCGCTTTTCCAAAAATAGCGCTGGTACATATTGAAACCGATTAGGCCAATAAGTAAGATAACGAGGACAAAAATCCCTCTACGTTCCGTTTTATGAAAGGAGAGATACTCCTTAAACCAGTTGGGTAACATTACTTCTAGGTTTCAATTCCGGAAGCAAGTTATAAATTGTTAGACAACTCAACAAAGAAGAATCGAATACTGCTTTTCTTTAATAGCTGCCAAGAACTTGACCAACTCCTCTTTTAAGTAAGGTGCGAGAGTGAAGAGCACCCGTACAAGCACTCAGATTTACTAGGCTTCTAAAACATTGCGTGTCTGCTTTTTAGCTAATCGCTTCGCTCATGGTTTTCACCCAGAGAAGAAGAAACACAAGTTACAAACTTGTGCTAGCGGGGAAATGGGGGTGTATCTCGGAACGCCCATACGGTGGTGTATGTACGGGAAACCCGCTAGATGAGAGAACTAACGGCAACAAGTTAGATTGGAGCTAGGTGCGCTAAGGATTGAAGCGGTTACCCCACAGACCGCGCATTAGCGCGGACGAGGAGTATGAGCGGAAAGCCTGACCCCTTGGAGGTAGCGCCCTACTGAATTACTTGTTCTTAATTGCTGCCAAATACTTGGCTAGCTCTTCCTTAACGTAAGGTGCAAGGATGAAGAGTCCGATCATGTTGGGAACCATCATGGCGAAGATCATGGCATCGGAGAAATCGAGTACGCTTCCCATTTTGGATGCTGCACCGATTACTACAAATATGCAGAAGAGAATTTTGTAGATTTTCTCGTTTCTGTCTGTCTTTCCGAAAAGGTATGTCCAAGATTGCATGCCGTAATATGACCAAGAGATCATGGTTGAAAAGGCAAACAACACTACGGCTATTGTAAGTATGATTGAGAAATGCGGGATTGAGCTTTCGAAAATGTGGTTGGTTAGACCAACACCTGAGAGCGCGGTTCCATCAGCAAAAACTGCGTTACCGGCAGCATTTCCGTAAGCAAAAGCTCCTTCTATGTTATAGATTACGATAACCAAGGCGGTCATTGTACAGATTACTACTGTGTCGATAAACGGCTCTAAAAGTGCAACGATTCCTTCTGATGCTGCATGCTTGGTTTTCACTGCTGAGTGAGCGATTGCTGCCGAACCAATTCCGGCCTCATTTGAGAATGCCGCTCTGCGGAAACCTTGAATAAGTACTCCGAGTGCACCACCTGCAATTCCTACTCCTGTAAATGCTCCATCGAAAATGGCCGCAAATGCTGCTGGTACGTGTTGTGCATTCATAAAGATTATGATG